>NZ_AP019736.1:530000-873750 GCF_006542685.1 Alistipes dispar | reverse complement strand
CGGGCCAGGTTCAGGTAGTTCTCCGAACCCACGGCGCCCGCGTCGTACAGCATGACGGGCTTTCCGTGCGAGGGCGCTTCACCCAAACGGATATTGCGCTGGATTATTGTGTCGTAGGCCAGTTCGCCGAAGTGTTCGCGGACTTCGGTGACGACCTGATTGTTCAGGCGGTTGCGCATGTACATCGTGAGCAGGAAGCCTTCGATGTCGAGCGCGGGGTTCAGCCCCGACTTGACCTTGCGGATCGTGTTGAGCAGCTTCGAAAGCCCTTCGAGCGCGAGGTATTCGCATTGCACGGGGATCAGCACCGTGTCGGCGGCCGTGAGGATATTGACCGTCGTGTAGCCCAGCGAGGGGGAGCAGTCGATGAAAACGTAGTCGAACCGTTCGCGCACCGAGTCCACGATGCGTTTCATCACGTGGTGGGCGTTCTCCATCTTCGGCAGTTCGGTGTCGGCGGCCACCAGGTCGATCGACGAGGGGAGCAGCCAGAGGTTCTTGACGTCGGGGCTCTGGAGGATCACCTCTTCGGCGCGCTTCTGCCCGGCGATGCACTCGTAGATGCCCTCCAGGTTGATGTCGAAGCCCAGTCCGGAGGTGGCGTTGGCCTGCGGATCGGCGTCGAGCAGCAGCACCTTTTTGCCCAGCAGGGCCAGCGACGCCGCTAAGTTGATGGCCGTCGTGGTTTTGCCCACGCCGCCTTTCTGATTGGCTAATGCGATAACCTTTGCCATAATGATTCGATACCGTATAATAAGCGGACAAATTTAGTGAAATTCTGCGGAAATCCGCAATCGTCATGCAAAATTACCCGTTTCCCGCTTCCGTGCGGCCGGCCGCGGCGGAGGCTTCCGGCAGACCTGCACCGCTTTACGCGGGGCGGAAAATAAGGACGGCGGAACGCAAATAAATTTGGCATTGCGCCGCTCTTGCACTATCTTTGAAGTCGCAAAGAGAAGTAACCGGAATCGCTTATGGAAGAGAATCGAACCGAGCCGGCCGCTCCGCATGCCGGAGACCCGTCGCAGGAGACCGCCGCGGCCCGCGGGCCGCGCGGGGAAAACGGTCCGGAGCCCGTCTCCGGACAGGGTGGCGCTGCCGCCGCAGGGGAGCCGCATGTCTTTCCGGAGCCGGGGGCGGCCGCTTCCGGAGGGGGAAAACAGACCGCCTCCGGGAAGGACGGGAATGCCGCACCGGAGCGGACGGAAGGGACTGCTTCAGCCGCCGGCGGAAGCGCCGCACCGGGCGGAGCGGGGCCGGAGAGCGCCGTCCGGCGGCGGTTTCCCACGACGGGCGACCTGTTCGCCATGCTGGGCATCGCGCTGGGCGCGCAGGCGCTCGTGGGACTTTTCGGTCTGCTGTTCTCGCTCTTCGCCGGACACGGGGCGAACTACAACACGATGGAGCCTGCGGCTTTGGGCCGGCTGGTCGCCGCGCTCTACTTCGTTTCGATGGCCGTGGCGCTCGGAGGACTCCTCTATTACCGTCGCGTGCGCGGCGGGCGCGGGCGCTGGGCCCGTTTCTCGACACGGGGGCTCAATCCGGCGCTGCTGTTGTGGGCCTTCGTGATGATGTGCGCCGTGGGCGTGGTGCTCGAACCGCTGCTGGCCCTGCTGCCCGAGCTGCAGATCAACGTGGGACGCGGTTTCTGGACGATTCTTTCGCTGGTGCTCTTCGCGCCGGTCTTCGAGGAGCTCATCTGCCGCGGCGTGGTGCTCGGTTCGCTGCGTTCGCGTTACGGCGTGACGATCGCGTGGCTCGTGTCGTCGCTCTTTTTCGGCATCCTCCACGGACAGCCCGTACAGGTGGTCAATGCCTTCGTCGTAGGGCTGGTGCTCGGTTACGTTTACATCGCCACCGATTCGCTGTGGGCCGCGATGATCCTCCATGCGCTGAACAACGCCGTGGCTTACCTGATGCTCGTCACGGGCCATGCGAACACGCTGCTGATCGACCTGATTCCGGGGCGGACGCTCTACGTGGCGGTCTATGTCGTCGCGCTGGCCGTGCTCGTCGTCTCGGGCTACATGATGTGGCGCGCGCTGCGCCGCATGAAGGAGGCGGAGAAAAATCGGGCCGGGGCGTAATAATCCCCCGCACCGATGCGTTAATTACGGGTAAAAACCCTATCTTTGCCCTTCGGAATATGAATTTGCGAGCGAAAATAACGGTCGCGGCGGGTGCGTTGCTGCTGGCGGGTTGCCGGGAGATGCCCCGCTATTTCTCGGGCGACGAGACCGTCGCCCGCGCCGGAGGGCGGGAGCTTCGCATGCGTGACGTGCGGAGAGTCATTCCGCAGGGGCTGACGGGCGGGGACAGCGCCGCCTATGTGAAGATGTACGTGGACCGCTGGGTGCGCAAGCAGTTGAAGTTGCAGGAGGCCGAAATCCTCTTCTCTGAGTCGGCCGGGGATATCGACCGCATGGTGGAGGAGTACCGGCAGGCGTTGCTGATCCGCAAGCTGGACCAGCATTACGTTGACCGTTCGGTCGATACGGTCTTCACCGACGACGAGATCGCGGCGTACTACAACGCCCACAAGGCCGATTTCAGGCTTGACCGGCCGATCGTCAAGGGGCGTATCGTGCGGTTGGGGCTGCACTACCGGCAGGCCGCGAAGCTCAAGTCGCTCATGGCCTCCGGATCGGCGGCGCAGCAGCAGGATTTCAGCGACCTCTGCGCGAAGAACGATTTTGCGGTCAATGATTTCCGCGAGCAGTGGATCGACTTCCCGGAATTCCTGAGCTACCTGCCGACGCTCCGCTCGCAGAATTACGACGCGATGCTGGCGACGACTGCCGTGCAGGAGATGCGCGACAGCCATTCGCAATACTATTTCCAGATCGACGAGGTGCGCCGCGAGGGCGAACCCATTCCGCTCGAACGCCTGCGGCCGACCATCCGCCGCATTCTGTTCAACCGGCGGCAGGGCGAGGTGATCCGCCGTCACGAGGAGGAGCTTTTCGACCGCGCCTCGGAGAACGGCGAGGTGAGCGTCTATGGTCTGGAGGAGACGGACAACGAAGAGACCAAATAGAAACTAAACGCAAACGAGCATGTTTAAAAAAGGTATATTGGCGGCATTGATCCTCATTTCGGCCGCAGGCGCATCGGCCCAGCGGCGGCAGGTGATGCTCGACAAGGTGGTGGCCGTGGTGGGCGGGTCGTCGATCCTCTACTCCGAGGTGGACGAGTACGCGCGGCAGCTCGTCGAGCAGCGCCGGCAGGAGGGCTACACCTCCGACCGCGACCCGATGAACGAGGCGCTCGAAGGGCTGATGACGCAGAAACTGCTTTACAACCAGGCGCAGATCGACTCGGTGGAGATCGACCAGGGCGGCATTCTGACGAGCGTCGAGAACCAGGTGCAGCAGATGGTCGATCTGGAGGGCTCGATCTCGAAACTGGAGGCCAAGCACCACATGCCGATCTTCACGCTCCGCGAGATACTCCGCCAGCGCTACGAGGAGCAGGCCTATGCCAGTCGGATGCAGGAGGAGGTGATCAACAAGGTGTCGGTGATCCCGGGCGAGGTCGAGCGCTTCTACAAGTCGATCCCGAAGGACAGTCTGCCGCTGATCGCCGATCAGTACGTCTATGCGCAGATCACCAAGTTCCCCAAGTCGATGAAGGAGGCCAAGCAGCGCACGCGCGAGCGGCTGCTGGACATGCGCGAGCGCGTCATCACGGGCAAAGCCCGTTTCGAGAGCCTCGCGCGCATGTATTCGCAGGACGGTACGGCCATTCGTGGCGGCGAGATGGACCCCACGCCGCTGTCGGGTCTCGACGAGGCGTTCGGCCGGGCGCTGGAGGGGCTGAAGCCCGGCCAGATTTCCGAGGTCGTCGAGTCGCAGTTCGGATTCCACATCATTCAGTTGCTGGACAAGCGCGGACAGCTCTACCATTTCCGCCATATCCTGCTGCATCCGGTCTTCACGAGCGACGAGCTGAGCGAGACGCTGACGCAACTGGACAGCATCGCCGACCTGATTCACAAGGATTCGATCACTTTCGAGAAGGCGGCGCTGCTCTATTCGGACGATGCCTCGTCGAAGATGAACGGCGGTCTGGTGTCGAACCACGAGGTGCTGGAGCGTTACATGCCCGACGCGAAGATGACGGTCACGAAGTTCCTCAAGGAGGATTTCGGCCATTTCAACCGGCTGCCCGACTACAATGCGCTCATCCAGCTCGAGCCCGGCGAGGTGTCGGGGGCTTTCCTCACGGAGGACATGCTGAGCAACCAGATGGGCAAGATCGTCAAGCTCGTGGAGGTGATTCCCGCGCATACGGCCTCGCTCAACGAGGACTACCTGCGGCTGGAGGAGATGGCCCTGCATGACAAGCAGGAGCGGGCCTTCAGGGAGTGGCTTTCGAAGAAGATCGACGGCATGTACGTCTATATCGACCCCGAGTTCCGCGACGGGGAGTTCGAGAACAAACACTGGGTGAAGTAGTCCGGTGCGCAGGATCGTCTCCATAGCGGTTGCGGCATTGGCCGTCGCGGGGGTGTTCGCCGCGCGCAGCGGTATGCGGCAGCCTGCCCCGGAGGAGGGCGGGAAGAAACTCATCGACCTCAAGTCGGACCTCATGGGGCCCGTGGCCCCGGGCGATTCGGTGGTCTTCCTGGTGGGGAATTTCGCCGCGCAGCACAACGGGGCCGTCATCACGTGCGACTCGGCGGTGCGCTATTCGGACATGCGCATCGAGTTCTTCGGCAACGTGCTCATCAACAAGAATACGACCTATATCTACGGCGACCGGGCCGAATACGACGGCGACCTGAACGAGGCGCGGGTCTATTCCGACATCGTGAAGGTCATCGACGGCGACGCCACGCTCTACACCTACGATTTCCGGTTCAATACGAAGACCAACGTGGGGCGGTTTGACCGGGGCGGCGTGCTCACGAACCGCGAGAATCTGCTCGAGGCGGTCCGCGGCTACTACTATGCCGATGCGAAGGAGCTGGTGGCCGTGGAGCGGGTGGAGATGCGCAACGACGAGTACGAACTCAGGGGCGACTCGGTGGTCTATAACATGGCCACCGACAACGCCTTTTTCTACGAACGCACGAATATCTGGAACCGCGACGGCGACTACCTCTATGCCGACCGCGGGGCCTACGAGAAGCTCGACACGCTCTATTTGGTCACCCGCAACGGCTACGTGCTGACCGAAAAGCAGGAGATGTGGAGCGACAGCATCGACTTCTACCGTCCGCGCAACCACGTGATCTTGCGGCGGGACGTGCAGATCGACGATACGGAGCACAAGGTGCTGGCCTTCGGCGATTACGGCGAATACTGGAAGGAGCCGGGCAATGCGCTGCTGACACGCGATCCGGCGGTGGTGAGCTACGACCTTTCGCAGGGCGACTCGCTCTTCATGCGTTCCGATTCGATGTTTCTTTTCACGATCAACGAGGCGGCCGAACGGCGTGCTGCCGAACGGCGCGCCGCCGATTCGCTGGCCCGCGCGGCGGGGGAGATTCCGCCGGCCGATTCGGTGTCGGCCGCGCCGCACCCCGAAGCCGGGCAGACGGACGGAGCGCATCCCGCGGGGATCGGCGGCGATTCGTTGCGCCGTGCCGCGGAATCTGCGGCGGCTGTTGCCGGACGGCCCGATTCGCTGGCGGCGGAGACGCTGCCCGACTCGCTGCGGAGCGCGCCGGATTCGTTGCGGACGCCGGCCGTCAATCCGCTCGACACGCTGACGGGGGATGCCCGGAAAGCCTATCTGAAGGAACAGGCGCGGCAGGCCAAAGCCCGGGAGAAGGCGGCCAAGGCCGAAGCGCGGAAGAAGAAGCTCGAGGAGATCGCCGCGGCGCGGCAGGAGAAGGCGACGGCCAAACTGCTGGCGCAGAAGGAGCGCGAGGAGAAGCGCCTCGCGGCCCGGCGGCTCAAGGCCGAATCGAAACTGAAGGCGCGGCAGGCCCGTGCGGCGCGGAAGGGGAAACGCATCGAGGTCGATTCCACTGAGCTGCGCGAGCTGGATTCGCTGCTGGGGCGCAATGCCGTCGAGCAGGATTCGCTGCATCTGGCCGCCGATTCGCTCGCCCGCGACTCGCTGGCCGTCGGGGCCGACTCGCTCGCGGCGGCCGATTCGCTCGGGCAGGAGCCGCTGCGGGATTCGATCTACCGGCTGCTGAAGGGCTACCGCGACGTGCGGATCTACCGTTCCGATTTCCAGGCGGTCTGCGACTCGATGACGGCCATCAGCACCGATTCGACGATTCACCTCTATATCAACCCCGTGCTGTGGAATCAGGGCAATCAGATCACGTCCGACGTCATCGACGTCTATACCGAGCGGCAGCAGCTCGCGCGCGCCGAGTGCGTGGGAAGCCCGATCATGTCGTCGCAGCTCGATACGCTGCACTACAACCAGGTGGCGGGCAAGGAGATGACCGCATGGTTCCGCGACAACGAGATTTACCGCAACGACGTGAACGGCAACGTGCAGACGATCTACTACATGCAGGACGGCGAGCCGCCCGAGATCACCGACGTCGGTTTCATCGAGAGCGGCGACTGCTCGTTCTATATCGAGGGCAAGCAGGTGGTGCAGATCACCTACCGTCAGGAGCCCGTCTGGCATATCACGCCGCTGCCCAAGCTGGCGCCCGACCGGGAACTTTATCTGAAGGGATTCAAGTGGGAGGGCGCCCGGCGTCCGACGCAGCGCGAGGTCTTCGGCCGGCGGGTGCGCCCCTCGGAGCGTGCCGCGCGTTCGCGGCTGCGGCGGCCGGATTTCCCGCTGCGGCAGGCGCTCGAGGTGCGCAAACGGGAGCTGACCGAAGCCGGACGCTGGGCCGACCGGAACGACCAGGTCGATGCGGCCACCGTGGAGTGGATGCGTGCGCTGGGTTTCGAGGTGGGGCAGCCCCGCGAATCGGGCCCGCGGCTCTGACGTCCGGCTGCGGCCGGTGTGCCGATCCTGCGGGGCGGGAGTCCCTGAGGAGACGGGGTATTCCGGTGGCGGTCCGGGAAAAAACGGCGGAAAGCGTTGCGCTTTCCGCCGTTTTTGTACTACTTTTGCAGCCGGTTGAAAAGTCAGGTTTCAGATTCTTTCCCGATGAAGAAAAGTCTTGTCGCGCTGGCGTTCGGTACGCTGGCGCTCGGTATGTCCGAATTTGTCATGATGGGCATTCTGCCCGACATCGCCCTGAGCCTCGGCGTCTCGATCCCCGAGGCGGGGCATCTGATCTCGGCCTATGCGCTGGGAGTCTGCTTCGGGGCGCCGCTCACGGTGCTCGTGGCCCGCACGCGTCCGCTGAAATACATTCTGCTGGTGCTCGCCGGGCTGATCGTCGCGGGCAACCTCTGCGCGGCCGCCGCCCCGAACTATTGGACGCTGATGGCCATGCGCTTCGTCTCGGGACTGCCCCACGGCGCCTTCTTCGGCGTGGGGTCCATCGTCGCCGAACGGGTCGCCGACCCCGGGAAACGCGCCGGGGCCGTGTCGGTCATGATCGTCGGCATGACCGTCGCCAATCTCTTCGGCGTGCCGCTGGGAACCTATATCAGCCATGCGCTGACATGGCGCGCCACGTTCGCCATCGTCGCCGTGTGGGGCGCCGTCGCCCTGCTGCTGATCCGCATGTGGGTCCCTGCGCTGCCGGCGCTTCCCGACACGGGGCTGCGGGGGCAGTTCCGCTTCCTGCGGAGCCTCGCGCCGTGGCTGGTGCTCCTCTCGGTGATGCTCGGCAACGGCGGCATCTTCTGCTGGTACAGCTATGTCGGCCCGCTCATGGTCCGCACTTCGGGCTTCGCGGCGGACGATCTGACGCTCGTCGTCATGCTGGCGGGTTTCGGCATGTTCGCGGGCAATATCGTGGGCGGCCGCTATGCCGACCGTTTCACGCCCGAGCGGGTCGTCTGCTGCACGCTCGGCGTGGCGTGCCTCGCGCTGCTCGCCATCTTCTTCGGCGCGCAGGTCCGCGACCTCTCGCTGGCGCTCATGTGCCTGACGGCCGCCTGCCTTTTCTGCGTGTCGTCGCCGCAGCAGTTGTTGATTCTCGAGAACTCGCGCGGCGGGGAGATGCTCGGTGCGGCCCTCGTGCAGGTGGCCTTCAACCTGGGCAATGCGCTCGGGGCCTACTGCGGCGGACTGCCGATCGAACGGGGGCTTGACTACCGTTATACGGCGCTGCCCGGCGCGGCGTTCGTCTTCGTCGGTATGCTGACCGTGCTCATCTACCTGAAAAAATACCCCCGTCATGCTGCGCGATGACAGGGTGCGGCCGGAAGCCGCCGCGCGCCGCGACGACGGCGGGGAGCTTTTTCCCGTGGTGGACGAGACGGGGCGTGTCGTGGGCCGGGCCACGCGCCGCGAGTGCCACGGCGGGTCGATGCTGCTGCATCCGGTGGTGCACCTGCACCTGTTCAATTCGCGCGGCGAACTTTACCTTCAGCGGCGTCCGGTGTGGAAGGACATTCAGCCCGGACGCTGGGATACGGCCGTCGGGGGCCATGTGGACTGGGGCGAGACGGTGGAGGAGGCCTTGCGCCGCGAAGTGCGCGAGGAGCTGGGCATTACGGAGTTCTCACCGCTCCGCATCGCCGTCTATCCGTTCCGTTCGGACCGCGAGCGGGAGCTGGTCTATGTCCACCGCGCGGTGTATGACGGGGCGATCTTCCCCAGCGACGAGCTGGACGGCGGCCGTTTCTGGACGCCCGGGGAGATTCGCGCTTCGCTCGGCAAGGGTGTCTTCACCCCCAATTTCGAGAGCGAGGCGGCGCTGATTCTCGGATAGCTCGGCACGAGGCGGCCCGGATTTTGCGGGTTCCTCCAGTATGCGGAACTTACTCAAGCATTGGACCGACCTGCTGCTCGGGTGGCTGGGGGTCACGTCGGACACCGGAGGGTGGGATCGCTGGATCGCCTTTCTGCTGGTGCTGCTCTTCGTCGTACTGTTCGATTTCGCCTGCCGGCTGGTCATCGTCCGCGGCGTGCGGCGGCTCGTGGCGCGTACGCGCGCCGTGTGGGACGACACGCTGTTCAGCGTCCGGGTGCTGCGCTGCGCCTGTCACATTCTGAGCGCCGTGCTGCTGGCCGTCGTACTCCCGATCGTGTTCGAGGAGCGTTCCGGCGCGCGCGTCGTCGTGATGCGCCTCATGCAGTCCTATGTCGTCATTTCGGTCTTCCGCTTCATCGACGCGCTGCTCTATGCCGCCTTCCGTATCGCCGCATCGCGCCCTGCCTGGCAGAACAAGCCCATCAAGGGACTGCGGCAGACGGCGCAGGGCATCGCGCTGCTGGTCTGTACGATTCTCGTCGTGTCCATCCTGATCGGCAAGTCCCCGGCGATCCTGCTGACCGGGCTGGGCGCTTCGGCGGCCATCGTCATGCTGATCTTCCGCGACAGCATCCTGGGATTCGTGTCGGGCATCCAGCTCTCGGCCAACGACATGTTGCAGGTCGGCGACTGGATCTCCGTGCCGAAGTACGGGGCGGACGGCACGGTGGAGGAGGTGTCGCTTACGACCGTGAAGATCCGCAACTGGGACAATACGATCGTCATGCTGCCTCCCTACCTGCTCACCTCCGATTCGTTCCAGAACTGGCGCGGCATGCAGCTCTCGGGCGGCCGCCGCGTGATGCGTTCGGTGTCGATCGACATGACGAGCGTCAGGTTCTGCACGCCGGAGATGCTGGCGCGTTACCGGGAGATCGACCTCGTCCGGGAGTATATCGACGAAACGGAGCGGCGCATCGAAGCCTACAACGCCGCGCACGGCATCGGCCCGGGCGAGCGGAGGATCAACGGCCTGCACCAGACCAATCTGGGCGTTTTCCGCGCCTATCTGGTCCGCTACCTGCGGCAGGAGGTTCCGGTGAACCGGAGCATGACGCTGATGGTGCGGCAGATGCAGCCCACGGAGACGGGGCTTCCGATGCAGCTCTATTTCTTTACCGATACCGTGGTGTGGGAGGATTACGAAGGGATTCAGTCCGACGTCTTCGATCATGTGCTGGCGGTGATTCCGGCTTTCGACCTGAGGGTGTTTCAGAATCCGTCGGGCAACGACGTGGCGGCGCTCGGCCGGCCGGGATTTGCGGCTCCGGCCGCTGCGGAGAATGCGGAACCGGCGGCGGCTCCGGGGACGGAAAACCCCGGCTCTGCTGCGGTCAGATGAAAAGCATGAGCGTGATCTGGATGACGATCACGCGCAGGAACATGCAGACGGGATAGACCGTGGCGTAGGAGACCGACGGATTGTCGCCTTCGATAGTGTCGTTGGCGTAGTTGAGGGCCATGGGGTTGGCCATGCTGCCGCACAGCAGTCCCGCTACGGAGCCGAAATCGACCTTCAGCAGCCGCATCGCCGGCAGACCCACCATGACGACCGGGACGAACGTCAGCACGAAGCCCACGCCCAGCCAGAGAATGCCTTCGGGCCGCATGACGGTTTCGAAGAAGTGCGCCCCGGCGTCGAGGCCCAGACAGGCGAGGTACATCGAGAGCCCCAGCGCGCGCAGCATAAGGTTGGCGCTCTGCGTGGTATAGGTAATCATGTGCATCCGGGGGCCGAACGTGCCGATGAGAATACCCACGATGATCGGGCCGCCCGCCAGTCCCAGTTTCACGGGGATCGAGACGCCCGGCACGGCGATCGGGATGCTTCCGAGCGTGAGGCCGAGGATCAGGCCGATGAAAACCGCCGCGAGGTTCGGTTCGTTGAGGCTCTTCACGGCGTTGCCGAGGATCTTCTCGACGTTGCGGATCGCCTGCGCCTCGCCCACGACCGTCAGGCGGTCGCCCAGTTGCAGTCTCAGGTCGGGCGTGGCGAGCAGCTGCACGCCCGAACGGTAAACGCGGCTGATGTTGATGCCGTAGTTGTTGCGCAGGCGCAGTGCCGAGAGCTTCTTGCCGTTGATTTCGGGGCGCGTCACCAGGATGCGCTGCGACATGAGCTGCCCGTCCACCGAGTTCCAGTCGATGTTCTCCGTGTTCCAGTCCTTCTGCTCCTGTTCGCCGAAGATGAGCCGCAGGGCGTCGGCCTCGTCGCGGTTGGTGATGACCAGAATGACGTCGTCGCGTTGCAACTGCCTGTCCGACGTAGGAATCGAGACCTGTCCGTTGCGCCAGAGGCGCGAGATGACGAAGTGGTGGTGGCTCTCGGCGGCGATGTCGTGGATGCTCTTGCCGAAGACGGCGGGATTCGTGAGGTGGTAGCTGGCGATGAAGAGGTTCTTCTTGTGCTCGGCGTCGGGTCCCGGCATGTCCGCCGGGCGGACGAAGAGTTTGCGCAGGGTGACGATCGCCAGGATGACGCCCACGACCCCCAGCGGATAGGTCACCGCGCAGCTCAGCGCCGCGCCGTTGGCATCGAGTCCCGCCTGCTGGAGGGTCTGCTGCGCCGCGCCGAGTGCCGGAGTGTTGGTCGTGGCGCCGCAGAGGATACCCGACATGTCGGGCATCGGAATCCCGAAGGCGTAGCTCAGGGCCACGGCCAGCGCCGTTCCTGCGAGTACGACGGCGATGGCCGGGGAGACCAGCCGCAGTCCGTCGGCGCGCATCGAGCTGAAAAAGCCCGGGCCGACTTGCAGGCCGAGGGCATAGACGAAGATGATGAGGCCGAAATCCTCGGCATAGGTGAGCATCGCCGGGTCGAGCGACAGTCCGAAGTGCCCGGCCAGAATGCCCACGAAGAAGATGAAGGCCGTGCCGAGCGAGATGCCGAAGAACCGGATTTTTCCCAGTCCGATGCCGATTGTCGAGATGAGCGAAATCACCACGACGGCCTGCAGGGCCGAATGCTCGACGAGCAGATCTTTAAGCCATTCCATCCTAACCTTGTGCGTGCTAACCGCTGCAAAAGTAGGTCAAATTTTCGGGATTGCCGCCTTTCGGCGCGGAAATTTGTATCGCGGACCTCCCGGACGTGCCGCGATCCGCCGGAAGCAGGGGGCGGAGGAATACGGCCGCAGTCGGTGACAGGTGATCTGCAACGGTAAAGACGGCGGCGGGAAGCCTCTTCGGGCGCCTTCCCGCCGCCGTTCCGTTCGGACGCCGGAGCCGGGTTCGGACACCGGGTCAGAGCCGCAACGGCTCGCCGCGGTAGTAGTCCAGAATCTTGGCGCGGAAGACGAACTCGTATTTGGCCTGCACGGCTTCCGAGGCAGCCTTCTCCATGCGCGTCTTGGCGTCGCTGAAATCGAAGACGGTCGAGCGGCCCGCCGCGGCCTTCTGCTCCTCGTAGCGGAAAGCCACCTCGGCCGAAGCCAGCGCGGCGGCCGCCGAGAGGTATTTGGCGTAGGCGGCGTCGGCGTAGTACCACGCCTGCTCGATCTCCTTGCGCAGGGCCTGTTCGGCGGCCGTCACGGCCAGTTGCTGGTTGCGGACGGCGATCTTCGCCGTGCGGACGTTGTTGCGCGAGGCGCGGCGGTTGAAGATCGGAATGCCGAGCGACAGCCCCACGTATTCGCGGCTGTTGTGGCGCATCTGGGCCCAGAATTTCGAGTCGTCGGCGCTGTAAACTCCCGTGCCGTAGCCGCCCGAGAGCGAGAGCGACGGGTAGAGTGCCGACCGGGCGATGTCCACGGCGTGCTCCGAACTGCCGAGGCGCAGCCGCTCGGCCTTGATGTGGGGCCGGTTCTCGGCCGCATAGGCGTAAACCGCATCGACGGACCCCGCCGTGCGGTGCAGCGTCTCGATCGTGAGGCTGTCCAGCTCGGGGAAGACGACGTCGAAGCCTGCGGCGCTTTCGCGGTTGAGCGCCTGGCTCAGGTCGAGCAGTGCCAGTTGCAGTTCGTTGCGCGTCTGCGTGAGGGTCATGCGGTCGTTGGCGGCGAGTGCTTCGCTTTCATAGACGGCCGATTCGGGCTCTTTGCCCTCGGCAGCCAGCCCCCGGCTGCGTTCGGCCTGGAGGGTGCTCAGTTCGAGCTGCCGCCGGGAGACGCCGACCAGCTCCTTGTAGTAGAGCACCTGGAGGTAAAGCGTCATGACGTTGATCGCCACGTCCTCGCGGATGCGTTCGAGGTCCTGCACGGCGGCCGCGAGGTCTAATTTCCCGGCCTTGATCTGGTGGTTGATGCGCATGCCCTGGAAGAGCGGCATCGAGGCCGAGACGTTCAGCGATCCCGAGGTCTGGTTGTTGTCGCGGTAGGTGTTGTCGCTCGTGAGCGCCCGGCCGAACGAGGCGTCGCCGCCCAGCGAGGCGTTCAGGTCGGGAAGCCGGCTGTAACGGGCCGTCGAGAGCTCGATGTCGTTGCGTTCGACCTCGAGGGCGCGCTGCTGCACCTCGGTGTTGTGCTGCTGGGCGTAGCGGATGCACGCTTCGAGCGTCCACGGTTCGCCCGGGGCCGGAACGGCGGCTTCCGGCTGCCCGGCCGGTTCCGCCGGGGCGGTCTGCGCGCGGAGCGGCGCGGACGGCAGGGCGGCGAGGCCCAGTGCGAGGAGGGCCAGGAGCCGTCCGCGGCCGGAACTCCGGCGATCGCTGCGGAACGGCCCGGATGCGCTGCGCCGGCTGCGGAGCGGGAGTATGGGAATGATGCCTGTTTTCATCTTGCGGAAAGTCGTTTGGTCGCGGTTATTTCTGGTCGATGCGTGCGCCGCGGACCTTGTCGTCGGCGGTCACGCCCTCGGTGATTTCGATGTTCACGCCGTCCGAAAGCCCGACCTTCACTTCGCGCCGTTCGAAGGTCTGCTCTTCGGCGTCCTCGGGGCCGGTGAGCACCTGCACGTAGGTCTTGCCCTCCTCGAACTCCACGCACCCTTCGGGCAGGGTCAGCACCCCTTCGCGGCTCCGGATCACGACGCTGGCGTTGGCGCTGTACCCGGCGCGCACGAAGACCCCTTCGGGAATCTCGACGGCGGCCTTCACCTCGAAGAGGATCACGCCGTTGCTCTCGGTGGATTTCGGGGCGACGTATTCGAGCCGGGCGTCCAGCTCGACGTTCTGCAGGGCGCCGATGGTCAACTGCACGGGCATTCCCTCGTGCAGCTTGCCCACGTCCGTCTCGTCCACGTTGCCCTGGAACTGCATGTTCGACATGTCGGCCACCGTGGCGATCGTCGTGCCGTCGTTGAACGTGTTGGCCTGGATCACCGAGTTGCCGACCTTGATCGGCACGTCGAGGATCATGCCGTCGATCGTCGATCGGATCTGCGTGTTGCTCAGCTCGGCGAAGCGGCTGGCGATGCCCTCCTTGACGATTTCGAGATTCTCCTGTGCGTTGCGCAGCTCCTCCTCGGCCTTCGCCAGCTCCGTGCGGCTCTGCTCGGTCTCCTCGTCCGAGACGATGCCCTTTTCGTGCAGGGCCGCCGTGCGGTCGTATTCGCGCCGCACCTGCGCCAGCGATATTTCGGCCACCGAGACGCGCGATTCGGCGCTCGACAACTGGCCCATCTCCGGGACGACCTTCACCGTGGCGATCACCTCGCCCTGGCGGACCGTCTCCCCGGCCTCCTTGTAAACGTCGGAGATGATGCCCGAAATCTGGGGCTTGATCTCCACCTCGTCGCGGGGCTGGACCTTGCCCGTGGCCACCACGTACTGTTTGAGCGTGTCCGTCGCCGGCTGCACGATGGCGTAGAGGATCTTCACCGGACGGGTTTTCCGCCACAGGAACCAGAACGTTCCGACAAGCAGCGCGACGAAGAGCACGCCCGAGAGAATTTTCAGCACTTTTTTCATAGCTTTATCGCATTGTATTGTTTCGTTCGTATCGTCCTATTCTTCGCGGATGGCGTCCACGGCCTTGATCTTCAGCGCACGGCTGGCGGGGATCACTCCGGCCAGCAGGCTGCCCGCGACGAGGATCGCCAGCGAGAGCATGCCCGTCTGGAAGGAGATCTGCCACGAGACGTTCGTGCCGTCCTGCGCGACGACGACGGCCTGGTAGTAGATCGAGTCGGCGAGCGACAGCAGCCCCACGGCGGCCGTGAGGCCCAGCACGCCGGCGATGAAGGTCAGCACGAAGCTTTCGGAGAGTATCTGCGAAATGATGGCCCGCGGCGGCGCGCCGATCGCGCGGCGGATGCCGATTTCCTGCGTGCGCTCCTTGACGAGGACCAGCATGATGTTGCTCACGCCGACGATGCCTGCGAGCAGCGTGCCGAGGCCGACGATCCACGTCAGGAGACCGATTCCCCGGAAGAGGCTGTTGATCTTGGTGATGAACTCGGCGGTGGTCATCACCCAGGCCGCCTTCGGGTCGTCCGGAGAGATGATGTGGCGCGCGAAGACGGGTTCCTTGACGGCGCGTTCCAGTACGCGGGGCGGCACGTCGTTGCCGCCCACGGCGGCGAGCATGTGGATCGTTCTGCCCATGCCGAACATCTGCTGCACGAGCGTGGCGGGGAGGACGATCGTGCGTTCGACGTCGCTGAAGGACATCATTTGGCTCTGGCGTTTTTGGACGCCGATGACCGTGAACTGCGTGCCCTGCAACGTGATGACCTCGCCCGTGGGGTCTTCGCCGCCCGGGAAAAGGTCTTTCCATATCTGCGTGCCGATGAGGCACACCTTGCGCTTGCGCTCCATGTCGAGTTCGTTGATGTAGCGGCCGAAGAGGAGCCTCTCGGGATTGATCTTCTGATAGTCGGGCATGTGGCCCATCACGGCGTACTCTCCCTTGCGGTCGCCGCGGCTGGCGTAGAACTGGCTGGCCCACACCATGCCCGTGGCGTATTTCACTTCGGGAAGCTCCTTCACGGCCGCGATGTCGTCGTTCTCGAGGTTCCACCACCGGCCCGTGGGCATTCCCTTGTAGGGGACCGACGTGCGGCCGGGGTTCATCAGCACCGTGTTGGTCGAGGTTTCGCCTAACTGCGCACGGAACAGGCGCCCCAGCCCCATGCCGGCGCCCAGCAGCACCGTGAGCATGAAGATGCCCCAGAAGACGCCCAGCGCCGTCATGATGCTGCGCTTGCGGTTCCGGCGGATCGTCTGCCAGATTTCGTTCCAGCGGTCTGTGTCGAAGAATCCCATCGTCTCTCTATTTGTTATAGCGCAAGGCGTCGATCGTTTTCAGTTGGGCGGCGCGGTAGGCCGGGACGTAGCCGGCGATGAGTCCCGCGATGACGAGCACGACCGTGGCGCTCACCGCCACGCCGAGATTGAGCGTCGGATCGAGGAAGATCGTCGGGGCGAAGCCCGTCTCCGACGTGTCGGCCGGAGTTTGCGTCAGGTAGTAGTTCACCGCCTCCATCACGGCCACGCCGAGCACCATGCCCATGTATCCGAAGGCCGCGGTGATCATCACCGATTCGGTGAGGATCAGCCGGATGATCGACCGGGGCCTGGCGCCGAGCGCCTTGCGGATGCCGAACTCGGCCGTGCGTTCGGTCACCGTTACCAGCATGATGTTGCTCACGCCGACGATGCCCGCGAGCAGCGTGCCGAGGCCGATGATCCAGACGAAGAGGTTGATGCCGCCGAAGACGATCATCATGTCCTTGTACCGCTCCATCGTGTTATTGATCCAGATGGCGCTCTCGTCCGTCGGATCGTAGTGGTGCTCGGCGGCCAGCCGGCCCGTGAGTCGCTTCTCGAAATCCTCCATCTCGGCGTCGGTGCGGATGTCGCGCACGGTGATGATGGCGTTGTTCACGTAGGGTTCGTTGGCGTTGTAGATGAGCTGCCCGGTGGAGAGGGGAATGATGCAGACGGCGTTGTTGCGCATGGCGTCGCCCTGCGTGACTCCGACGATCTTGAACGTGAGGCTGTCCACGCGGACGAACTTGCCCAGCGGGTCGGCTCCCTTGAACAGCACGAGCGACGTCGCCTCGTCGATGAGCGCCGACTTGCGGTAGTCGCGGATGTCCGCGTCGTTGATGAAACGCCCCCTGGCGACCTTGATGCCTTCGATCCGGGCCACTTCCGGGAGCGAACCGCGCAGCGAGACGTCCATGAACTCCCCCTCGTAGGCGATCTTTTTCGACGAGAGCCACGTGTTGGCGGCGACCTGCTCGACTTCGGGGAACTCCCGTTCGAGGATTTCGAGGTCCCGGTTCGTCAGGCGGATGCGGCGGTTGCGGTCGTAGCCTTCCCACGGTTTCGAGGTCCAGCCGCCGTAGAGGTCGATCGAGTTGGTGGCGTAGTCGCCGAAATTGGATTCGACACCGTTCTTGAGCCCGTTGCCCGATCCGAGCAGAATGACGAGCATGAAAATGCCCCACGCGACCGAAAAGCCCGTGAGGAACGTGCGCAGCTTGTTCCGGCGCACCGAAGTCCATATTTCCAGCAGCAGCTCCCTCATCGTTGTCCCAGCCCGGTTTCGGTGATGCTGCTGATGACGCCGTCGCGCAGGCGGATGATCTTGTCGGTCTGGTCGGCGATCGACTGTTCGTGCGTGACGCAGATGATCGTCATGCCCATATCGACGTTCACCCTGCGCAGCAGGTTCATCACCTCCTGCGAGGTCTTGCTGTCGAGGGCGCCCGTAGGCTCGTCGGCCAGGATGATCTGCGGCTTGTTGATGAGCGCCCGCGCGATGGCCACGCGCTGCTTCTGCCCGCCCGACATCTCGTTGGGCATGTGTTCGGCCCAGTCGCGCAGTCCCAGCATGTCGAGGTATTCGAGCGCCAGGGCGTTGCGTTTGCGCCGTGCGACGCCCTGGTAGTAGAGCGGCAGGGCGACGTTCTCGACGGCGTTCTTGTAGCTGATGAGGTTGAACGACTGGAAGATATATCCGATCATGTTGTTGCGGGCGGCAGCGGCCTGCGTCTCCGACAGTCCCTTGATGAGCCGTCCGGCGAGGTAGTAGCTGCCGCTGTCGTAGTCGTCCAGAATGCCGAGAATGTTCAGCAGGGTCGATTTGCCCGATCCCGAGGCGCCCATGATCGACACCAGTTCGCCCTGCTCCACCTCGAGGTCGATGCCCTTGAGCACGTGCAGCGGCGAGCCGTTGTTGTAGGTCTTGTTGATGTTTTCCAGTTTGATCATCGTCTTTGCGCTGTTCGTCGTCCTGTTTTGCGGCGAATGTGACGATTTGTCACTCCGCCCGGAATCCCCGGCAACAAAGATAATGAATAAAAAATGAAAAACAATTATTTTTTATCGAAAATCAATAAGAAGCCGCCCCCCCCCGAACGGGAGTGGTTTCGGATTATAGTCGGTGCGGAATATCTCGCTGAAAAACAATCGCTTATTCGTTTCCGAGCAGCAGGCGGCGCAGTGTTTCGACGTCGGGGACGATCCGTAGCGGGCGGGCCGCCTCCAGCTCGCCCGGCGGTGCGTAACCCCATTCCACCGCAATGGCGGGGAGCCCCTCCTCGGCGGCTCCCTCGACGTCGTGGCGGCGGTCGCCGATCATCACCGCCTCGCCGGGGGCGATGCCGAGCGCGGAGAGGGCGTGGCGGATGACGTCGGCCTTGGTCTTCCGCCGGCCGTCGAACGTGCTGCCGCTGATGAGGCGGAAGTGGCGGTCGATGCCGAAATGCGCGGCGATCCGTTCGGCGAAAGGCTGGGGTTTCGACGTGGCGATGACGTTCACCCGTCCGGCGGCCGCCGTGGCGGCGAGCAGCTCCGGAATGCCGGGATAGAGTTCGTTCTCGAACATGCCCCGCGGGACGAAATATTCGCGCGAGACGGCCACCGCCCGGTCGGCCTCCTCCGGGCTCATGCCGTAGAACTCCATGAAGGAGTCGCGCAGCGGGGGACCGAGGAACGGTTTGAGCGTGGCGAGGTCCTGCACGTCGATTCCGAAACGGCGCAGGGCGTACTGCACGGCGCGCGCGATGCCCGGCATCGAGTCGGTCAGCGTGCCGTCGAGGTCGAAAAAGAGGTATTTGCGCGAGGTCGGTTCCATGCGGCAAAGGTACGGATTTTTTTCGTCGTTCGCGGATTGTTCCGAGACGGACTGCGGTAGGGAGCTGCCTTTGCGGCTGCGGTCACTCGCCGAGCAGCTCCCGCAGCAGCGGGGGAATCTCCACCTCCCGGCAGTCGAGCGCGGCCAGCAGCGCACGCCCTTCCCCGGTCAGCGAGTAGTACATTTGCCGGCGGTCCGCACAGCCCGGTTCGCGCTTCACGAGTCCTTTGGATTCGACGGCGCGGAGCACTTTCGAGGTGTTCGAGGGGGTCAGTCCCAGCCGTTCGCCCAGCTCCCCGGGGCAGAGCCGCCCGCTTCTGGAGAGGGTGCAGAGCGTCATGCCTTCGTTCAGGCACAGTCCGTAGCGGCGTTCGAAAGCCGCCTCGAAGCGGGCCACGGCGTGTTGCAGGTCGCGTATCTTGCAAAGTCGCTCCATCTTGGGTCGGGGTCAGTTGCGTTCGCGGACGGCCTGTCTGCCGCAGGCGGCCGCACACAGACCGCATTCGACGCACCGCCCGGGGTCGATCTCCGGAAGGGCGAACCCTTCCTGCGAGATGGCCCCTGCGGGACATGCCGCGACGAGCGGGCAGCGGTGGTTCTGCGGGCATAGCCCGGGGTCGATCGTAAACGCCATCGTTACTTGCCGAGCAGAATCCGGTCGATATTGGCTTTCAGCGTGGCTTTGGGCATGGCTCCGACGGCCATCTGCGGATCGCCCTCGAGCGGGATGAAGAGCAGCGTCGGAATCGAACGGATGCCGAAGGCCGCGGCGAGGTCCTGGCTCTCCTCGGTATTGACCTTGTAGATGTAGATCCGGTCCCCGTATTCGGCCGCCAGCTCCTCGAGCACCGGAGCGAGCGCCTTGCAGGGGCCGCACCACGTGGCGTAGAAGTCTATGAGCGCGGGCTTGTCGCCGAGGTATTTCCACGTTTCGGGATTGTTTTCGTAATCGGCCACCTTCTTCAGGAAATCGGCCTTGTTCAGTGCGATCGTTTTCATATTCGTTTTCTGGTTTTTGTTGTCATTCGCTTTCGCTTCGCAGACGCCCGTGAGCGTCAGAAGGGCCAGTGCGGCCGCCATCAGTTTTTTCATGCGTTCTCGTCGTTGTTCGTAAGTGATAACGAGACAAAGGTAGAAATTGTTTTCCGATAAAACAAATTTCCAATGGAAAATATTTACAGAAAGGGAAACGCGCGGAGGAGAAGGCGGGAAAAAGAGGCGGAATAAGCGGAATAAAGAGAGAACGGAGCGAAGGGAATAGGGAAAATGGGGCGGACCGGGGCTGGATCCGGACCGGGCGCCGTATGTGTGGGAGGCAGGGACAGCAGGCGGCAGGGACAGTGGCCGGAGGGGATAAGGACCGGGCGGGGCATCGTATGTGCGGGCGGTTGGCGGGGGGAGGGCAGCAGCCGGAGAGGCGCTGCGGCAGGGGTGGAATGGTCCCCGGGGCGGGCGATGTGCCCGAACCGGGCCGGTAACGGGGGGGGGCCGTGGTCTCGTTCGTGGAATCGGCTCTTGGAAAAACGGTTCCGCCCCGGCACGGGGTCGGCGGCCGGGGCGGGACGTGGTAACGGGATTCGGACCGGATGCCGGAATGCGCCGGCCCGGGCCGCACACGGGCGTGGGTCGCGTCCGTGCGGTTATTGCATGTAAGCCGTGACGTTGCCGCTGATCTGCTGCAACGAGATTTCGCACAGCTTGGTGTTGTACTGCGCCGTCAGGATACGCTCTTCGGCGTCGAGCAGGCTCTTCTGCGCCTCGCGCATCTCGATTCCCGAGAGGTCGCCCAGCAGATACCTGTCCATGGCGATCCGGTAGTTTTCGCGTGCCGCGACGAGGTTCTCCCGTTCGAGCTGGATCACTTCGAGGTTGTTGCGGTAGGCCTGCCAGAAGTTCGACAGGTCGGCCATGAGCGATTGTTCGAGCCGCAGACGCGTGAGCTGCGTGTTCTCGACGTTGAGGCGGGCGTTGCGCTGTTCGCGGCGGCGGTTGCCGTCGAAGATCGTGAAGCCCACCTGCAATCCGGCGTTCAGTCCCAGTTGGCCGCGCATCCGCGTCGTGCCGCTGCCGTAGCGGTTGTGTGTGTAGCCGTAGCCGGCCGTGAGGTTCAGGTAGGGGTAGTTGCGCGAGCGGATGCTCTGCAACTCCAGCTCGGAGATCGCGTTGTCGCGGTCGGCCATCAGCAGCTCGGCGTTCGCCGTGCGGGTCTCAGCCACGAGGACGTCCCATTGCAGGGCGTCGTCGATGGCGATGACCGTGTCGCGCACGAGGAACCTGCGGTCCAGCTCTTCGTTGGCGAGCAGCTCGTTGATCCGGATGCGCGAGGCCACGACGGCCTCCTGCTGCGACATGTACTGCGAGCTGTCGGCATTGAAGTCCACGCGGGCCTGCAACACGTCGAGCTGTGCCGAACTGCCCACGTGATACCACGCCTCGGCGATGCGGAGCCGTTCGCGCGAGAGCGCCATCGCGTAGCGGAAATTCTCGAGGCGCAGGGTCTGCTGCACGAAATTGTAGTATTCGGCCGTGAACGAGGCGATGAAATCCTCGATCGTGAGACGGGTCTGCAAGGCTCCTTTTTCTTTCAGTTCCTGCAACTTGCGGTAGTCGGCTCGGATGCGGAACCCGTCGAAGAGGGTCCAGTTGAGCGCCACCCCGGCGTCGAACGTTCCGTCGTAAACGCCTTTTGCGGTCGTGACGTCGCCTTCGCGGGGCGTCGTGCGGATGCGGTTCACGTTGCTTCCGTAACCGGCCGAGAGGTCGATCGTGGGGAGCATCCCGGCGTTGGCCGCCGTGGCGTCGTTGTCCGTGATGCGCTCCTCGTTGCGGACGATGCGGATGTCGTAGTTGCGTTCGAGCCCCTTTTCGAGGCATTCGCGCAGCGAAAGCACCTCCCCGGCGGCCGGCGCGGCGGCCGGTACGGGGGCGATCCGTCCGTCCGTCGGACCGCCTTTCGCGCCGGAGCCGGGTTTCCCGGAGCGCAGCGGGGCGGATGCCGCCTCCGGGCGCACGTCGTCCGCTGCGGGCCGTTCCGTTCCCGTTTCGTGCGTCGTCTCCGCGTGTCCGGGCTGCGGTTGTCGTTCCTGGGCGGCGGCCGCGATGCAGAGAAGGGCCGCCAGCAGCGTAATCAATCCTCGTTTCATATTCATAGTGCTTCGTTTTTCGTTCGTTTGCTCCGGTCGGTCGAGACATAGCTGTAGATCGCCGGCACGATGTAGAGGGTCAGCAGCGTCGAGACGAGCATGCCGCC
This sequence comes from Alistipes dispar, assembly GCF_006542685.1. Classification (NCBI taxonomy): domain Bacteria; kingdom Pseudomonadati; phylum Bacteroidota; class Bacteroidia; order Bacteroidales; family Rikenellaceae; genus Alistipes; species Alistipes dispar. Next base: position 851,738 of record NZ_AP019736.1, on the reverse strand, counting down.
CACCACGGCGATACCCATGGCGATACGGCCGTTGGCCCCCTCGCCCGTGGCCACGGTCAGCGGCAGCAGGCCGAGGATCGTCGAGGCGCTGGTCATCAGGATCGGGCGGAGGCGTTGCAGCGCCGCGTCGCGGATGGCCGCCATCTTCTCCTCGCCGGCCTCCTGCTTCTGGTTGGCGAATTCGACGATCAGGATGCCGTTCTTGGCCACCAGACCGATGAGCATGATGATTCCGATCTGGCTGAAGATGTTCATCGTCTGGTCCGTGCCCCACATGAAGACGAGCGCTCCGGCGATGGCCAGCGGCACGGTGAGCATGATGACCAGCGGGTCCTTGAAACTCTCGAACTGCGCGGCCAGGATGAGGTAGATCAGCAGGATGGCCAGCAGGAAGGCGAACATCAGGCTCGACGAGCTTTCGCGGAACTCCTTCGAGTCGCCGGCCAGCGCCGTGCGGAAGTCGTCGTGGAGCACCTCGGCGGCGATGCGGTCCATTTCGTCGAGTCCCTGCCCGATGGTCTTGCCCTTGGCCAGTCCGCTCGAAATCGTGGCCGAGAGGAACCGGTTGTAGTGGTAGAGCTGCGGCGGGGCGACCGTCTCGACGAGCGTGATGAGGTTGTCGAGCTGGATCATCTTGCCGTCGTCGCCGCGCACGTAGATCGACTTGAGGTCGGCGGGCTTGTTGCGCTGCTGGCGGTTGATCTCGGCCAGAATCTCGTACTGCTTGCCGTTCATGTAGAAATAGCCCATGCGCTGACCGCTCAGTCCGTACTGCAACGTCTCGCCGATGTCCTGCGCGCTGACGCCGAGCAGGTTGGCCTTGTCCCGGTTGATCGTCACGCGCGCCTCGGGCTTGCTGAACTTCAGGTCCACGTCGGCCATCTGGAAGACAGGGCTTTCGTAAACGCGTTTCATGAACTCGGGCAGCACCTCCTGCAGGCGTTCGATCGAGGTGGCCTGGAGCACGTACTGCACGGGCATGTTGCCGCGGCGTCCGCCGAAGGTCGATTGCTGTTGCACGAAGGCGCGTGCCTTGGTCTTCGCGCGCACGGCGGCCGACAGCTCCTCGGCGATCTCCATCTGGCTGCGGCTGCGTTCGGAAATGTCCTTCAGGGCGATGCGGATATTGCCCCTGCCGCTCGACACGCGGGCCGTCGTGGCCTCGGCTTCGGGGACGAGCGAATCGACCAGGCGGTTGATGTCCTCGGTGTAGTCGCGGACGTATTCGTAGGTCGCGCCCTCCGAGCCGCGGGTGTTGATCGTGATCTGCGAGCGGTCCTCGAGCGGGGCCATCTCCGTGGGGATCGTGCTCCAGAGCAGGCCGATCAGCACGACCATCGCGCCGACCAGCGGCAGGGCGATCCAGCGGCGGCGCAGGAAGGCCGCCAGCGAACGGCTGTAGAAATTGTTGAGGCCGACGAAGAACGGCTCGGTCTTGTTGTAGAACCAGCTCTTGCGCTCCTGCCGGACGAGGAGCTTGGTGGCGAGCATCGGGGTCACCGTGAGGGCCGCGAAAGTCGAAATGAGCACCGAGCCGGAGACCACGAGGCTGAACTCGCGGAACAGGCGGCCGGTCGTGCCCTCCATGAAGACGATCGGGAAGAAGACGGCGATGAGCGTCACGGAGGTGGAGAGCACGGCGAAGAAGATCTCTTTCGCGCCGTCGATGCCCGCCTCGAAAGGCGTCATGCCGCGTTCGATGCGGATGTAGATGTTCTCGGTCATCACGATCGCGTCGTCCACGACCAGACCCACCGAGAGCACCACGGCCAGCATCGAGAGGACGTTGATCGAGAAGCCCGCCAGGTACATGAGGAAGAACGTGCCGATGAGCGAGACGGGGATCACGATGCAGGGGATGAGCGTCACGCGCCAGTTCCGCAGGAAGAGGAAGATGATGATGATGACCAGCACGAAGGCTTCGTAAACGGTCTGCTTCACCTCGTCGATCGAGGCGCGGATGAAACGCGTGTTGTCGAATCCGTAGCCCGTCACCACGTCCTCGGGGAGGTCCTTGCGCATGGTTTCCATGCGGCGGTAAACCTCGTCGGCGATGTCGATGTGGTTGGCGCCCGGCTGGGGGATGACGACGATGCCGACCATCGGCACGCCGTTCATCTTCATGTAGCTGCGCGTGTCTTGCGGACCGAGTTCGGCGCGGCCGATGTCGCTCAGGCGGATGATGCGGCCCGCGTCGGCGCGGATCACCAGGTCGTTGAACTCCTGCGTGGTGTGCATCAGGCCCATCGTGCGGATCGTCAGCTCGGTGGTGTTGCCCTCGATGCTGCCCGACGGCAGTTCGACGTTCTCGCGGTCGAGCGCCTCCTTGACGTCCACGGGCGTGATGCCGTAGCCGGCCATCTTCGCAGGGTCGAGCCACAGGCGCATCGAGTAGCGTTTCTCGCCCCAGATCTCGACCGAGCTGACGTCGCTGATGGTCTGCAACTGCTCCTTGACGGTCAGGTCGGCGATTTCGCTCAGCTCGAGCAGCGAACGTTTGTCGCTCTGGATCGTGGCCATGAGGATCGGCGTGGCGTCGGCGTCGGCCTTCGCCACGGTCGGCGGGTCGCAGTCGCGCGGCAGGTAGCGCTGCGCGCGCGACACCTTGTCGCGCACGTCGTTGGCCGCGGTTTCGAGATCCACCGACAGCTCGAACTCGACGGTGATGCGGCTCTGCCCCTGCTGGCTGGTGCTCGACATGGAGCGGATGCCCGGAATGCCGTTGATATTCTGCTCGAGCGGCTCGGTGATCTGGTTCTCGATCACGTCGGCGTTGGCGCCCGGGTAGGAGCATGTCACGGAGATGATCGGGTTGTCCACGCTCGGGTATTCGCGCACGCCGAGGTAGGTGTATCCGATGACGCCGAACAGCAGGATGATGATAGTCAGCACCGTGGCCATGACGGGCCGCCGGATGCTCAATTCGGAGATGTTCATGCGGCGGCGGGTTTATTCTACGGTGTCGAGTTTCACGGGCAGGTCGGTGCGCAGTTGCAGCGTGCCGGAGGTGATGATCGTGTCGCCGACATTGAGGCCCGCGATGATCTGGATCGAGGAGTCGGTGCGCAGCCCCGTGCGGACGGTCACGGCCCGCGCCTTGCCTCCCTTGTAGAGATAAACCTTGTCCACGCCCATTTCGGGGACGATCGCCTCGGTCGGGATGGCGATGGCGTCCGGAATGTCGTGCATCCGGATTTTGACGTCGGCGAAGCGTCCCGGGAGGAGCTGTTTGCCCTGCCGGTTGGGGAAGAGCGCGCGCACGGCGAAAGTGCGGGTCTCGATGTCCACTTTCGACTCGGTGGCGTAAACCTCGGCGCGGAACTGCTCGTCGCGCCCCTCGACGGTGAACGTGAGGCGCGTGCCGGGCTTGATCTGGTTGGCGTACCGTTCGGGAACGAAGAAGTCGATCTTCAGCGGCGAGATTTTCGTGAGCTTGGCCACCACGACGTCGGGCGAGGCGTAGGCGCCTTCGCTGACGTTGCGCAGGCCGATCACCCCGTCGAAGGGGGCGTGCAGCTCCGTGAGGGCGATGTTCGACTTCACGATGTCGATGTCGGCGTAGAGCATCGCCAGTTCGGTGCGGGCCTGTTCGTAGGCCTCCTGGCTCACGGCGTCCTTTTCGAGCAGGGCGCTCTGGCGATAGACGCGGTCTTCGGCCAGCTTGCGCTGCGCCTCGTAGCGCGAGAGCTGCGCCTGCAGGGGCCTGTCGTTCACCTTGGCCAGCAACTCGCCCTTGCGCACGGCGGTTCCCTCCCGGAAATTGATCTCCACGATCTTGCCCGAGGTCTCGAACGAGAGGTCCACCTCCTCGTCGGGAAGCAGGTTGCCGATGGTCGTGATGCCGTCGGTGAGCGTCTGCGGGCGGATGACCATTCCGTTCACGTTCAGGACGTTCTTCTGTCGCGGCGCGGGGAGCGCCTCCGGTCCCGCTTCCGCGTCGGGGCTGTCATGACGGAAATTGTAATATCCCAGCGCAGCGCAGAATACGGCGAGAATCGCGGCGGTCGTAATCCATCTCTTCTTTTTGTTCATTGTGCGAAAGTGCGGTTTAGGTTCGGAAATCGTATGCAAATATACGACAAAATGCAGCTTTCGTCGCAAAAATTCACCTTTTGCGGAACAAAAAAATATATAAATGTCGCAAAAAGCCGGCCAAAGTGTGTCCGGAGTGGCGGAAAAATGTACCGGGGATGCGTTTTCCGGGTTTCGCCGCTCCCCGGAAACGTCCGGCGGGCGTTTCCGGGGAGCGCCTCCGGCCTCCGGCGGGCCGGACAACGCGCCCCGCCGGGCAGCCGGTTGTGGAATATCTCCCCGGCGGGTGTGGAACGTTTCCACGTTTTTTTTGCGTATCTTTGTCCCGTCGTTCCGTTAGGGGGTTGGAAATGACCGTTTTGCGTTTGCGGCGGCCGGATTGGTCCGCGGTTTGTCCCTTTCGCGACGATAAGCCCGCGTGCGGCCGTGCCCGTACTGCGGCGAAAACAGACAAAAAAGTAAGATGAATTTCGAAAGAATGAAACCCGATCTGAAGAACCTGGATCTGGACAAACTGAAGAGGGGAGTGGCGGAACGGATTCCGCATGTGTCGGTCGAGATGAACCGCAAACGGTGGATCGTGCTGGTCTGCGCGCTGCTGGCGGCCGGCGGCGGTGTCTGGTGGTGGCTGCGGCCGCGTCCCGTGCCGGAGGTGCTGCCGGTCGTGGCGGCCGAACCGGTGGAGGTCGAGGACGTGAGCGTCTATGGCGAGTACGTGGGGCGCATCCGCGCGCAGCAGTTCGTCGAGATCCGCGCCCGCGTCGAGGGCTATCTCGAGCGGATGCTCTTCACCGAAGGCACGTATATCAAGAAGGGGCAGACGCTCTTCGTCATCGACCCCAAACTCTATCGGGCGCGCGTGAACAAGGCCAAGGCGCAGCTCAACAAGGCCAAGGCGCAGGCGCTCAAGGCGCAGCGCGACCTGGAGCGCATCCGGCCGCTCTACGAGCAGAACGCCGCCAGCCAGCTCGACCTGGACAACGCCATCGCCTCCTACGAGAGCGCCGCGGCCGACGTGGTGGTGTGCGAGGCCGACCTCACGCAGGCCGAGATGACGCTGGGTTACACCACCGTGCAGTCGCCCGTCTCGGGTTACATTTCCGAGCGCAACGTGGACATCGGCACGCTGGTCGGTCCGAGCGGCAAGTCACTGCTGGCGACCGTCGTGAAGAGCGATACGGTGCGCGTCGATTTCAGCATGACGGCGCTGGACTACCTGCGCTCGAAAGCGCGCAATGTCAATCTGGGACAGAAGGACACCACCCGCAAGTGGAATCCCTATATCACCGTGACGCTGGCCGACGGTTCGCAGTATCCCTACCGGGGACTGGTCGATTTCGCCGATCCGCAGGTCGATCCCCAGACGGGAACCTTCTCCGTGCGGGCCGAGATGGCCAACCCGGACCACATCCTGCTGCCGGGGCAGTTCACGAAGGTGAAGCTGCTGCTCGACGTCAGGGAGGACGCCGTGGTCGTGCCGACGAAGGCGCTGGTGATCGAGAAGGGCGGGGCCTATATCTATGTCGTGCGGCCCGACAGCGTCGTGGAGAAGCGGTTCGTGGAGACCGGACCGGAAATTCCCGACAACAAGATGGTCGTCGAGCGCGGCCTTTCGCCCGAGGAGCGGATCGTCGTCGAGGGGTATCACAAGCTCCAGCATGGCATGAAGGTCGAACCGGTGGCGCCGATCCGCCGGGAGGATAACGCAACCGGGGAGGAATAGGCCATGAAGAGCGACTTTTTCATCGACAGGCCCGTCTTCTCGACCGTCCTGTCCATCGTGATCGTGATCGTGGGGGCGATCGGCCTGGCGCTGCTTCCCGTCGATCAGTACCCGCAGATCGTGCCTCCGGTGGTGAAGGTTTCGGCCTCGTATCCGGGCGCCGACGCGCAGACCGTGACGCAGGCCGTGGCCACGCCCATCGAGCAGGAGCTCAACGGCACGCCGGGCATGATCTACATGGAGTCGTCGAGTTCCAACTCGGGCGGCTTCACCGTGACGGTGACCTTCGACATCTCGACGAACCCCGATCTGGCGGCCGTCGATATTCAGAACCGCATCAAGGAGGCCGAGGCGCGCCTGCCGGCCGAAGTCGTGCAGAACGGCATCTCGGTCGAGAAGCAGGCGTCGAGCAAGCTGCTGACCATCACGCTGCTGTCGTCGGATCCGAAGTTCGACGAAATCTACCTCTCGAACTACGCCACGCTCAACGTGCTGGACATGTTGCGCCGTATTCCGGGCGTGGGGCGCGTCTCGAACGTCGGCAGCCGCTACTACGCCATGCAGATATGGGTCGAGCCGGACAAGCTGGCCGACCTGGGACTGACGGTCAAGGACTTGCAGAACGCCCTGAAGGACCAGAACCGCGAATCGGCGGCCGGCGTGCTGGGACAGGCTCCGATGGAGGGCGTGGACGTGACGATTCCCATCACGGCGCAGGGGCGTCTGTCGTCGGTGAGCCAGTTCGAGGACATCGTCGTCAGGGCCAATCCCGACGGGTCGATCATCCGTTTGCGCGACGTGGCCAACATTTCGCTCGAGGCGCAGTCCTACAACACCGAGAGCGGCATCAACGGCGGCAACGCCGCCGTGCTGGATATCTACATGCTGCCCGGGGCCAATGCCGTCGAGGTGGCCGGTGCGGTCCGTGCCACGATGGACGAGATCAGCCGCAACTTTCCGGAGGGCATCACCTACAACGTGCCCTTCGACATGACGACCTATATTTCCGAATCGATCCACCACGTTTACCGCACGCTCTTCGAAGCGCTGGTGCTGGTGATCCTCGTGGTCTTCCTCTCGTTGCAGAGCTGGCGCGCGACGCTCATCCCGATCGTCGCCGTGCCCATTTCGCTCGTCGGTACGTTCGGCGTGATGCTTGTCTTCGGCTTCTCGCTCAACCTGCTGACGCTGCTGGGTCTGATCCTTGCCATCGGCATCGTGGTGGACGACGCCATCGTCGTGGTGGAGAACGTGGACCGTATCATGCACGAGGAGCACCTGTCGCCCTACGAGGCGACGAAGAAGGCGATGCGCAGCCTGGGCGGGGCGCTGATCGCCATGTCCTTGGTGCTCTGCGCCGTGTTCGTGCCCGTGAGTTTCCTCTCGGGCATTACGGGGCAGCTCTACCGGCAGTTCACCATCACGATCGCCGTGTCGGTGATTATTTCCACTGTTGTCGCGCTGACGCTCAGTCCGGTGATGTGTTCGCTGTTCCTGCGGCCCGAGAACGCCGGAAAGAAAAACCGCGTTTTCCGTTATATCAACCTCTTTCTGGCCCGCGGCAATCTCCTCTACGGCCGGACGATCGTGCGGGCGCTGGGCCGTTCGCGGCGGATGCTGACCGCCTTCGGCATCGTGCTGGTGGGCATCTGGGCGATGAACCGGCTGGTTCCCCAGAGCTTCATGCCGCAGGAGGATCAGGGATACTTCACCGTGGAGCTGGAGCTGCCCGAGGGCGCCACGATCGAGCGGACGCGCGAGGTCACGGACCGCGCCGTGCGCTTCCTGAAGAAGGACCCCGACGTCGAATACGTGCTCAACGTGACGGGGTCGAGTCCCCGTGTGGGGACGAACCAGGCGCGCAGTCAGCTCACCGTCATCCTCAAGCCGTGGGACGAGCGCGAGACGGAGGATATCGGCGAGGTGATGCGGCGCGTGCGCGACGAGCTGTCGCGCTATCCCGAGAGCAGGGTTTACCTCTCGACGCCGCCGGTGATTCCCGGACTGGGGCAGTCGGGCGGTTTCGAGATGGTGCTCGAGGCGCGCGGCAACACGACCTACGGCGAGCTGCAACAGGCGGTCGATACGCTGATGTACTACGCCGGGCGGACGCCCGAGCTGACGGGGCTGTCGTCGTCGATGCAGGGCGACATTCCGCAGCTCTACTTCGACGTGGACCGCGACAAGGCGCAGTTGCTGGGCGTCTCGATGTCGGACGTCTTCTCGACGATGAAGGCCTTCACGGGGTCGATCTACGTCAATGACTTCAACCTGTTCAACCGCATCTACCGCGTCTATATTCAGGCCGAAGCGCCCTACCGGGCCAGCCGCGACAACCTGAACCTGTTCTTCGTGCGCGGCGCCGACGGGGCGATGATCCCCGTCACGGCCCTCGGCACGACCGACTACACGACGGGACCCGGAACCATCAAGCGGTTCAACATGTTCACCTCGGCGACCATCTCCGGCGAGGCGGCCCACGGTTACAGCTCGGGGCAGGCGATGGATGCGCTGGAGCGGATCGTCGCCGAGCATCTTCCGGCGGATATAGGCGTCGAATGGAGCGGCCTTTCCTATCAGGAGAAGCGGGTGAGCGGGCAAACGGGCGTCGTGCTGGCGCTGGCCTTCCTGTTCGTCTTCCTCTTCCTCGCGGCGCAGTACGAGAGCTGGTCGGTTCCCGTGGCCGTGATCCTGTCGCTGCCGGTGGCCGGCATCGGGGCCTATCTGGGCATCTGGATATGCGGACTGGAGAACAACATCTATTTCCAGATCGGACTGGTGATGCTCGTGGGGCTGGTGGCCAAGAACGCCATCCTGATCGTGGAGTTCGCCAAGGAGGAGGTCGAGAAGGGACGCGACATCGTCGAGGCGGCCGTCACGGCGGCGCATCTGCGCTTCCGCCCGATCGTCATGACCTCGCTGGCCTTCATTCTGGGCTTGCTGCCGCTGGTCTTCGCGTCGGGGCCGGGTTCGGCGAGCCGCCAGGGCATCGGAACCGGCGTGTTCTTCGGCATGCTCGTGGCCATCTCCGCCGGCATCGTCTTCGTGCCCTTCTTCTTCGTCTGGATTTACCGTCTTAAAGCCAAACTGAAACGATGAAACGAATCCCGATATACCTTGCCGCCCTTGCGGCGGCCTTCCTTTGCGGCTGTTCGGCGGTCAGGCACTGCAAGTCGCCCGAGCTGAACCTGCCGGAGACCCTCTCCCCGGACCAGACCGATTCGACGACCGTCGCCGACGTCGCGTGGTGGCGGTTCTACGGCGATGCGGCGTTGTGCGACCTGATCGAACGGACGCTCGCCGCCAACAAGGACATGCTGGCGGCCGCCGCGCGCGTCGAGCGGATGCGGCAGCTCTACCGGATCGACAAGGCCAGCCGGCTGCCCGTTTTCTCCGCTTCGGTCTATGCCAACCGCGAGACGAACGATTATTACGAGAAGCCGTTCAGCAACGACCCCGAAATGGGAGCCAAGGCCTCCGTGAGCTGGGAGCTGGACCTGTGGGGCAACCTGCGCTGGGCCAAACGCCGGGGCGGGGCCGAATACCTCGCGTCGGTGGAGGATTGGCGCGCGATGCGCATGACGCTCGTGGCGGAGGTCGCCACGGCCTATTTCGAACTGATGGCGCTCGACAACGAACTGGCGATCGTGCGGCGGACGCTCGAGACGCGGCGCGAGGACGTGCATCAGGCCAAACTGCGGTTCGAAGGGGGCCTCACGGCCGAGACGGTCTATCAGCAGGCACAGGTGGAGTACGCCACCACGGCGGCGCGCATCCCCGATCTCGAACGGCGGATCCGGATGATGGAGAACAGCATCTCGCTGCTCGCGGGCGGCTATCCCGGAGGGGAGGTGCGGCGGAGCGGGCTGGCGCTGAACATCACCATGCCCGACAGCCTGCCCGTCGGGTTGCCTTCGGGGCTGTTGCAGCGGCGCCCCGACGTGCGTTCTTCGGAGCAGCAGCTCCGGGCCGCGATGGCCGAGGCGGGCATGGCCTATGCCGACCGTTTCCCGCGGCTGACCTTCACGCTGACGGGCGGCGTGGAGAACAGCGAGCTGACGGGCTTTTTCCGTTCGCCCTTCTCTTATGTGGCGGGGGCGATCGCAGCCCCGGTCTTCGGGTTCGGCCGTAGGCAGGCCAAGTACCGTGCCGCGCTGGCGGCCTACGACGAGGCGCGTCTGGCCTACGAGAAGAAGGTGCTGGAGGTTTTCAAGGAGACCGACGACGCCATCGTGACCTACCGGAACGTCCGGCGGACGGCCGAGCTGAACGTCACGCTCCGCGATGCCGCCAGCAAATACGTCAAACTGGCGAATATCCAGTACCGCGGCGGCAATATCAACTACATCGACGTGCTGGACGCCCAGCGGCGTTACCTCGATGCGCAGATCGGGCTGAGCAATGCCGTCCGCGACGAGCACCTAGCCCTCGTGCAGCTTTACAAGGCGCTGGGCGGCGGCTGGACGATGCCCGACGGCGGGCGGAAGTGAGCGCGGGCGTGCGCCGGCGAATTTTCCGCCGCGGATCTGCGGGTCCGTGGCGGATTTTTCGTATTTTAGCGTCGTCAATTCCAACTGAAACGTTATGAACATCCGCTTTTTCAGCCTGCTCGCGTTGGCGGGGTGCACGGTATTCGGCGTCTCCTGCGCCGGGTCCGGAACGCCGGAACGGAGCGGCAACCCCATTTTCGAGGGATGGTATGCCGATCCCGAAGCCGTCGTTTACGACGGAACCTGCTGGGTCTATCCCACGAGCAGCCTTCCCTACGACGAGCAGCTCTCCTTCGACTGCTTCTCCTCCGACGACCTGGTGCACTGGACGAAGCACACCGGCATCCTGAAGCAGGCCGACGTGGCGTGGGCGCGGCGGGCCATGTGGGCGCCGGCCGCCATCCGCAAGGACGGCCGCTACTACTTCTTCTTCGCGGCCAACGACGTGCACGAAGGCGAGGTCGGCGGTATCGGCGTGGCGGTGAGCGACCGTCCCGAGGGACCCTACCGCGATCTGCTCGGCAAGCCGCTGATCAATGAGATCGTGAACGGCGCGCAGCCCATCGACCAGTTCGTTTACGAACACGGGGGCGAATACTACATGTATTACGGCGGCTGGGGCCACTGCAACGTGGTGCGGCTGAAGGAGGACTTCACGGGAATCCGACCTTTCGACGACGGGGAGCTCTACAAGGAGATCACCCCCGAACGCTATACCGAGGGGCCGTTCCTGTTCGAACGCAAGGGAAAATACTATTTCATGTGGTCCGAGGGAGCCTGGACGGGCCCCGACTATTCGGTGGCCTACGCCGTGTCGGATTCGCCGCTCGGACCGTTCGAACGCATCGGAACGATCATGCGGCAGGACCCCGCCGTGGCTACGGGAGCCGGACATCACTCCGTGATCCGCATCCCGGGCACGGACGACTACTATATCGTCTATCACCGTCATCCGCTGGGCGACGGCGAGGGGGCTCACCGGCAGGTGTGCATCGAACGGATGACGTTCGACGCCGAGGGCCGGATCGAGCCGGTCCGGCTGACATTCGAAGGAGTGGAGGCCCGCGATTTGTCCCGCAATCTGTAGAGAAGCCCGGCCGGAGGCCGGAACTGCCGGTACAAGAGGCAGTCCGACGAGTTCGGCCTTACGTGTTCACCCCTGTCGGAGCAATCTCCGACAGGGGTGATTTTTGCTTGCGGAGGAGACTTTGTCGGGCATCCCCTTTTTTCGGGTTTCCTCCCGGTTCCTTCGTCCGGCTTCGGGGCCTTTCCGGTTTTCTGAGCGCGGTTCCCGGGGGCTTTCCCGGTTTTCGGTTTTTCCGTTTTTTTGCTCCGGCCCTTTCCGGAATGTGAATCCTGTCCGCCGCGGGACGGATTTCCATTCCTTCTTCTTCGGGCACTCCCTAAATGCAAGAAAGAGAGCCTTTTGGACTCTCTCTCTCCTGTGACGCCGACAGGACTCAAACCTGTAACCTTCTGATCCGTAGTCAGATGCTCTATTCAATTAAGCTACGGCGCCGAATTGCGAGTGCAAATATACGGCGGAAATCCGAAACTCGCAAATAATTTCGGGAAAAAATTGCCGAATTTCTGTCTCCGTGGTGCAATGCGTTGATTGCTATTGCATTGCGGTGCGGATTATTTGATCTCCCGGTCGGGGTGTTTTTTCAGAAACTGTTCCCAGCTTTGCGATCCGCCCTTCGAGGCGGCCTTTTTGCCTCCGCCGAGGCCCTTGACGCGGTCGTTTCCCAGCAGGGCGTTCATCGGGCCGGAGGTCGTGAAGTAGTGGCACAGGGCCACGGCCATTCCGTCCGTGGCGTCGAGCCGCTTCGGCGGCCGTTCGACGGCCAGCGTGCGGCAGACGATGGCGGCGACCTGCTCCTTGGCGGCCGAGCCGCGTCCGGTGATGGATTGTTTGATGCGCATGGGGGCGTATTCGAATACGTCGAGGCCGCGGCTCAGCGCGGCGGCCATCGCCACGCCCTGCGCCCGCCCGAGCTTGAGCATCGACTGCACGTTCTCGCCGAAGAAGGGCGATTCGAGCGCCACCTCCTGCGGACGGTAGGTATCGACCAGCGCGCCGACGCGTTCGAAGATGTAGCGCAGCTTGGCGTAGGGATCCGCGATCCGGTGCAGGTCGATGTCGCCCAGCACGACCGGACGCAGCGTGCGCCCTTCGATCTCCAGCACGCCGTAACCCATGTAGTTCGTGCCGGGGTCGATGCCCATGATGCGGTAGGATGTCTTGTCAGCCAACGGCGTGCGCGGTTTGCGGTGAAACGGATTCGGAAAAGCGCCCCTCCGGACGGCGAACCGGAACCGGAGGGGCGCAGGGTCGGGCGGAACGGGCTATTTCAGCAGCTCCCCGATCTTCTCGTAGAGCGCCTCGCCGCGCAGGTTCTTGGCGATGATCCTGCCCTCGCGGTCGATCAGCAGGTTCGTGGGAATGGCCTGTACGGCGTAATCCTTGGCCGCCTGGTTGTCGAATCCGCCGAGCGTGCTCACGTGGATCCAGTCCATGCCGTTGTCCTTCACGGCGGCGAGCCACTTGTCGCGGTTGTTGTCGAACGACACGCCGTAGATCTCGAATCCCTTATCGTGGAACTCCCCGTAGGTCTTCTTCAGGTGGGGAACCTCGCCCATGCAGGGACCGCACCACGAAGCCCAGAAGTCGAGCAGGACGTATTTCGTCGCCGGGTTCTCTACGACGGATTTGAGCGACACCTCCTTGCCGTCGGCGTCGGGCTGTACGACGTCGATATAGGGCTGTCCCACGTCGGTCTTGAGCTTCTGCTCGGCATTCTCCCTGATTTTGGTCATTTCCCCGGTCTGCTGCAACTCCGCAGGGAAGAGGGCGATCTCGTCCAGAATCTCCTGGCCCGAAAGTCCGTAGGCCTGCTGCGAGAGCATCACCACGCCGAAATAGTTGTTGCGGTTCTGCTCGAGGGCCTGGCTGCCCAGCTCCTCGTACTCCTCCTCGATGGCCTCGCGGCGCTCGTCGGTGGTCTCCGGATCGCGGAATTCGCGGATCAGCTCGCTGCCGGCGGTCATGTAGGCCGTGTTGGCGTCGTTCGATACGGTGCCTGTCGCAAACAGGGCGTTCTGCTCCTGCTCGCTGCGGGCCACCGTGATCGTGCCCGGTTCGAGGATCAGCATGACGCCGAACGTTCCGCGCATGTCGCGGGCGTCGGTCAGGATGGCGCTCGCGGGGGCTTCGGCCACGCCTTCGATGCGGAATGCGCCGTTCTCTACCTTGGCCGAGTCGAGCAGCTGCTGCTGCCGGTCGAACAGATAGACCGTCTCGTTGATGCCTTCGAGATTGCCCTCGACGACATACCGGTTTTCGTTATTGCCGCAGCTGCACAGCACGGCGGCGGCCGCTGCGAGTGTCAGAATCTTTTTCATGGTCGTCAGTTATTTTTTAAGTTCCGTAATCTCTTTCTCCAGGGCCAGGACCCGTTTGTCCAGCTCGGGAAGCCGTTTGAAGACATTGGCCGCGCGGTGGTACTGCATGCCGGGCAGCGCCGGGTAGCCGAAGCGGATCTCCCCGTCGGGCACGTCCTTGTCCAGACCGCTCTTCGAGCCGATCTTCACGCGGTCGCCGATCGTCACGTGGTCGGCGATGCCCACCTGCCCCGCGAGGAAGCAGTTGGCCCCGACCTTCGAAGTCCCCGCGATGCCGGTCTGCGCCGACGAAACGGTGTTCTCGCCGATCTGCACGTTGTGTCCTATCTGGATCAGGTTATCAAGTTTCACGCCACGGCGGATGACGGTCGAGTCGGTTTTGGCGCGGTCGATGCAGGTGTTGGCTCCGATCTCCACGTCGTCTTCGATCACCACGTTGCCCAGTTGGGGAATCTTGTCGAAGCCCCCCTCGGCGTTGGGAAGGAATCCGAAGCCGTCGGCGCCGATCACCGCGCCGGCGTGGAGGATGCAGCGGCTGCCGATCGTGCAGCCTTCATAGACCTTGACCCCTGGGTAGAGAATCGTGCCGTCGCCCACCGTCGTGCCCTGCCCGAGGTAAACCTGCGGGTAAATCTGGCATCCCCTGCCGATCCGCACGCCCGCTTCGACGACGGCGAAATCGCCGATGTAGCACTCCTCGCCCACGACGGCCTCTTCGGCCACCGAGGCGCGGGGGCTGATCCCCGTGCGGCGGGGCTTCGCGGCGTTGTACATTTCGAGCAGGCGGAGCACGCAGGCTCCGGCGTCGGCCACCCTGACGAGCGTGGCGGCGACCGGGCGCGAAGGCGTGAACGAACTGTCCACGAGTACGATCGACGCTCCGGTGGTATAGACGAAGGGTTCGTATTTGGGATTGGTCAGATAGGTCAGCGATCCGGCCTTCCCCTCCTCGATCGAGGAGACGGTGTGCACTTTGGCGTTTTTGTCGCCGATGACTTCGCCGCCCAGAAACCCGGCGATCATTTCGGCTGTGAATTCCATCATAGGCTTATTGCAAGTAGTTGTTTATGTCGATTCCTTCGGGCATGAACTCCTCTACCGTGCGGCCGAATGAGAGCACCTCGCGGACCGTCGAGGAGGAGATGTCCGCCACGGGCGAAGGGGTGAAGAGCATTACGGTCGTGATCTCGGGGTAGATGCGGTGGTTCGTGGCCTCCATCGTGCGTTCGTATTCGAAGTCGGTGGTGTTCCTCACGCCGCGGATGATGGCGCAGGCGCCCATCTGCTCGGCGAACTCGCCCGTCAGCCCCGTGTAAACCCGGGCCTCGACGCGCGGATTGCGGGCGTAGATGTCGTCGATGAGCCGCTTGCGGTTTCCGACGGTCAGCAACCCCTGCTTGGCCGTGTTGTTGCCGATGCCGATCACCACGCGGTCGAACAGGTTGAGCGCCTCCTCGACCAGCGCGGCGTGGCCGCGCGTGAAAGGGTCGAACGACCCCGGAAAGATTGCAGTCCGTTCCATACCGGACAAAGATACGCAACAAAGTGAAAAGGGCAAGGGTTCAGGCGGATTTTTTATTCGGCGGGTGTGTCTTGCGGCTGCGTGCGGGTCAGCGCTCGATGCGGACGTACTCCGTGTAGACGATCCGCGTGTGGGGGTTCGACGAGACGATCTGCTGCCGGAGGGCTTTCGTGCCCCAGCGGATGAAGAGGAACCGGCGCGGGACGCGGTGCACGACCTGGCGCAGGGTATCGACGCTGCGGATGCGGCATTCGGCCGAGTCGCGGCCTATCGACCCTTCGACCGTGACCCACGGATCGCGCCAGCGGAACCGCCGCAGGGTGTCCCATGCGGGGACCGCCGCCCGGCGGGGAACGAGCGTGTCGCGCAGCGGCGCGCGGAGTACGACGGCGGTCTGCGTCGAGCTCTTCGCCGCGGCTTCGACCCGGCGCAGCCTGATTCCCAGCTGCCGGATGCGGGCGGCGTCGGCCGCGCGCAGCTCCTCGAACTCGGCGCAGCGGAGGCGGAGCGCCTGCACCGAGGCGGCCTCCTCGCCCAGCCGTGTGCGGTAGCGTTCGACTTCGGAGGCGAGGGCGGTCTGGTTGTCGGCCAGACGCCGGCTTTCTCCGCGGGCGTGGCGGCAGGAGCGGCAGGCGCAGGCGAGCAGCGCCGTCGTCAGGACGGCGTAGCAGAGAAGGAATTTTTTCATGATTGAAGCGTTTTTACGACCTTGCTGCCGGGACGGTTTTCCGCACGGCGCAGGGTCCGGTTCGACGCTCCGAAGATAGGGCGGCGGAGGGCGTTCGGGTTTCTATTTTTTCGGAAACAGCCCCTCCAGCGCCTCCGCGACGCGTTCGGCGACGAGTGTCATGAGCGGCTGCCCGTCGCAGCGTGAAAGGGCCGTGATGCCCCGGTGGTCGGCGTAGAACAGCTCTTCGGCCCGGGGCAGCTCGCGGCGTCGGAGCGGCTCCTCGCGGAGCGTCAGTCCGGCCGCCCGGACTGCTTCGCGCGCCAGGCATCCCTCGACGCTCGCGGGCGCGGGGGCGGTGTACACCGTGTGTCCGCGCACGGCGAACAATGGGGCGCCGTCGGCCGTGAGCAGCCGCTCCTCCGCGTCGCAACGCACGGCCGCCGCCGCGCCGCGGAGGGCGGCGAGCCGTGCGGCCAGCAGTTCCGCGGCCTCCCGGGCCGAGGTGGGGGCTTCGGGGCAGAGCGGGTCGTAGCGGAGCGTGACGGCCGCGGGCGAGAGGCTCCGCAGGGCGTATCCGTCGTAAAGGGAGATGCCGGCCGCGAGCAGCCGTTCGCCGCCTTCGGGCGTCAGCTCGAGGCGTACGAAACCCGAGACGCCTGCCGGGTAGCGTTCCGCTGCGGCGAGGGCTTCGATGCGGGCTGCGAGCCGTGCCGGATCGGGTGCATAGGAACGTCCGAACAGGGCGCGCGACGCTGCGTCGAGCAGCGCCGCATGCGCTGCGACGTTCCGCGCGCGCCCGCGGGCGACGTGCACGGTCTGGTATAGGCAGAGCTCCGTCAAGCGAAGAAGATTTTCAGCAGCAGTTCGCGCAGCAGTTCCCCGTCCGGCGCGCCGCCGGCATTGAGCCCCTTGCTCTTGGCGTCGTATTCGCGCAGCAGCCCGAGGATGCCGAAGACTTTGCGGTTGTCCCACGCCGCGGCGTTCTGCTTGATTTCGGCGAGGACGAACGTGTTGTTCTTGCGCAGGATGCGCATCAGTTCCTGATCGGGCGGGAAGGGCTTGCCCTTGTGGCGTGCGAGCCACCGCAGGTAGTTCACCACGAACAGGTCGCGGAACTGCCCGAACAGCGCCATGACGGTCAGCAGCAGCGGGTTGTCCTTGGGGTTGCGGGCGAAGTGGTCGGCGATCATCAGCGCGCGGCCCATGTCCCGCGTGAGGACGGCCTTGCACAACTCGAAGTTGTTGAAATCCTTCGAGATGCCGATGTTGGCCTCGATATCCGCATCGGTGATGCGCTTCGTCCCCTCGGGCAGCGAGACGGTGAGCTTGCACAGCTCGTTCGAGATCTTGGCGATGTCGGTCCCCAGGTGGTCGGTGAGCATCGACAGCGCCTTCTGGTCGATCGTCAGCCCCCGTCCCTTGACGAACTGCTGCAACCACGAGGCGATCTCGTAGTCGCGCGGCCGCACCGATTCGAACACCGCGCCGTTCGCGGCGCATCCTTTGTAGAAGGCCGAACGCTTGTCGGCGTTCTTCTCCTTGTGGCAGACGACGAGAATGGTCGTGGGCGAGGGCTTCTGCGTGTAGTACGAGAGTTTCTCGATGCCCCGCAACTGTTGCGCCTCCTTGACGATCACCACCTGGTACTGTCCCATCATGGGCATCTGCCGGCAGAGGTTCACCACCTGTCCGGCGTCGGTGTCGCGGCCATAGACGGTGATCTGGTTGAAGGCCCGCGACGCCTCGTCGAGGACGGTCGTGGCGAGCCGTTCGGCCAGCGCGTCGATGAAGTAGCCCTCCTCGCCCATGAGCAGGTAAACGGGAGCGAACCTCCGGGCCGCGATCTCTGCGGCGAGCTGTTCGTACCGGGCGACCGAGTCGCGGAATTTGAGTGCGCTTTTTGCCATGTTTTCAGAGAATCTCTTTGGTGATCCGCAGCACGTTCTCCGTGCCGCGCGTCAGGCGGTAGCGGTCGTCGATGCGGCGGCCGACGAGCCATGCGATCTCGTCGCCGGAGAGCAGCACGAACTGCCGCTGCTTCTCGGGCATCGACACCTTGGCGTCCACCAGGAAGTCGCTGACCTTCTTGCTGCCGGTCATGCCGAAGGGGATGAACCGGTCGCCCTCGCGCCAGCGGCGCAGCGTGAGCGGATAGCTCAGCCTGTCGGCATCGAGCAGCGCGACGTTCGGAGGGGTGTCGAACGTCCTGACCTCGTCAACGGAGAGGTATTCGTAGTAGAGCGCCGAGTTGCCGCAGTAGCTGCGCAGGGCGCCCTGGCGGACGGTCGTCAGGCAGTCGTCGTCCGGGGCGATCGGAGCCACGCGGATCGCTCCGCGGTCGATCGTGGCCACGCGGTCGCGGGCGTAGAAGCGCTTTCCCGTGGCGTTCTGCTCCAGGGCGCGGCACAGCGCATCGACCGTGTCGCCCTTGAAGCCGTAGGCCGAGCTGAGCAGCTCGTAGATGACGAACTCGCGCGGGAAGGCCGGGTCGATGCGCTCGGGACGGATCGTGTCGATTCCGTCGCGGCTCTCGACGGCCTCTCCGCGGATGCGTTCGATGCCGTGGTTGATGAACAACTGCGCGTCGGTGAGCCGCGCGAGGTTGCGGCGCATCAGGAGGGTGAATTTGGGGTTGATCTCCCGGATGCGGGGAATCAGCCCCAGCCGGATCTTGTTGCGCAGGTATTTGGTCGAGCGGTTCGACGAATCCTCCCGGAAGGGGATGCGCTGCTGGACGGCGTATTCGAGAATCTCCTTGCGCGAGGCGAACATGAGCGGACGGACGACCTTGCCGATCTGGGCCGAAATGCCCGTCAGCCCGCGCAGCCCCGTGCCGCGCAGCAGGTTGATGAAGAACGTCTCGATCGAGTCGTCGGCATGGTGGGCGATCGCCACGGCCGTATAGCCGTGTTCGCGGCTCAGAAGGTCGAACCACGCGTAGCGCAGCCGCCGGGCCGCCATCTCCATCGACTCGCCCGTGCGCTCCATCTCCGCGGCCGTCTCGAACCGTTTGTTGTAGAACGGCACGCCGTATTTGGCGGCCTCCTCTTCGACTAACACCTCGTCCTCGTCGCTCTCGGCGCCCCGCAGTTGGAAGTTGCAGTGCGCCACACCCACGGAGTATCCGCAGCGGGTGAACAGCGACAGCATGACCATCGAGTCCACGCCGCCCGAGACGGTCAGCAGGATGCGGTCGTCGTGCGAGACGAGGCGGTTCTCGTCGATATAGCGTTGAAAGGCTTCCGGCAGATTCATCGTTCCGACATGTTTTCGTTTCGTTCCCTTTCCGGCGGGGCGGGCCCGGCTGCGGCGGGAGTGTTCAGAGGATATTGACTTCGGTCGAGATTTCCACGCCGAACCGTTCGACGACCGACCGCTGGATCCGCCGGGCGAAGGCGATCACTTCGGCGCCCGTCGCGCCTCCGCGGTTCACGAGCACCAGCGCCTGCCGCTCGTGCACGCCGACGCGCCCTTCGCTGCGGCCTTTCCACCCCGCGCGGTCGATGAGCCATCCGGCGGCCAGCTTCACGCCGCCGTCCGGGGCGGGGTAGTGCGGCATGTCGGGCCAGGCAGCCAGCAACCGCGCTGCTTCGGAGGCTCCGACCACCGGGTTCTTGAAGAAGCTGCCCGCGTTACCCGCGACTTTCGGATCGGGGAGTTTCGCGCGGCGGATCGCCGAGATCGCCTCGCGGATGTTGCGCAGCGACACGCCCCCGCGGGCCTCGACCTCGCGCGCGACGTCCCCGTAGTCCAGCCGGGGCTGCGGCGTGCGCGAAAGGCGCAGCTCGACGGCCGTGATGACCACGCGCCCCCGGAGCGTGTGCTTGAAGACGCTCTCGCGGTAGCCGAAGCCGCAGTGCGCCGCGTCGAGCGTGAGCATCGTGCCCGTTTCGACGCAGAACATTTCCACCCGTTCGATGACGTCCTTCGCCTCGCAGCCGTAGGCTCCGATGTTCTGCACCGGCGCGGCTCCGGCCTTGCCGGGGATGAGCGAGAGGTTCTCGATGCCCCACAGTCCCCGCCCGACGGCCCACTCCACCAGGTCGTCCCATTCGACGCCCGCCTCGGCCCGGACGTACACCCTATCGCCCTCGTCCTTCGTCACGGCGATGCCGCGCGCCGCGGGGGTCAGCAGCAGCCCGTCGTAGTCCCGGGTGAAGAGGATGTTGTTGCCGCCGCTCAGCACGCACCACTCCGCGGGCGCGCCTCCGGCGAAGATCGCCCGCAGATCGTCGGCCGTTTCGAACTCGGCGAGCCGTGCGGCCTGCTGCTCGACGCCGAAACTGTTGCGGTCGCGCAGGCTGATGTGGTGAAATTCTCGGATCATACGTGCAAAGTTAGGAATTATTTAGTAACTTTGAATGATCGCGGGGGACCATTCCGCTTCCGGCGGTTTTTTCCCGTACCGCGCGGCGCTCTCCGCCCGCGGCGCGCGGCCCCCGGTCCGACGATACGACAACCTAAAAAAACGAACGATCCGATGTTTACCGAAAAAGACTTACGACAGATCGAAGCCCGCGGCCTGACGCTCGGACAGGTCGAGGCGCAGCTGGAAAATTTCCGACGGGGATTCCCCTTCCTGAAGGTCGTGCGGGCCGCGTCGCCCGGCGACGGTGTGACGCTGCTCGACGCGGCGGCGGCCGATGCGGCCGTGGCGCGTTACGAACGCGATGCGGCCCGGCTGGGCGTCGTGAAATTCGTCCCCGCCTCGGGCGCGGCGACCCGCATGTTCAAGGAGCTGTTCGAATTCGTGAACGAGGGCCGGCGCGGCAAGGGCGTCGATACGCTGCTGGAGCACCTCGAAGAGTTCGCCTTCTGGCCCGAGCTGCGGGCCGTGCTGCCCGCGGGGGCGGACGACCGGGCGAAGGTGGACGCCATCGTGAACGACGGGCTGGAGTACGGCCGCAAACCCAAGGGGCTGGTGACCTTCCATGCCTATCCCGAGGGGAGCCGCAAGGCCGTCGAGGAGCATCTGGCCGAGGGCGCGGCCTATGCCGCGTCAGGCGGTGGGGTGCGCATCCACTTCACCGTCTCGCCCGAGCACATGGCCGGATTCGAGGAGCTGCTCGCGGAGCGTGTCCCCCTCTACGAGAAACGTTTCGGCGTCCGCTACGACATCTCCTTCTCGGTGCAGAAGCCCTCGACCGACACCATCGCCGTGAATCCCGACAACACCCCCTTCCGGCAGGAGGACGGCTCGCTGCTGTTCCGTCCCGCGGGGCACGGCGCGCTGATCGAGAACCTGAACGAGATCGACGCCGACGTGGTGTTCATCAAGAATATCGACAACGTGACCACCGACGCCCGCCGGGGCGACACGGTCCGCTGGAAGAAGGCGCTGGCCGGCGTGCTGCTCGGGTTGCAGGAGCAGGCGTTCGAATACCTGAAGGCCCTCGAGGTCGGGGGCGCCGAGCTGGCCCCGATCGCCGCGTTCGTCGAGCGGCGGTTGTGCGTGAAGCTCCCCTCCGACTACGATTCGGCGCTGTTGCGCGCCGTGCTCGACCGTCCGATCCGTGTCTGCGGCATGGTCCGCAACGAGGGCGAGCCGGGCGGCGGTCCCTTCTGGGTGGCCAATCCCGACGGCACGGAGTCGTTGCAGATCGCCGAGTCGAGCCAGATCGCTCCCGCCGACCAGCCGCTCATGCAGGCGGCCACGCATTTCAATCCGGTCGATCTGGTGTGCGGCATCCGCGACTCGAAGGGCCGCAAGTTCGACCTGCGCCGATATACCGATCCCGCGACGGGCTTCATCTCGTCGAAATCCGCGGGCGGACGGCTGCTGCGCGCGCAGGAGCTTCCGGGGCTCTGGAACGGCGCGATGGCGCGGTGGAACACCGTCTTCGTCGATGTTCCGATCACGACCTTCTCTCCCGTCAAAGTGGTGCAGGACCTGCTGCGCCCCCAACACCGGTAGCCGATGAAGGGACGTGCATACGCTATCGACCTGCTGCGCGGGCTGGCCATCGTGGGGATGGTTCTCTCGGGCAACTTCGGCTGGAATCCCGCGCTTCCGGCATGGCTTTTCCATGCGCAGGTCCCGCCTCCGGACTTCAC
Organism: Alistipes dispar; assembly: GCF_006542685.1. Lineage (NCBI taxonomy): Bacteria > Pseudomonadati > Bacteroidota > Bacteroidia > Bacteroidales > Rikenellaceae > Alistipes > Alistipes dispar. The sequence goes on along the minus strand of NZ_AP019736.1, from coordinate 829,842 downwards.
GTTCGACCCTTCGCTGCCGGGCATCACGTGGGTGGACCTGGTCTTTCCCTTCTTCCTCTTCTCGATGGGCGCGGCGTTCCCGTTCTCGCTCGGACGGAAGCTGGACCGGGGCGTGCGGCCCGCCGCGATCGTCGGGGGAATACTCCGGCGGGGCGTGCTGCTGGCCTTCTTCGCCGTCGCGCTGGGCAATCTGAGCATGTGGCGGCTCAACGAGGTGCTGCCGCAGCCGGCCCTGCGGGCCCTGCTGACGCTCGCCGTGTGGGGCGGCTATTTCGCGCTGTTCATCCGTCTGCCGGCCTTGTCGAAGAGGCGCAACGACCTGCTCAACGCCTGCGGCGCCGTGTGGCTCGTGGCGATGATGCTGCTCTACCGCCGGCTCGGCGTGCCGGTTTCGGTCGAGCGGTCGGATATCATCATTCTGGTGCTGGCCAACGTCGTGGTCGCCGGGTCGTTTGTCTGGTGGGCGACGCGCCGCCGTCCGCTGGCGAGGTTGGGCGTCGTGGCGCTGCTCGTGGCGCTGAAGATCGGCGCGTCGGTGCCGGGATCGTGGAACGAGACGTTGTGGAACGCCTCGTTCGCGCCGTGGCTCTACCGTGCCGAGTTCATGAAATACCTCTGCATCGTCCTGCCGGGCAGCATCGCCGGCGATCTGGTCGCCCGCTGGCTGGCGCGGCGGCCGGAGGCGGGCGAACGTCCGGCGAACCCCGTCCGCACGTACCTCGCGGCGGGGCTCGTCCTGCTGGCCGTGCCGGTCAATATGTGGGGCCTTTTCACGCGGCATCTGACGGCGAACCTGCTGCTGACCGTCGCGCTGGGAGGTGCGGCGTGGCTGCTGCTGCGCCGTCCGCGGACGGAGACCGAAGGGCTGCTCGCGCGTCTCGTCTCGACCGGATTCTTCTGGCTTCTGCTGGGGCTGGCGTTCGAGGCGTTCGAAGGCGGCATCAAGAAGGACCACGCCACGATCAGCTATTTCTTCGTGACCGTCGGGCTGGCTTCGTTCGTGGTGACGGCGGCCACCGTCTGGTTCGAGTGCCTGCGTCCGCGGGCCGGGTTGCTCGTGCGCTGCGGCCAGAATCCGATGGCGGCCTACGTGGCGGCGGGCTACGTGATCGTTCCGCTGCTGACGCTCCTCGCCTGCGTCGTTCCGCTGCCCTGGCTGTGGGGCGGCAGCGGTTGTGCGATGAGTCTCTTCCGGGGCGTGCTCATCACGGCGCTGATGGTGCTCCTCACGGCCGGATTCTCGAAATGCGGGTGGTTCTGGCGGACCTGACGCCCGGGACCGGTTCCTACGGAAAACGGCCGGACCCCGATTCGTTCGGGGCCCGGCCGTTCATTTCGCCGGGGCTGAAAATGCCCGCTGCCGGGGCCGTTATTTCCCGATTTCGGCCTGCACCCGCTTGACGACGGGCGGCAGGATGCGCTCCATCACGGCATAGCCCGCTTCGGTGGGGTGCACGCCGTCTTTCGTGTAGTCGGCGTTCATCGACCCGTCGGCCGCGGCCATGGGGGTATGGTAATCGACATAGGGGATGCCCTCCGCGTCGGCATAGGCGCGGATCATTCCGTTGAGGCGGACGATATCCTGCGCCGGCTTCAGCTCCGGACGCCAGCCGAACGCTCCGGCGGGCGGCACGGAGCAGAGGATCGGCCGGATGCCGTTGGCGCGGGCCAGTTCGACCATCGACTGGAGGTTGTCCAGAATGTGTTCGAGCGAAATGCGGCCCGTGTTCCGGGCGATGTCGTTCGTTCCGGCGCAGATCACCACGATCCGCGGGTGCAGCTCCACGACGTCGGCGCGGAAGCGCACGAGCATCTGCGAGGTGGTCTGGCCGCTGATGGCGCGGCTCACGTAGCCGTTCTCGGCAAAGAAGCCGGGACGGAGGCGGATCCACCCTTCGGTGATCGAGTTGCCCATCAGCACGACCTCGGGCGAGGAGGCGAGGGCGGCGTTTTCCGCTTCGAAGCGGCCGAAATTCGCCCAGTCCGTTTCGGGGTCCTGGGCCGCTGCCGTCGCCGCCGAGAGGGTCAGGGCGGCGAGCAGGAGGAGTTTTTTCAGGTTTTTCATCGCGTAGGTTTGATTTTCCGGCCTCTAATATACGACTTTTTCCGGCATTTCCCACCCCGTTATGGTGGCGATGTAGGGGATGATGGCCGAAGCCAGCTTCCGGTGGCCCCGGTGGTTGGGGTGGAAGTTGGCCCCCATGTCGTTGCCCCAGTCGGTGATTCCCGGGGTCATCACGGTGCAGTGCAGCGCGGGGTCCTGCTGCTCCCGGAGGAAGGTTTGCAGGTAGCCATAGACGGTCGTGTTCTCGGCCGGGGCGACGCACAGCACGGGCACGTCGCCGTAGGCCGCGCGGATCTGCCGCAGCGCCTGCGCATAGGAGGCGTTGAAAGCCTCCTCCGAGGGGGCGACTCCCTCGCTGAAGTCGTTCGATCCGAGTTTGATTACCACGATGTCGGGCCGGTACTGCGCGAAGTCCCAGAGGGGCGTCTCCTCCATGTCGAAGGTGCGCATCATGCGCTCGCGCATGGTGCAGTCGGAGACCTCCTTCTCGTCGCCCCAGTTGCGTACGATTCCCTGCCCGGAGTGTGCGATGAGCGTGTAGTCTGCGTCGAAGTAGCGTGCGATGATGCAACCCCACGCCAGGTCGCAGTTCTCGGTCTCGGGCGTGAATGGCTCCTTCGGGGATTTGCCCTCCGTGCCGTATCCGCAGGTGTGCGAGTCGCCGATGAATTCGATGTGCCGGCCCGGAGCCTGGGGCGCTTCGAGCAGGGGCCCGTCGGAACCGACAGCGAAGAGCGTCGTGCGCCCCTGCTCGCCCTCGGTTCGTTTCTGTACGAGTACGGTGTGCACACCGTGGGGGAGTCCTTCGGCCAGCACGATGGTCTTCGCCGGTCCCTCTGCGGTGACCTTTCCATGGGGTTTGCCGTCCACGAATACGTTGTAGTAGTTCCGTTTCGAGTCCGCGGCCCGCATGGCGCACCGCGTACCCTCGAATCGGAATGAGAAGTAGGACCCGCTCCAGTCGAACGAGAGCGCGCCGTCGTCGGAGCGTGCGGCGCGTCCCACGAATCGGATTTCCGGCGCTGTCGCCGGAGTGAATCGGAGCGTTTCCGCGGCGGCGGATTCGTGCGGCAGCGTCTCCCGGGCCTCCGAGAATCCGGCGGCGGCGAGGAGGAGCAGCGCGGTAAACAGGTGTTTTTTCATAGGTGTTCGGTTTTTTATTGTTCGATTTTCTTTTCGGCGCGCCAGACGTTGCCGAAGCGGTCGCGGGCGGTCACTTCGACGTGCCGCGTTCCGGCGGGCAGCGGTGCCGCGTAGTAGTGGTCGGACGGGACGACCGTGATCCATTTGTGCACGAGTTGCGACGGGTCGGCGTAGAGCGTGCGCGCCTGGGGATCGGCGGCCGTCGTGCGCTCCATCGCGACCGGTTCGCCGCCGTCGGCGCGCATTTCCACGCGCCATGCCGCGTCGCAGTTCCAGACGTTCGCCACGATCCGTCCCGCGAATGCGGGATCGTCCCCGCCGTCGTAGAGCTTCATCTGCACTTCGCGCGGGAGGCCGACGGATTTGTAGTACCAGCTCACCCGGTCGCCGTCGATTTCGAAGACGGCGTAACCCGCGGGCGTCCCGTCGGTGCAGATCGCGCCCTGCCACCACGCGCCGCTCAGCGCCGCGACGTTGTGTTCGTAGAGCCGTTCGCCGATCTCGCAGTTGGCCGTCGTGTGCAGGTGTCCCGAGACGATGTGCGCCCGGTAGGGTTCGAGCAGCCGGTGGAGCGCCTTGTAGTTGGCCAGCGTCTTGGCCGCCTTCGCGTAGTCGAACGGCTGTCCTTCCTTGCCGCGGAACGCGGTCGGGATGTGGATCGCCACGACGACCGTGCTCCCGGGCGCGACGCAGGCCAGGTCGCGTTCCAGCCAGGCCAGTTGCCGCTCCTCGAGGTAGCCGATGTAGTACCAGTCGCGGCCGATGAAGAAGTTGTCGTTGAGTACGACGTAATGCACCTTTCCCACGTTGTAGGAGTAGTGGCTGGGGCCGTACACGTCCTCGAACGCCCGGAGCGAGCTCTCGTACGACCGGCCCCAGATCTTCATGTCGTGGTTGCCCATCGCGTTGCGGAACGCCAGTCCCGTGCGGGCCATCGTCTCGTTGTACTGCGGGTAGAACGTGTGGTCGCCCGCGATGAGGTCGCCGACGCAGATGCCGTGGAACGGCCTGTCCGCCTCTTCGGCCGTCGCGCGGATGTCGTCCGCGGCGCGGGCGAGCAGCGCGAACTCCCCGCGGGCGAAGACCTGCGGGTCGGCCACGACGACGAAGCCGTGGCGCGTCCGGTCCGCGGCCTCGCGCCGCAGCTCGAAGTCGTAGCTGCGGCGCGCGTCGTCCACGGGGAGAAAGAACCGCACGACGTGCTCCTCGACGGGCGAGTCGTAGCCGGCGGGCGTGGAGAGATAGACGAAGCGGGCGTCCTCCGTCCGGGGCAGCGCGAAGCGTCCCCGGGCGTCGGTCCGGACGCAGTGCGTGCCGTCGGTCACGACGACGCCTTCCACGCCCCGGCCCTCGCAGCGGACCGTGCCGCGGCGGACCCGCTCCCCGGCGCCGGCCGTGAGGACCGCGAGCAGCGCCCATGCGATCAGTGTGATTCGTTTCATGGTCCTATTCGGTTTTTTGGGCCTTGAACCGGACGGCGCAGCCGCCGCCCGATGCCATGCGGATCGTGAGCCTGTCGTCGGCCCCGACCTCGCGTTCCGTGATTTCGACGGCATAGGGATTCGTCTTCCAGTCGGCCCCCTCGCCGTCGGCGTAGATTTGCGCCGTGTATTTCCGTCCGGGCGTGAGGAACGACAGCGCGACCTCGACCGTGCGCGGCTCCTCGTCCGTAACGGCGCCCAGATACCAGTCCTCCCCGTCGCGCTCCTGACGCGCGAAGACGCAGTAGTCGCCGATGACGGCCTGCGGCACGACGGTCCGCTCCCAGTCGGTCGGCACGTCGCGGATGAAGGCGAAGGCGGGTTTTCCGGCGTAGTTCTCCGGCAGGTCCGAAGCCATCTGCAACGGGCTGTATATCACGACGTAGTGGGCCAGTTCGCGGGCTACGGTCGATTGCACGCGCGCGAAAGGCGACACGGGGTTCGAGAAGTCGAACGTCCCGAAGGTGTAGTCCATCGGTCCGGCCAGTCCGCGCAGGAACGGGAGGACGGTCGTGTGTTCGGGCGGGTTGCCGCCGTCGGGCGACCAGGCGTTGTACTCCTGCCCGCGGACGCCCTCCTGCGTCATCAGATTGGGCCACGTGCGTTCGAGGCCCGTCGGCATCACCGGCTCGTGGTTGTCGATGCAGATGCCGTAGCGCGCCGCCGTCTCGATCACCCTGCGGTAGTGCCGCACGCCGTACTGGCTGTCGTGCAGCTCCTTGCCGTCCATGAGCACGTTGACATAGCCCGTCTTGACGACGCGCACGCCGTATTTGCGGTAGAAGGCGAAGGCCTCCTCCATCTGCGCCTCGTAGTTTTTCGTGTTGGCGCCCGTCTCGTGGTGGCCGATCAGCTCCACGCCCTTGCTGGCGGCGTATTCGGCGATCCGGGCGATGTCGAAGTCGGGATAGGGCTGCGTGAAACTGATCCTGTCGGTGTTCTTGGTCCATGCGCCGTCCCAGCCGACGTTCCATCCCTCGGCCAGCACGCCCCGGATGCCGTTCTCGGCGGCGAAGTCGATGTAGCGCATCATGTTTTCGGTCGTGGCGCCGTGTTCGGGCCCCTGTGCCCAGGTCTCCTGGAAGAGGTGCATCGACCACCAGATGCCGATGTACTTGCCCGGCCGGATCCACGACGTGTCCTCGATCTTCGAGGGTTCGTTCAGGTTGAGCATCAGGCGCGAGGTGGCCAGGTCGCCGGGAGTGTCGCCGACGACGACCGTGCGCCACGGCGTGCGGAACGGCGTCCGGGCGTAAACCTTCACGCCGTTCGACCACGGCGTGAGGCAGCAGCGCAGCGTCGTGCCCTCCTCGCCGGCGGGGCGAAGGCTCATCTTGGCGTAGTCCGTCAGGTCGGCCTCGTGCAGGGCGAGGTACGTGCCGTCGGCGCATTCGAGCGTCAGCGGCGTGTTCACCGTGTCCATCCGCGAGAGGGGCGTGTGGCGCGCGATGCTTTCGTAGTAGGGCTCGCGCGTGGGCATCCACCAGGCCATGTGGTCCTGCGGAAAGCGGAATTCGGTCAGCTCGTCCATGATGACGAACTCGCCCAGTGCGGGCTGCTCGGGGAATTCGCAGCGGAATCCGACGCCGTCGTCGAACAGGCGGAACACCGCGTCGAAGCGGCGTCCGGGCGCTTCGCGTTCGCGTACCGTGACGCGCAGCTCGTTGTAGCGGTTGCGGACAAAGTGCTCTTCGCCCCAGACCTGCTCCCAGGTCTGGTCGAACGATGTCCGGGCCGTGGCGTCGATCGTCAGCCCGTCGCGCAGCGCCGGGGCGTCCCGGAGTTCGAATCCGAGTGTCGAGAAGTCGAGGAGGAGCGTCTCCCCGTGGCTTAGCGTGTATCCGATGCGGCCGTCGCGTTCGGCCACGCGCAGCGTCAGCCCGCCGTCGGGCGAACTGACCGCCGTATCCTGACTGCATCCCGTGCCGAGGAGCATCGACAGCCCCAGCGCGGCGAGCAGCGCAAATTGTCTTCGCATTGTGTCGGGTGTTTATTTTGCGGTTTGTGCGGCCGGACGGGAGGTGTACCCCTTCCCGGCGGACCATTCATAGACGTTGCCGAACCGGTCGGTCACCTCCACGCGTACCTCGGCGTCGGGCGACGAGGGAACGGCGTAGAAGAGGTGTTCGGTCTGTGCGGCGCCGATGTATTTGTATTTGAAGCGGTCGCCGTAGCGTGCGACGTAGTCGCAGATCGACTCGTCGTAACCCGTGTAGCGGGTCATCTCGCCGCGGCAGCGGCCGTCCTCGTACCAGCGTACCTTCCACGCCGGGTCGTAGTTCCATACGTTCACCGTCACGGCGTCGGGCTTGTGGCGGTCGGCGCCCGCGGCGTAGGCCGTGAACTGGCGTCCCCGGTCGTGATCGACCGCCTTCCAGTACCACGACGCGATCCGTCCGCCGTCGGCTTCGTAAACGGCGTATCCGGCCGGAATGCCGTCCATGCTCAGCGGCGTCTGCCAGAAGAGCGTGCTCAGCGGGGCGTGGACATGCTCGAAGACGTGCGGCACGGGAGTGTAGTTCTCGTTGTAGTGCTCGTGCGCCGAGAGGATGTGCGCCCGGTAGGGCTCGAGCAGCTTGTAGAGCGCCCGGCGGTTGTTGAGCACCTTATTCGTCTGCTCCTTGCCCCATTCGCCCCGCCGTGCGGCGCACGACCAGGTGGGGATGTGGAGGCATACGACGACGGTCGAGCCGGCCGGCACGGAGGCGAGGTCCTGTTCGAGCCAGCGGAGCTGCCGCTCCTCGAGGTAACCGGCGTAGAGGTAGCTGCGGGCCAGGAAGAAGACGTCGTCGAGCACTACATAATGGATCTTCCCGCGGTCGAAGGCGTAGTAGGTGGGGCCGAAACGCTCCTTGAACGAGCGTTTGGAGTAGTCGTTCGTGCGCACGTCGGTATCCATGTCGTGATTGCCGAAGACGTAGAAGAACGGCACGCCGCTTTCGGCCAGCGCGTCGCGCACCGGCCCGAAGAGCGTCGGGCGGCGCGTGATGTCGCCGATGATGTCGCCGCAGGCCACGCCGAAGGTCTCCACCCCGTCCGATGCCGTGCGGCGGATGTCCGCAGAGGCGCGGCGCACGCTGTCGAGCTCCTCTTCGAAATAGACCTGCGGATCGGCCACGAGGACGAGGCGGTGGCGCGTCATGTCGCGTCCGGCTCTCCGCAGCGCGAAGTCGTACCGCCGCTCCTGTCCGGTGATGCGCCGGTAAAATGCGGCCGCGCCCGCTTCGGCGGGGATTTCGTACCCGTCGGGGAGGGTCAGATAGACGAACTCCGCGTCGGAGGCCGATGCGAGGCGGTAGCGCCCTTTGGCGTCGGTCCGGACGATGGTCCGGCCGTCGGTCACGGCCACGCCTTCCACGCCCCGGCCGTCGGCCGTCACGCGGCCGCGCAGCTCGGCGGGCTGCGGCTCCGTCGGCCGCTGCGCCGTCCGCTCCGCCCCGGCGAGGGCGAAGCAGGCGGCGAGCGCCGGGATAAGGGTCAGAAAAATCCTGCGTTTCATGGCGTCATTTTACGGGGGTCAGAATGGCTGCCCAGCCGCCTCCGGAGGCCAGCCGGACGTTCAGCTTGTCCTCCCGGGTCACTTCGCGCTCCCCGGTGCGGAAATCCTGCGCATAGCTGTCGGCGTTCACGCCGTCGGCGAAGTACTGCATGCGGTAGCGGCCTTCGCCCAGGAACGAGAGGTCGATCTCCATGTCGCGGCCCGTCCAGTCGGTGATGGCGCCGATGTACCACCGGTCGCCGTTGCGGCGTGCCACGGCGGCGTATTCGCCGGCCGAGGCGTGCAGCGCCGCGGTCTGGTCCCAGACGGTGGGCACGGCGGCGATGAAGCCCGTGAACTCGGGCGTGCGGAGGTAGTGCGACGGCGAGTCGCAGAGCATCTGGAGCGGGCTTTCGTAGATGACGTACAGCGCCGCCTGGTGCGCGCGCGTTCCCTGGCTCATCGGATGGCTCCAGCTGACCGAGAAGTCGGCGGCCGTGGCGTTCACCGTGGCGCCGGGCGTGTAGTCCATCGGTCCGGCCACCATGCGCGTGAAGGGCAGCACGCAGTCGTGCGCCGGGGTGATGTCCTTCGAGCACTTGTCGTTCTCCATGCCATAGACGCCTTCGAACGACAGCACGTTGGGGTATTTGCGTTGCAGTCCGGCGGGCTTGAACGAGCCGTGGAAATCGACCAGCAGGCCGCGGTCGTAGGCCGCGCGGGCGATCTGTTCGTAGAAATTGACCATTTCCTGGTCGGAGCGCTGCATGAAGTCGATCTTGATGCCCTTCACGCCCCAGTCGCGGTAGGTGTCGAGAATGCCCGTGAGGTCCTTCTTCATCGGGTTCCAGAGCGTCCAGAGGATCACGCCCACGCCCTTTTCGTTGCCGTAGCGGACGATCTCCTTCAGATCGACCTCCTTGCGCGGCTCGCGGATGTTGAGCGTGCTCACCGACCACCCCTCGTCGAGCAGGATGTACTCCAGTCCGTAGCGGGCGGCGAAGTCGATGAAGTACTTGTAGGTGGCCGTGTTCACGCCGGCCTCGAAATCCACGCCGTAGACGTTCAGCCCGTTCCACCAGTCCCACGAGATCTTGCCGGGGCGCACCCACGAGGCGTCGCCCTCGACGGCCTTCGAGGCCAGTTGGTAGGGGAGGTAGTTCTCCAGCAGCGCGCGGTCGTCCTCATCGACGGTCACCACGCGCCACGGGTAGGTGCGCGTGCCTTCCGTCACGGCGATGTAGTCGGCCTTGCGGAGAAACTCCTCGTTGCGGTCCGAACCCTCCTTCAGGCGGCTTTCGAGCACCACGGGCGGAAATTCGGCGCGGAGCCTGCGGCCCTCGCCGCCGAAGAGGAACATGCAGGGGTAGTCCTCCAGGTCGGTCTCGGTGACGACCATGCGCGTGCCGCCCGGCGTGGCGAAATAGACGGGCAGGTAGGCGTAGACCGAGCGCTCCAGCTCCGAGAGCCGCTTGCGCTCGAAGAACGCCTCGCAGTGGGAGATGAAGTCCGGGTTCCGCTCGCGGGTCCAGTAGGTGTCGTTGTCGGAGGCGAAGTTGAACTCGGCGGTCTCGTCCTCGACGACCGTCTCGCCCCGGCGTGCGGTCTCGAAGCGGTAGGCCGCGCCGTTGTCATAGACGCGCAGCCGCACGGCCCAGTCGCCGCGGAAGGCGATCAGCAGTTCGTTGCAGCGGTCGTGCAACTCGCGGAACTTCGTCGGGACCTCGGCCGTCGAACGCGTGTCGATGGCTTCGGTGCGGACGCTCCGCACCGCGGGGGCGACGCCCAGCGGCGCCTCGCCGGCCAGCGTGAGGCCGATGCGGCTCGGTTCGAGGAGCCGCTCGCCTGCGCGGGAGAGGCTCCACCGCAGCTCGGGCTGCGTCGATACCTTCACCTCGATCTTTCCGTCGGGGGAGGTGACGGTGTATTCCCGGGCGGAGGTCGTTGTCGCCGCCGTCAGCGCGGCGGCGATCAGAAAGAGTCTTTTCATGGTTCGCATAGTTGTCTGTGAGTTCATTGCTGTGCGGCGGCGTCCTCCGCTTCGGCGCGGTCGATGCCCCGCTTGATGGCCGCCCACATGTCATTGTTGATGACGTGCACGATGTCGAAGACCATCAGTCCCGCCGTGCGTTTGAGGCAGTAGTAGCAGGCCTCCTCGACGTCGAAATTCTTCTGCGAGCACTCGATCGTGCCGTAGTAGGTGCAGGCGTTGAGGAGCATCCGCTCGGCGCGGTTGATGCCGAACTCGATCGACTCGCCGTCCTCGGGGCCGTAAACGCGCGGCAGGTAGGTTCCCAGCAGGAATGTGTCGAGCTGGTCGGCGAAACCCGTTCGGTTGTAGTTGTTCGAGCACCATGCGCGGAAATTCGGGGCTTCGATGTCCTGGAGCGGCATGAACGAGGTGCTGGCCCAGTTCTGGCCGTTGGCGTAGAGCGCGCCCCACCACGAGGCGGCCCAGTATTCGAGCTTCACGTCGGGTTTGAGGGCCTTGATCTCCTGCCGCACGGCGGCCACGAAGTCGCGGATGACCATCGAGCGGAACTCCCACCACTGCTTGTAGTAGGGGCCTGCGACGATGCCGCCGTTCGCGTCGTAGGTGTACACGTCGTCGGGCCACGTCGCGACGCTGCCCTTGACGTAGTCCTCGAAGGCCCGTTTCGACGCCTCCGAGAAGTCGCTCTGGTTGTCCGGGAAGCGGCAGTAGTCGAGCGCATAGGCATCGAAATCGTATTTGGAGACGATCTCGCGGATGAAGCTCAGGGCGAATTCGCGCACTTCGGGAAGCACGGGGTTGAGGAAGGCGGCCACTTTCGTCGGATCGTCCTTGATGTCCGTCAGTTGGCTGCCGCCGCCCGCCTTGGGCTTGTTTTGCAGGCAGGTCTTGCCGTTCCATTTGCTGTCGCGATAGACGGGCCCCTGCCGCGTCGAGGGCATGCCCATCGGGAAGATCGTCGTGGAGACGGTGACCTTCAGACCGCGCTTGTGCGCCTCGTCGAGGAAGAATTGCAGGTAGTCCCAGCCGCGGGCGGGGACGGTGACCGATCCGATCGTGGTGGCCTGCGTCATGAAGTCGCTCGCGTAGAGCACGTCGCCCTCGACGGGCTTGACATCCACGACGATCTTGTTGAATCCCGCCTCCACGGTCTTGTCGAGCATCGCGGTGATGCCCTCCTTCGTGGAGAAGCGCTGGAAGTTGGCCTCGGCGTCGAACCAGAGCATCTTCTCCTTCCCGCTCGCGGGGCCGTCGCCGGGATCGACCGGCTTGTCGTTTTCGTCGTCGCCGCCCTGGTCGAGCGAGGGCGGGGCCTGATGCTCCTCCGAGCAGGCCGTAAAGGGCATTGCCAGCAGCGCTGCACATAGCAGCGGCAGTATTCGTCTTGTCATTCGTTCGCCTGTTTTTCGTTCGGTCGTGTCATTTTCCTTCGTTCGCGATCTCCGCCTCGGCGCGGTCGATGCCCCGCTTGATGGAGTCCCAGAGGTCGTGTTCGATCACCTGCACGATGTCGAAGACCATCACGCCCTTCGTCTTCTTGAGACAAAGATACACCGCATCGTCGAATTGGTCAAGGTGATTCTGCGCGTAGAGCGATCCGTAAACCGTGCAGTCGCCCGCCACGTCGCGCAGCGAGCGGTTGAGCCCGTACTCGATCGACTCGTTGTCGTCGGCTCCCCAGACGCGTTCGAGGTAGGTTCCCGTGATGAAGACGTCGAGCAGGTCGGCGAAGCCGGCCTCCTTGTACCCGGGCGTGGCCCACGTGTCGAGGTATTCGTCCGAGAATGTCGAGCGGGGGCTGCCCCAGTTCTGTCCGTTGGCGTAGATGGCGTGGAGCCACGAACCGGCCCAGTATTCGAGCCGCACGTCGGGCTGCAGTTCGTCCACCGCGGCACGGACGCGGGCGATGAAGTCGCGGACCACCTTCGCGCGGTACTCCCACCACGGCTTGTAGTATTTTCCGGGAATGCGGTTGCCCTCCTCGTCGTAGGTGAATATGTCCTCGGGGAAACGCTCGACTGCGTGGCCGAGGAAGCGTTCGAACTCCCTGCGGGAGAACTCCGAGAAGTCGGCCGTGGCGCCGGGGTAGCGGCAGTAGTCGAGCGCATAGCCGTCGAAGCGGTACTTGGAGAGAATCTCGCGGATGAAGCGCAGCGCCCACTCCTGGTTCTCGGGCATGGCGGGGTTGAGGAACGCCACGTTGATCGCCTTGTCGTCGCGGATGTCGAGCAGCGTGCCGTCGGGCATGTATTCGATGCAGGTGCGGCCGTCGAATGCCGCGTCGCGGAAGACCGGGCCCTGCCGCGTGGCCGTGAGCCCTGCGGGGAAGATCGTGGTGGAGACGGTGACTTCGAGATCGCGCCGGGCCGCCTCGTCGAGGAAGAATTGCAGGTAGTCCCATGTCCGGTCGGTCTTCGTGCCGCGGAAGTCCGTCAGCTCGGTCATAAAGTCGCTCTTGTAGAGTACGTCGCCCTCGACGGGTTTGACGTCCACGACGATGCGGTTGAAGCCCGTCTCGACGGCCCGGTCGAGCCAGTAGCGGATCGAATCCTGCGAGGCGAAGCGCGCGAAGTTGGCCTCGGCGTCGAACCAGAGGTATTTGGCCAGCCCGCTCTTCGGCGCGCGGGGCGGATTTCCGGCCCCTCCGCAGCAGGCCGTGCAGAGGGCCGTGCCTGCCAGCGCCGCTGCGATCCATGTACGAATTTTCATAAACCTGAACTAATTTTCGTGTGTGATGACTGTGATTTCAAAAGAACCGCATCTTCCCGGCCCGGGAACGGCCCCGGGCCGGAAAAACGCGGATGTTCGGTGTCCGTAACCGCCGCCCGGGCGGGCGCGGTCCGGCGGGGCGGCTATTCGTAAACGACGGTCAGCTTCCAGCTCTTCACGAACTGGCCCGCTTCGAGCGCGAAGACATAGCCTGCGCCTTCGGACTCGTTATATACGTAGGTGATCTGCGGGATCGGCTCCGAACCGGTGTGAGAGACAGGAATGATGGCGTCGTTGGGGTTGAGCAGGTATTCGCCGTTGTTGTCCACGATTGCGACGTAGGTTTCGGGCCATCCGGTCGTGATATATGCGCCGTAGGCCGTGCCGTTGAATGTGAATGCGCGTACGGAACCCAGCGTCAGATTGCCCCAGCCGTGTGCCCCTTTGTCTGAAGGAAGAACTCCGGGAATCGGAGTCAGGTTGATGTTGTTGTGGGCCGTCCAGGCAGTCCAGGTGTAGGCATTTCCTCCGTTGCCTGTTTCGGGATCATAGACGAACCAGGTTCCCAGCGGGTCGCCCGAGCAGGCCGAGATCGTCTGCGACCAGTTGCCGTCGTTCGAGGGTACGTTGGTTTCCACGCCGTAGAACGGAGTCTCCGGATGCGACGCGCCGTCGAGGCGGGCCCAGGCGAAATGCGCGCCTTTGGGGCCCGTGCCGTTCATCGCGGAAACGATACCCGCGCCTTCCAGCAGGTTGCCGCTGGCCGAGATCTGTTTGCCGATAAAGCTCGTCTCCGATTTGATGTACTCCGACGGAGCCTTGTCCCAGCCGTCCTTCCAGCAGATGATCGTCGTCGGCACGGCGCTCGCACCGTCGGCATTGACGGCTGCGATCAGGTGTCCGGCCTCGTCGTTGGCCATGCCGGTCATCTTCTGGTCTTCGTATCCCGTCATGTTCAGGTCGCCTGCGGGCGCGAAGGTCTTGTAGTCGAAGACCTTTTTCCCGACGACGAGCTTGTCGCCGCTCACGCCGACGAACTTGTAGTCCGCGGCGGTTCCGATACCCATTTCCGTCGCGGTCTTGGAGGTTGCCGCTTCGACCTTCGTATAGCCTTCCAGTACCTTCTCCACGGGTTTGGTCGTGTAGGTGCGTGCGGTCTTGCCGTCCTTGGCCGTCACGGTGAACGACAGAGGCTGCGTGTAGTCCGCCGTCTGCGAGGGATCGGGCGACACGGTCGCGCCCTCCGAAAGCGTCAGCGTGGCCGTTGCGGACTTCATCATCTCGAATTCGGCGGTCGTGTAGGAGAGGTCCACCGATTTGTCGTAGTCATAGACGTCGCCCGAAAGCGTCGTGCCGTCGCTGAAGTTCAGCGTGAAGGTTTCGATGCGGCACGCCTTGTCGCCGCGTTCCACGTCTTCGCCCTTGGGCGCGGTGTCGTCGTCCGAACAGCCTGCCATCGGCAGCGTAAGACCTGCCAGCGCAACGGCGAAAGCAAATGATTTGAAGGTTTTCATATTCGTCTCAAAGTTTTTTCGTTAGTGATGGGTTTTGTTTTAGCGGCGCGTGTAGAAGGCCCATAAGGTGTAGGTGCGCGTCCCCTTGTCCCCGGCCGTGAGGGTGATCGTGAAGGGGTTGTCGCGGTCCGAAAGGTCCTTCAGCCCCGTCAGCGAGGGGGTGATGAAGGTGTCGTATTCCACCTCGGCGCGTACCATGAGGCTGGTGATGTCGTACTTCTCGCGCTCCTTCTTGGGAATCGGGAAGTAAACTTCGCCCGTGGTCTCGTCGATGACGCCCGCGATTCCGGCGCCGCCGCCGGCCGGCTGGACCTCGATGGAGAGGAGCCGGCTGTCGGTGTGGAGAAATTCGTCCTCGGGCTCGGCGCACGATCCCGCGGCGAAGGCGGTGAGTGCGGCCGTTGCCAGGACGGCAAAATATCTGCGGAGTTTCATAGTCGTTGCTGTTTTGTTATGGTTCGGTTGTCGTTATACCCATCCTTGGTTGTTGTCGCAGAGCGGGTTTTTCGAACGCTCCGACTCGGGAATGGCGAAATGGTAGTAACGGTCGTAGAAGATGCGCTTGTTGCCGTTGTCGGCGTCCACGTGCTCGTAGTTGAATCCGCTGTCCGTCTTGGTGATCTTCACGCCGTGCACGTTCTTGCCGTTGATGACCTCCTCGGCCAGCCTCCAGCGGCGCAGATCCCAGTAGCGGAAGCCCTCGCCGGCCAGCTCGACCATGCGCTCGTGGCGGACGAATTCCATGAACTCCTCCTTGCTGGCGGTCTGGCGCGAAGGCAGACCGACGCGTCCGCGGACGTCGTTGAGCGCCTGCAACGCCTCGACGCTGTTCTGTTCCCAGCTCAGTTCGGCCAGCGCTTCGGCCTTGTTCAGGAGCACTTCGGCATAGCGGATCAGGATGCACGTCTGGGCCGAATAAGCGGTGATCCAGCTCTTGTCTCCGTCCTTGAGGTATTTGCGCAGGTAGTAGCCCGTCACGGTCGTGTTGGCCGATTTGGAGTTCTCGTACTCCTTGAATCCGTCGGCGCCGCCCACGTAGCTTTCGATCGTGCGGCCCATCCACGAGGCGCCGTTGTAGAGAATCGTGGCGTAGAAGCGCGGTTCGCGGCCCGTGTAGGGATCGCTGCCGTGGGTTTCCCAACTGAAGGGCGTGCCGTCGGCCATTTCGTAGCTGTCCGCCAGTTCGCTCGTGGGGAAGAACACCGAATAGAGCGCCGACGTTCCCAGCGCCTTGGCATCGCCGCTGGGACGTACGTACGCGTCGTAGCGGTGCGTGATGACATCTTGTTCGAAGTCCACTCCGAAGAGGATCTCCTTGTTGCTCTTCAGGTCGCCGTTGAAGACGTTGGCATAGCCCGTCAGGTCGAGCGCTCCGCCGCACTTCTCCACGTCGCGCGCGGCCTGGGCGGCCACGTCCCAGCGCTCCGCGAAGAGGGCGACGCGGCTCAGCAGTCCGTAGGCGGCCTGCTGCGTGGCGCGGCCGTAGTTGGCGTCGTCCCAGTTATCTCCGTTCTCCGTTTTGTTCCCCTGCGGAAGCTGCGGAGCGAGGTCCTTCAGCTCCTCGATGATGAAATCCCAGCAGTCGGCTTCGGTCGAGCGGGCCTTGTCGTTCTGCTCGGGGCCATCGACCTCCGTGCGGAGAATCACCCCGCCATAGACGCGGCAGAGCAGGTAGTAGGCGTAGGCGCGGCAGAAACGCACCTCGGCGATGCGGGTGTCCATCCATTTCTCGCCGAACTTCTCCCGGTATTTCGGGGCGTCGCGCAGGAACTCGTTTTCGCGGCGGATACGTTCGTAGTGGGTGCTCCAGCACTCGAACGCTCCGGCGCTGGTGCTGTTGAACGCCGATTCCTGGAACAGCGAGCGGTTGTAGCTGTGGTTGTACTGGTCCCACGAACCGCTCTTCAGTATGTCCGAATAGGCATCCGTCAGGTTGGGCGATCCCGTGCCGTAGAATTCGCAACTGGAGCTGAAGATCGAATAGAGTCCGAGCACATAGCTGTCCACGGTCGTCGTCGAGGACCAGACCGTGGCCGGAGAGAAGCGGTCGCCCGGGTTCAGGTCGATGACGTCGGAGCAGGACGTGCCGCATAAGGCGGCGGCCAGACCCATTGTCAATATCGTTTTTTTCATGGTATTCGTAGCTTTTGCGGTTTAGAAGGAAAGATTGACGCCGATGCTGTAGGTGCGCTGCTGCGGATAGTAGCCGTTGTTCACCGAAGGCATCTCGGGGTCCACGTATTTGAAGGCGCTGAACGTAAGCAGGTTCGTGCCGGCGATATAGATGTTCACGCGCTCGATGCCCGTCTTGTTGAGCAGGTGCTGCGGCAGCGTGTAGCCGATCTGCAGGTTCTTCAGACGCAGGTAGGCGCCGTTCTTCACCCACCACGACGAGGGCCATGCGTTGTTGCCGTTGGCCACCGTGCTCAGACGCGGGTATTCGGCGTCGCGGTTGTCTTCGCGCCAGGCGCCTTCCACCAGATAGTAGGGGGCGTTGCCGCTGGAGTAGAACGGACGGGTGTACATCGTGTTGTCGAACGTTCCGCTGTTATAGGCCGCGCTCAACTGGTAGGAGCAGAGCGCCGCGCCCTGCCAGAGGGCCGTCAGGTAGAGGTTCTTGTAGGCTACCTCCATGTTCAGCGAGAAGTTCATCTCCGGGGTGTAGCTGCGTCCGATCTTCACGAAGTCCTTCGACGAGTCGATTTTGCCGTCGCCGTTGATGTCGGCGTACATCAGGTCGCCCAGCCGTTTTTCGCCCGAGGGGGCCGTCGGCGCATTGGCGATCTGCTCCTCGGTCTGGAAGAGCCCCGTCGCCTTGAAGCCGTAGACCGAGCCGATCGGCTGACCGAGGATGGCGCGGTACATCGGGTGGTCGTCCGAAATATGCTTGGCGAGCACCTTGTTGCGGGCCCACGAGAGGCTTCCGGTCAGCGAGTAGCGCCAGCCGCTGGAGAAGTGGTTGTTGTGCTTGAGCACCAGCTCGAAACCGCGGTTGTCCATTTTACCCGAGTTCATGTACGAGGGGACGTTGCCGCCCAGCGACGGAGCGTACGATCCGGCCACCTGTTCGAGGATGTGGTCCGTCAGCTTGTAGAACCAGTCGAACTCCACGCCCAGCTTGCCTTCCCATACCGACAAGTCGAAGCCGACGTTGAAACTGTGCGTGCGCGACCAGGTGAGGTTGTCATAGACGTAGTTGCTCGTGTAGTAGGCCGTATGCCCCGTGCCGCCCACGATATAGCTGAAGCTGGGGGCCGTCGTCGAGTAGCTCTGCATGTAGAGCCATGCCGACGTGTCGTCCGCACCCAGTTCGCCGTACGATGCGCGGAGTTTGAGGAAGTCCACCTTGGGCAGCGCCTTTTTGAAGAAATTCTCTTCGGACACGACCCATCCGAGGGCGACCGAGGGGAAGAAGCCCCAGCGGTTATGCGGCGCGAACTTGTACGAACCGTCGGCACGGAAGGTGAACTCGGCGAGGTATTTCCGGTCGTAGGCATAGCTGATGCGGCCCGCGAAGCTGGCGATGCCCGTATCGCTGAAGGAGCCGCTGACCGGAACGTCGATGCCTTCCCAGGTCGAACCGAGCGAGAGATCGACCGGATAGTCGGCGTAGTAGCCGTTCTTGCGGCCGGTCATCGTATCCGAGTAACCCTTCTTCTGCTCGTAGAGGAACAGGGCGCTGACGTTGTGCTTGCCGCCGAACTCGCGCTCGTAGGTGATCGTCGGACGGACCGTGAAACTGTCGCCCCACGACGCGGATTTGCTGAACGAACTCAGCAGGTTGATTCCCGATGCCGTCACTTGGGTCGATTCGAACGTGGAGGACGAGAAGGACATGAGGTTGAACGACCGGTTGAAGTTGCGGTTCGTCGAATTGGAGTAGTCGTAGGCGACGAATACGCCGGCCTTCAGGCCCTGGAGCGCCTCGATGCTGCCGAAGTCGTACTCCAGCTTGGCGTTGCCCTCGAACTGCCAGCGGGTGTCGCGGATATAACCGCTCTGCTCCACGGCGGCCACCGGCTGCTGGGTGTAGGAGCCGTTCATGTAGCCCTGCGGCAGTCCCTTGTAGGTGGGGGCGATGATCGGCAGGGCGTAGAAGGCCTGCATGATCGGGTTGAAGTCGTACTGGTTGGTGATCGGGTATCCCGGCGCATTCTTGTTCTCACGGAATCCGCTCACGTTCATCGAGAAGCTGAGGTTGCGGGCGATCTTTGCGTCGATGTTCGACCGGATGTTGAACCGTTTGTAGGAGGTGTTCGGCACGATACCGTCCTGATTCATCAGTCCGACGCTCGTGTAGTGCTTGATCCGGTCGTTGCCGCCCGTCGCGGAGATGTTGTGCTGGTGGGTGAAGCCGTAGTTCTTGAAGAGCAGGTCCACCCAGTCCGTTTCGCCGTAGGTTCCGTCGGCCTTCATCTTGGCGATCACCTCGTCGGTCCACACGGGAGCGAGCCCGTCCATTTCGCGGGCTTTGTTGTGCCAGCCGATGTAGTCTTGGGCGTTGAGGAATTCGGGAAGCGCGGTGTTCGTGGAGAAGGTCACCGAACCGTCGTAGGAGATCTGCGTGGCGCCTTCCGAACCGCTTTTGGTCGTGATGAGAATGACGCCGTTGGCGCCGCGGACGCCGTAGATCGCCGATGTGGCGGCGTCCTTGAGAATCGAGATGGAGGCGATGTCGTTCGGATTGACCGTGTTGATCATGCGTTCCACACCGTCCACCAGACAGAGCGGGCTCGAATCGTTGAACGTGGAGGAGCCGCGGACCAGGATCGAGGCCTGGTCGCTGCCGGGCTGGCCCGAACGCTGGATACTCGTGACACCGGGCAGTTTGCCGGTCATCATGTTCGACACGTTGGTCATCGGGGCCTTGAGCAGCTCCTTGTTCGATACCGACGAGACCGAACCCACGAGGAACTGTTTCTTCTGCGTGCCGTAACCGACTACCACCACCTCGTCCATTTCCGTGGCGTCTTCGCTCAGGCTGGCGTTTACGGTCGTCCGGTTGTTTACGGGGATTTCTACGGTCTTGTAACCGATGAAACTGAATACGAGGATATCGTTGCCGGATTTCACTTCGAGCGTGTAGGCGCCCTGCGAATCCGTCGTAGTTCCCCGGGTGTTGTCACCCTTGACTACGACCGTAGCTCCCGCAATTCCCCCCCCCTCGGCGCCGGTTACCCGGCCGGATACGGAAAGTTGCTGAGCCACAGTGATTCCGGTCCCCATGAGCAGCACCGCGAACAATGCCGCCGCACGCCGTGTCGCACGACGCAGGCCGGAAAATCTCAGTTGTAAATCATTTCTCATAAGTCAATAGATAGGTTTGAATTTGCTTGTCCGGGAGCCGTGCTCCCCTTTCGTCTTTGCCTTCGTTCCGTTTTTTCTGTCTTTTCTGTCTGCCGATGATTTTTTAGTTAGTTGTTGCGTGTCGATTGGTATGAGTCCGTTCCGTGATTCCGTTCCGGGGACGGAACGCCTCCGACCGTTTCCGCAGCGCCGGCCGGAGGCAGGGGCGTCTCCGTGCGTGCGGCGGTTCCGGCCGGTCGGGGCCGGTGAAAATCCTTACGGTTCATGCGCGGTGTCTTTATAAAAAATAGGCGTTCCGGTCGGGACAGAGGTATTTTTCGGCCCTCGCTCCGGGTAAATCGGAAACAAAAATAGCAACAAATATTATTTCTGCAAATAATTATTGTAATAAATTTTATTCTGAAAGCGCTTCGTGATAAAATTATACGGTTCGGAACTGCCCGGACCGGCGGAATCTTTCCGGATTCCGCCTCCGTATTTGCCGGAAAAAGTCTTTCCGGGTGTCCGGTCCGGTTCGTTTCGCCGTCGTTTTCGCCGGATTCTTTTGGCTGTTTGCATTTTAATTGGTAACTTTACCATGGAAAACGCAAATTAAACAAAACGGAAATATGACCAGTTCGTTTCTGAAGCAGGCTACGGAAGGCAACAAAAACGCGATTCTCAAACAACAGATTATCCGGCAGTACATTTTCAGCGGCGATTCGAGCATTACGGATCTGAGCCGGGCCGTCAATCTGAGCGTGCCGACCGTGACGAAACTCATCGGCGAGTTGATCGAGGAGGGCTTCGTCCACAATTTCGGCGAGCAGGGCACGGCCGGAGGCCGGAGACCCAACATCTACGGCCTGAATCCCTATGCGGGTTATTTCGTCGGCGTGGAGATACGGACCGACTCGGTGGTGCTCGCGGTCGTCAATTTCAAGGGGCAGTTGCTCGCCGATACGACCGTCGATTTCCTGATGGACAACGACCCCCATTCGCTCGACCGGCTCTGCGACATCATCCGCGGCTTCATCGACGGGCACAAGATTCCCCACGACAAGGTGCTGGCCGTCGGCGTGAATATTTCGGGCCGCGTCAATTCGCAGACGGGGTACAGTTACAGTTACTTCTTCGTCGAGGAGCAGCCGCTGACGGTGCTGCTCGGCGAGCGGCTGGGCTGCACGGTCTATATCGAGAACGACACGCGCGCGGCCACCTACGGCGAATACATGTACGGCGATGCGCACAGCGAGAAGACGATGCTCTATATCAACGCCTCGTGGGGCCTGGGGCTGGGCATGATTCTCGACGGCAAGGTCTTTTACGGCAAGTCGGGCTTCTCGGGCGAGTTCGGCCATTTCCCGCTGCTCGACAACGAGATCATCTGCCGCTGCGGCAAGCGCGGCTGCCTCGAGACGGGGGCTTCGGGTTCGGCGCTGCACCGCCTTTTCCTGGAGAAGCTGCGTTCGGGCAGCGTGTCGATGCTCTCCGAGAAGTTCAACAAGGGCGAGGAGATCACCCTGAAGGATATTCTCGACGCCGTGCTGAAGGAGGACGTGCTGGCCATCGAGATTCTCGAATCGGTCGGGCATACGCTGGGCAAGGCCATCGCCGGACTTATCAACATGTTCAATCCCGAGATGATCGTCATCGGCGGCCTGCTCTCTGTGGCCGGGGAGTCGCTGATGCTGCCCGTGCGCACGGCGGTCAATAAGTATTCGTTGATGCTCGTCTATAAGGATACGCAGATCAAGCTTTCGACGCTGGGCGAGCGCGCCGGGGTTATCGGTGCGTGCCTGCTGGCCCGCAGCAAGGCCCTCGGATTCTACTGATCCGCATCTTCTGCGATACGGACGCCCCCGCTTTCATGCAAAGCGGGGGCGTTTCCGTCATGCGGGGCGCCGAATGCGTGCCGATACCTATGTTATAATCGTCGTCCGCGCCCTGCCGGACTTTCTCCGGTCTTGGTCTCATCCGATTTCCGTCCGGCCCGGGTTCCGTTCTTCCGGAGCCCGTTTCTCCGGCCCGGCCCGGTTCCGTGTCCGGAGAGAGCGGTATGCGGCGGTGTTCTGCCGCCGCGCTGCCGTCGGGGCGGGATTCGGCGGTCGGTTTCCGCGGAGCGAACTCAAGTAAATTTATTTACAATATCGGAAAGATTCGAAAAATTATTTTATTATATTTACCCCGTCTAATTCGAATACCGATAATGAAACGAAAACACATGCTTTGCCGCCTGTTGCTGGCGGCTGTTTTGACGGGTGGCGTCTTCGTGTCGTGCGAAGGCGGCGACCACCAGACTCCGCCGCCCCTGTCCGGGAACGGCGGGACGGGCGGGAACGAGCCGGACGGAGGCGACGAACCCTCCGGATCGGACGGTTATCCCGCAGGACTGACGGTCGAGGCTTTTGCGGACGATCTTTCCGGCGGCGGACAGTGTCTCGGCTTTTATGCCGTGGCCGATCTGAAAGCCAATCCCAAACTGCGCTTTTGTCCGCAGTTCTCCGCGGCCAAGAGACCGACGGAGTACTTCGCCGATTTCGCCGCGTCGGGCAAGGGCGTGCCCTGTGTCGTGGTGAACGGCGGCTTCTTCGGCGGCACGACCTCCGTGAGCCTGCTGGTCGCCGACGGGGAGCTCCGGTCGCTCGCCGCGCAGGAGGACCTCTACCGGAAAACGGAGCCTCCCACGGTTTACTATCCCGTGCGGGCTGCCTTCGGGCAGTCGGCCGACGGCTCTTTCGAGGCGGTGTGGGCCTATTGCGTGCGGGACGAGGGCGGACAGCCCTATGCCTTTCCTTCGCCGCTGGGCAACGACGAGCGCACCGGGACGTTCATGTCCGCGCCGCCCAGCTCGCTCACCGAAGGCGGCCGCCGCTGGGAGGTGCGGCAGGCTGTCGGTGCGGGCCCGATGCTGGTCCGCGACGGGAAGAATGTCGCCGAGGAGAGCTATTGGCGCGAGGTGCTGGACCACGGCGGTGTCTCGGGCCTTTCGCGCCAGCCGCGCACGGCGATCGGCGCGACGGCGGACGGCAAACTGGTCGTGTTGGTGTGCGACGGCCGCAACAAGCGGGGCAGCAAGGGATTCACGCTGCCCGAACTGGCCGACAAACTGATTTCGCTGGGCTGTACGGAGGCGGTCAATCTCGACGGCGGCGGCTCCTCGACCTTCGTCGGAAGGGAGGGAAAGGTGCTCAACATGCCGAGCGACACCGAGGGGACCGATCCTGCGGGAGCGGCGATCGTCGAGCGGCGGATTCCCACGGCGGTCGTGATCGCCGCGGAGGAGTAGCCCTGCGCCCGGGAGACGCTGTGCGGCCGGCGGGATTCTCCGCCGGCCGTTTTGTGTCCCCGATGGTGCATTTTGTTCTGCAAAATTGTCAAAATCAGATAAATTATCGCCCGAAAACGAGGTTATCCGGGAATCTTTTATATATTTGTGTGCGAAATTTGAGAAACGATAATCAAAACTAAATAACGCTATGGAAAACAAACTTCAGGAACTGACCCGGAAACTCTACGACGAGGGGCTGGAGAAGGGGCGCGCCGAGGCGGACAAGCTGGTGGCCGACGCCCGCAGGGAAGCCGAAAAGATCGTCTCCGACGCCCGGAGCGAGGCCGCGGAGATCGTCAGTCGCGCCCGGGCCGAGGCCGAGGATGCGGGAAAGAACATCCTGACGGAGGTCGCGCTGGCGGGCCGGCAGGCCGTTGCGAAGATCAAGTCGGAGATCGCTTCGCTGATCGTCGCCGAAGCTACGTCCGAAGGGGTGAAACGCACGGCTCTCGATCCGGAGTTCATCCGCGGGATGCTGCTCTCGATGGCGAAGAACTGGACGGGCGACGCGTCGGGCAGGGTGGAGCTGACGGCCCTGCTGCCCGAGGCGGAGCGTGCGCAGCTCGACAAGGCGTTCGACGCCTGCGCGAAGGAGCTGCTCTCGGCAGGCGTCGAAGTGGGCTGGTCGAAGCAGGTGAAGACGGGCTTCAAGGTGGGTCCGAAGGAGGGCGGCTACTACATTTCGTTCTCCGACGCCGACCTCGAGGCGCTCCTTTCGGAGTACCTGCGCGAGAAGGTTTCCCGCATGTTGTTCAAGGCATAGCAGGGTCATGTTCGGAAGCGATTATTACTGCCTGGTGGCCGGACTGCGGGAGTATGCGCTCGACGCCGATACGAAGGGCTTCGACGCCCGCGCGATCGTCGCCGAGATTCTCGACGGAGTGTCGGCGCGCGATGCGAAGCAGGTGCGTCTGCTCTACGGCTACTACGACTGCGAGAACCTCGCCGCCCTGCGTGCGGGACGCGCGGCGCACAACCCCCTGGGGCTGCTGACGCGCGAGGAGCTGGCGGCGGAGCTGAAATCCCCGAAGCGCCTGCCCGAAGCCGTCGCCCGCGTCGTGCGCGCCTACGCCGATCCCGAAGGCGAGGATGCCGAACAGGTGGATACGGCGCAGCGTTTCGAACGGGCGCTCTTCGGGGCCTATTACGCCGCCTGCGAACGCGCCGGGGGCGACTTCCTGCGCGCCTGGTCGGAGTTCGACCGGACGCTGCGCAACATCGCCGCAGCCGTCTCGGCACGGGCCGCTGGCCGCAATGTCGGGGAGGCGGTCGTGGGCGGAGGCGACGTGGCCGAACAGTTGCAGCGCAGCTCCGCGTCGGATTTCGGGCTGCGGGGCGAGCTTCCCTATATCGACGCCGTGATCGCCGCCGTGAACGAGGAGGCGAACCTCGTCGAGAAGGAGCGCAAGATCGACCGTATCCGCTGGCGGGAGGCCGAGGAGCTGGCCGCGTTCGACTATTTCGACATCGACGCCATCCTCTCCTACCTGGTGCGGGTGAATCTGGTGGCCCGCTGGTCGCGGCTCGACCCGGCGCACGGACGCGAAATGTTCGCGCGGCTCGTCGAGGCGCTCGACGGGCGGAAACTGATTGAAAATAAACAATGAAAGATACGATGAAAACAACGGGAAGCGTAAACGGTATCATTTCCAACATCGTGATCGTCAAGGCCGACGGCGCCGTGGCGCAGAACGAGATCTGCTACGTTCACACGGGAGATACCAGAATGATGGCCGAGGTCATCAAGGTCATAGGCGATGCGGCCTATGTGCAGGTTTTCGACAGCACCCGCGGCCTGAAGATCGGCGACCGCGTCGAGTTCGAGGGCCACATGCTCGAGGCGACGCTCGCCCCGGGCCTGCTGTCGCGCAATTACGACGGTTTGCAGAACGACCTGGAGAAGATGGACGGACTGTTCATCGCCCGCGGCTCGGTCACCGACCCCATCGACTTCGGGGCCGAATGGGAGTTCACGCCGCTGGCCGCCGCCGGCGACCGGGTCACGGCCGCGTCGTGGCTGGGCGAGGTCAAGGAGCAGTGGGTCATGCACAAGATCATGGTCCCCTTCGCGATGACCGACACCTACACGGTGAAGAGCGTCGCCGCGGCCGGCAAGTACCGGGTGACCGACATCGTGGCCGTCGTGACCGATGCCGAGGGGTGCGACCACGACATCACGATGGTGCAGCGGTGGCCCGTCAAGCAGGCCGTGCGCTGTTACCGCGAAAAGCCGCGTCCGTCGCGTGTCATGGAGACGGGCGTGCGCGCCATCGACACCTTCAACCCGATGGCCGAGGGCGGCACGGGCTTCATTCCCGGACCGTTCGGCGCGGGCAAGACGGTGCTCCAGCACGCCATTTCGAAACAGGCCGACGCCGACATCATCATCATGGTGGCCTGCGGCGAGCGCGCCAACGAGGTGGTCGAGATCTTCAAGGAGTTCCCCGAGCTGGTCGATCCCCGCACGGGGCACAAGCTCATGGAGCGCACGATCATCATCTGCAACACGTCGAACATGCCCGTCGCCGCGCGCGAGGCGTCGGTCTATACGGGCATGACCATCGGAGAGTACTACCGGGCGATGGGCCTCAAGGTGCTCGTCATGGCCGACTCCACGTCGCGCTGGGCGCAGGCGCTGCGCGAAATGTCGAACCGCCTGGAGGAGTTGCCCGGTCAGGACGCCTTCCCGATGGACCTTTCGGCGATCATTTCGAACTTCTACTCGCGCGCCGGACTGGTGACGCTCAACAACGGCCGGACCGGTTCGGTGACCTTCCTCGGAACGGTGTCGCCCGCGGGCGGCAACCTCAAGGAGCCTGTGACCGAATCGACCAAGAAAGCCGCGCGCTGTTTCTACGCCCTCTCGCAGGGACGCGCCGACTCGAAGCGCTACCCGGCCATCGATCCGCTGGAGTCCTACTCGAAATACCTCGAATACCCCGAGATCCGCGCCTACCTCGACGAGCATATCGAGAAGGAGTGGGTCGATCGGGTCTATGCGGGCAAGACCATCGTGCAGCGCGGCAAGGAGGCCAACGACCAGATCAACATTCTGGGCGACGACGGCGTACCGGTCGAGTACCACGAGCGGTTCTGGAAGTCGGAGCTGATCGACTTCGTGATCCTGCAGCAGGACGCCTTCGACGACATCGACGCCAACTGTCCGATCGAACGCCAGAAGATGATGTACGAAATGGTGCTGGACGTCTGCCGGAAATCGTTCGGCTTCGCCGATTTCGAGGAGTGCTCGCAGTTCTTCAAGGGGTTGATCAACCTCTTCCGACAGATGAACTATTCGGAGTGGAAGTCCGAGAAATTCGAGGACTACCGCAAGCAGATCGAAGCGTATGTGGACGCAAAAACGAAATAAGCCATGACAACACGAGCATTTCAGAAGATATACACCAAGATTGACAACATCACCAAGGCGACCGTGACGCTCCGCGCTTCGGGCGTGGGCAACGACGAGCTGGCCACCGTGGGCGGCAAGCTGGCGCAGGTGGTGAAGATTATGGGCGAGAACGTGACGCTTCAGGTCTTCGCCGGGACCGAGGGAGTGGCTACGGACTCCGAGGTCGTCTTCCACGGCGAGCCCCCGAAGCTGCGCGTCTCGGACAACCTGGCCGGCCGCTTCTTCAACGCCTACGGCGAGCCGCTCGAAGGCGGGGAGACCGTCGAGGGCGAGGAGCGCGAGATCGGAGGCCCGACGGTCAATCCCTTCAAGCGCATCCAGCCTTCGGAGCTGATCGCCACGGGCATCGCCGGCATCGACCTGAACAATACGATCGTCACGGGGCAGAAGATTCCCTTCTTCGCCGATCCCGACCAGCCCTACAACGCCGTGATGGCCAACGTGGCGCTGCGCGCCAAGGCCGACAAGATCATCCTGGGCGGCATGGGCCTCACGAACGACGACTTCCTCTACTTCAAATCGGTCTTCGAGAACGCCGGTGCGCTGGACCGCATCGTCTCGTTCGTCAATACGACCGAGAACCCGCCCGTCGAGCGGCTGCTCGTGCCGGACATGGCCCTCACGGCCGCCGAGTACTTCGCCGTGGACAAGGGCGAGAAGGTGCTGGTGCTGCTCACGGACATGACCCTCTATGCCGATGCGCTGGCCATCGTCTCGAACCGTATGGATCAGATTCCCTCGAAGGACTCGATGCCCGGTTCGCTCTATTCGGATCTGGCGAAGATCTACGAGAAGGCCGTGCAGTTGCCCAACGGCGGTTCGATCACGATCATCGCCGTGACGACCCTCTCGGGCGGCGACATCACGCACGCCATCCCCGACAACACGGGTTACATCACCGAGGGCCAGTTGTTCCTGCGCAACGACTCCGATACGGGCAAGGTCATCGTGGACCCGTTCCGTTCGCTGTCGCGTCTGAAGCAGTTGGTCATCGGCAAGAAGACCCGCGAGGACCATCCGCAGGTGATGAACGCCTGCGTGCGCCTCTACGCCGATGCGGCCAATGCCAAGACGAAACTCGAGAACGGCTTCGACCTGTCGGACTACGACGAGCGCACGCTCAACTTCGCCCGCGACTATTCGGAGAAACTGCTGGCCATCGACGTCAATATCGGCATCACGGAGATGCTCGACACGGCGTGGAGGCTCTTCGCCGAGTACTTCTCCGAGGAGGAGGTGGCGATCAAGAGCGAACTGGTGGCCAAGTACTGGCCGAAGACCGTCTGAGCGGATGCAACGCGGCACGGCGATGGACGGGAGAACGGGCGGAGGAAGACGCAACCGCCGGGCCTGTGGTCTGGCGCAGTCGGCAGTCATTCCGGTGCCGGCCCGGGGGCCGTTTCTCGTGACGGAGGACGGTCTGCCCGGACGATCGCACGGCACGTCCGCACTGACGGCGGCCGTCAGTCCCGGCGTGGGGACGCTCGTGACGGGCGCGGTCGGGCGGCGGCAGCGTGATTCGGAAAAATAGAAAGCTATGGCAATCAAATTTCAGTATAACAAAACCTCGCTGGGCGAGCTGGGCAAGCAACTGAAGATGCGGCAGAAGGCTCTCCCGACGATCAAGAGCAAGGAATCGGCTCTGCGTACCGAGGTCAAGCGGGCGAAGGACGCGGCGGGCGAACTGCGCCGCCGGCTCGACGCCCTCAGGGCCGAGTACGACTACATGACCGCGCTCTGGGGCGAATTCGACGCCGGACTGCTGCGGGTGGACGACGTGGAGCTCGACACGCAGAAGATCGCGGGCGTGCGTACGCCCGTATTGCGGGAGGTGCTTTTCGAGGAAAAGCCCTACGATCTCTTTTCGTCGCCCGTGTGGTTCGCCGCCGGGATCGACCTGCTCAAACGCATGGCCCGGCTGGGCATCGAGTACGAGGTTTACAGTCGGAAGATGGAGCTGCTGGACTTCGCGCGCCGCAAGACCACGCAGAAGGTGAATCTCTACGAGAAGGTGCAGATTCCCGGCTACGAGGATGCCATCCGGAAGATCAAGCGCTTCATGGAGGATGAGGAGAATCTCTCGAAATCCGCCCAGAAAATCGTGAAAACCAAGCAACAGGCCGCCGGGGAGGGCGCAATGCTATGATCGCGAAAATGTCCAAATACGCTTTTGTGCTCTATGCGGCGCAGAGCGACGATTTCATCGGGCGGCTGCGCGAACTGGGGCTGGTGGACATCACCACGACGGGCTGGGAGCCTTCGGAGGAGGATCGCCAACTGATGCTCGACATTGAGGGCTGCGCCCGGGCCGCCGAGTTCCTGAAGACGTTCCGTGCGGACGCAGGACGCTTCGACGCGCAGGCCGCGCCGTTCGCTTCGGGCGAGGAGGCGTATGCACGTTATGCCGCGGCGCAGCGCGAAGCCGCCGCCCTGCAGGCCGAGATCGGCCGGCTGGAGAAGGCTGCCGAGGAGCTGCGCCCGTGGGGGGCTTTCGACCCGGCGCGTGTCGGGGCGCTGGCCGCCGACGGGGTGGTGCTGCGCTATTTCTCGACGCAGCGCAACCTTTTCGACAAGAATGCGGCCGGATGGTCCGCGCAGTATGCCCTGGCCGAGATCGGCCGGTCGGACGCTGCCGTGTGGTTCGTCGTCGTGGCGGCTCCGGGCGAGGAGATTCCGCTCGATGCGCAGGAGATGAAGGCGCCCGGCATGGACATCCGCGAGGCCGAGCGCCGCATCGCGGAGGCCCGGGCCGGACTGGCGCGCCTCGACGCCGAATTTTCGCGCGTGGCCGTATCGGAGCGGCTGCTCGTCGGATACGCCGCGTCGCTCCGGGAACGGCTGCAAGGCGCGCGCGTGAAGGCCACGGCGCACGCCGAGGCCGAAGGCCGGCTGGTGGTCATGGAGGGCTGGGCCGAGAAGGAGACCTCCGACAGGGTGGATGCCCTGCTCGAAGCCTATCCCGGCGTGGTCTATCTCAAGGGCGATCCCGAGCCCGGGGACGATACGCCCGTGAAGCTGAAGAACAACCGGTTCGCCCGCGTGTTCGAACTGGTGGGCGACATGTACGCCCGGCCGAAATACGGAACGATGGACCTCACGCCCTTTTTCGCTCCCTTCTACATGCTTTTCTTCGGCATCTGTCTCAACGACGCCGGCTACGGCGCCATCCTGACGTTGCTGGGCGTGTGGATGCTTTCGCGGAACCGGAAGCCCGGCATGATGCGGCAGGCCGCGTGGTTCGCCACGCTGTGCGGCGCGATGACCGTCGCGTTCGGCCTGCTGTGCGGATCGTTCTTCGGCATCAACATGAAGGAGTGGTTCCCCGGGATTCCGTTCTTCGATTTTCAGGGCAGGTTCTTCTCCATCGCGCTGGCCATCGGCATGGTGCAGATTCTCTTCGGCATGTTGCTCAAGGTCGTGATGATCTCCTCGACCGCGGGCTTCCGCCATTCGCTCGCCTCGCTGGGGTGGCTGCTTGTGCTGCTGGGCGCGAGCGTGGCCGGCGGACTTCCGATGCTCGATCCCGCCTGGACGATTCCCTTCTATACGCCCTCTTCGCCGGCCTTCTACGCGACGCTCGGCGCGGGAGCCGTGCTGATGCTCTTCTTCAACTCGCCGGGCAGGAATCCCTTCGTCAATTTCGGCCTCGGGCTGTGGGACACCTACAACAACCTGACGGGTATCCTTTCGGACGTGCTGTCGTACATCCGCCTGTTCGCCATCGGTCTCTCGGGCGGCATCCTCGCCACGGTCTTCAATGCGCTGGCCGACGGCTTCGTGCCCGAGGGGGCGAACATCGTCGTGCGGCTGCTCGTCATGGTCCCGATTCTGCTCGTGGGCCACGGCATCAATCTCTTCATGTCCACCATCTCGTCGTTCGTGCACCCGATGCGTCTGACGTTCGTGGAGTTTTACAAGAATGCGGGCTTCGAAATGTCGATGCGTTCGTTCGAGCCCCTGCGCAAAATGGATGATTCGGAAAATCAATAACTAAAAACAATTTACGATTATGGGAACAACAACTGCAATTATTATGGGCTACATCGGCGTAGCGCTGATGGTGGGCCTTTCGGGCGCGGCGAGCTGTATCGGCACTTCGATCGCCGGCCAGGCTTCGGTCGGCGCCATGAAGAAGAACGGCGGCGCATTCGGTAGCTACATGATTCTCTCGGCCATTCCGGGTTCGCAGGGCCTCTACGGTTTCGTGGGCTACTTCATCATCAAGGGCTTTCTCACCGAGTCGATGACCATGCTGCAGGGTGCGGCCATCTTCGGCGCGGGCCTGCTGACGGGCCTCGTCTGCCTCTTCTCGTCGTACTACCAGGCCAAGATCTGCGCCAACGGCATCGCAGCCATCGGCAACGGCCACGACGTGATGGGTAAGACGCTGATCCTCGCCGCATTCCCCGAGTTGTACGCCATTCTGACGGTGGCCGCCATCTTCCTGATCGCGGGCGCCATCTGATCCTCCGCGGAAGCGATTCCGTTCGGGGCGGGCCGCGGGTCCGCCCTTTTTTTTCGCTCCGCGCCGCACTCTTTTTCCGCCGATTCTTTTTTCTTTGCATCCGTTTTGCGATCTTTGTACTGCGATTCATCAACCAAAACATGCGATTTATGACAATGAAACTTTTTCCCGTAACCACTCTGCTCGCCGCGCTGTCGCTGGGCGTTTCCGCCGCGGCCCATGAACGATGCGGAAACCGCGCCGACGTGCCCGTTGCGGCGGCCGACAATACGCGTCTGCCCGCCTCCGCATCGAAATACGCCGTGACGAACCGGCCCGCCGAGGCCGAGCGGCTCTTCACCTCCGAGGCCGTAGAGGCCGAAATCGCCCGCGTCAAGGGCGTGCTCACCAACGCCCGGCTGGCGTGGATGTTCGAGAACTGCTTCCCCAATACGCTCGATACGACGGTGCGCTGGACCCGCGAGGACGAGCAGGGCAGGGACGACACGGTGATCTATACGGGCGACATTCATGCCATGTGGCTCCGCGACTCCGGAGCGCAGGTGTGGCCCTACGTGCAGCTGGCTCCGAAGGACGAGAAGCTGCGCCGCATGATCGCGGGCGTCATCCGCCGCCAGTTCAAGTATATCGGGCTGGATCCCTATGCCAACGCCTTCCTCGATCCGCTCGATCCCGATCCCGACACGCACTGGCAGACCGACGGGACGCAGATGCGCCCCGAGGTTTACGAGCGCAAGTGGGAGATCGACTCGCTCTGTTATCCGATCCGCCTGGCCTATGAATACTGGAAACGGACGGGCGACACGTCGGTTTTCGACGAACACTGGCTCACGGCCATGGAGAATATCCTCCGGACGTTCCGCGAGCAGCAGCGCAAGGAGGGCGTGGGACCCTATACCTTCCTGCGCGTCACGGACCGCCAGCTCGACACGGTGTGCAACGTCGGCAACGGCAATCCGGTGAATCCCGTGGGGTTGATCGCTTCGGTGTTCCGTCCGTCGGACGATGCGACGACCTTCCTGTTCCTCGTGCCGTCGAACTTCTTCGCCGTGACGTCGCTGCGCAAGGCCGCCGAGATTCTCTCGGAGGTGAACCGCAGGCCGGAGATGGCCGCCGAGTGCCGGTCGCTGGCCGACGAGGTGGAGGCGGCCCTGAAGAAATACGCCACCTACGACCATCCCGAATTCGGCGAGATCTACGCCTTCGAGGTGGACGGATACGGCAACCGTTTCCTCATGGACGACGCCAACGTGCCGTCGCTGCTGGCGATGCCCTATCTGGGCGACGTGGACGTGAACGACCCGGTTTATCAGAATACCCGCCGGTTCGTCTGGAGCGAATCGAACCCCTATTTCTTCCGCGGCACGGCGGGCGAGGGCATCGGCGGTCCGCACGTAGGATACGACATGGTGTGGCCCATGAGTATCATGATGAAGGCCTTCACGTCGCAGGACGACGCCGAGATCAAGCGCTGCATCGAGTCGCTGATGACCACCGACGCCGGCACGGGCTTCATGCACGAGTCGTTCCACAAGGACGATCCCGCGAACTTCACCCGTGCGTGGTTCGCCTGGCAGAACACGCTCTTCGGCGAGTTGATCCTCAAGCTGGTGAACGAAGGCAAGGCCGATCTGCTCAATTCGATCGAGATCGAGTGAGACCCCGTTGCCGGACCGTTCCCCGGCGCCGGGGCGGCTGACGGCGCCGCCGTGCGGACCGGCGGCGTGAGATTCCGTATGACTACCTAAATTTTACGATATGAAGAAACTGTTGTCAGTCTGCTGCGCATTGCTTCTGGGCGGTGCGGCGCAGGCGAAACCCATCGAAGTCGCGTCGCCCGACGGCCGGCTTCGCCTTACGGTCGAGGTGACCGACCGGATCGACTACACGCTG
Source organism: Alistipes dispar (assembly GCF_006542685.1). Classification (NCBI taxonomy): domain Bacteria; kingdom Pseudomonadati; phylum Bacteroidota; class Bacteroidia; order Bacteroidales; family Rikenellaceae; genus Alistipes; species Alistipes dispar. The sequence continues at coordinate 797,072 of NZ_AP019736.1, read as the reverse complement.
CGCGACGGCGACGACGCGGTGCTGGGCGGCGAGGGCCTCGCGCTCCGGCTCGCGGACCGCACGCTGGGCGAACGGCCCCGCCTGCGCCGTGTGTCGCGCTCGTCGGCCGACGAGCTGCTGCAACGGATCAACCCCACGAAAAACGCCGGGGTGCGCAATCGCTACAATGCCGTGCGGCTCGACTTCGCGGGCGGCTACGCGCTGGAGTTCCGCCTCTTCGACGAGGGCGCGGCCTACCGTTTCGTGACCTCGCTCCCGGGCGGCATCGACGTCATGGAGGAGCGCGTGCGCTTCACGCTGCCCGAGGGCAGCGAGGCGTGGCTTTCGGAGGTCGGCGGGTTCAACTCGATGTACGAGGAGCCTTACACCCTCCGGCAACTCTCCGCCTTCGGTCCCGACGGCCGTATGACCTACCTTCCGGTGCTGACGGCCGAGCCTTCGGGCCGCAAGGTGCTGCTCGCGGAGTCCGATCTGCGCGACTATCCCTGCATGTTCCTCCGCGGCGACGGCAGGGGAGGCTTCACGGCGACCTTCCCGCGCGTGCCGAAGGAGTACGGGCCCAAAAACGACCGGAGCCTCGAAATCCTTTCGGAGGAGACCTATATCGCCCGGACGGAGGGTGCACGCACGTTCCCGTGGCGGGTGGCCGCCGTGGCGCGCGAAGATGCCGATCTCGTCCGGCAGGAGCTGGTGTGGCTGCTGGCCGAACCGGCCGCCGAGCGGGACTGGAGCTGGGTGCAGCCCGGTTTGGTGAGCTGGGACTGGTGGAACGGCATGCGTCTTACGGGCGTCGATTTCCGCGCCGGACGCAATACGGAGTCCTACCGCCGTTACATCGACTTCGCCGCCGAGTACGGCATTCCCTATATCATCATGGACGAGGGGTGGTCGGCATCTACGACCGACGTGTTCCGCCCCAATCCGAACCTCGACCTCGAGGAGCTGGTCGCCTACGGCGGGCAGCGCGGCGTCCGGATCATACTCTGGCTCACGTGGCTGGCCGTCGAGCGCGACATGGAGCGCCTCTTCGGGCAGCTCGAGGAGTGGGGCATTGCGGGCGTGAAGATCGACTTCATGGACCGCAGCGATCAGTGGATGGTCTCCTATTACGAGCGCGTGACGCGCTGCGCCGCGGAACACCGCCTGCTGGTGGACTGGCACGGCTCCTACACTCCGAAGGGGCTTTTCCGGACCTACCCCAACCTCGTCAATTACGAGGGTGTGCTCGGCATGGAGCAGGGGGCGCGCTGCCAGCCCGAGAACAGCAACCTGCTGCCGTTCATCCGCAACGCCGTGGGGCCGATGGACTTCACGCCCGGCGCGATGCTCTCCGCGCAGCCCGAGGAGAACCGTTCGACCAACTCCAATCCGATGGGATCGGGAACCCGGGCCTACCAGTTGGCGCTGTACGTGCTCTTCGAGGCTCCGTTGCAGATGCTCGCCGACAGCCCCATGGCCTATGAACGCGAGCGGCCTTCGGCGGAGTTCATCGCCTCGGTTCCTACGACGTGGGACGAACTGCGCGTCCTGCATGCCGTGTGCGGCAAACAGCTCGTCGTGGCGCGCCGCAAGGGGGTGAAGTGGTACGTCGGCGGATTCACGAACAACGAACCTTTCGAGACGGAGATCGCGCTGGATTTCCTGCCCGCGGGCCGCAAGTTCCGCATGACCTCGTTCGAGGACGGCGTGAATGCCGATCTCCAGGCCATGGATTACAGGCGCCGCGTCCGCATCGTCGATGCCTCGACGCGGATTCCCGTGAAGATGGTGCGCAATGGCGGCTGGGCCGCCGTGATCGAGTAGGCCCGCCGGGTCTCCGGGCGGCCGGGTCCTCCGGAAACCGATCGCCCCTGCCACACGATTGTGGCAGGGGCGATCGCCGTTTTCGGGACATCCGGATATTTGTCCGGCATACGCCGTGCGGTTCCGGAATGCGCTGCGTTCTTCGGGGCGTTCCCTCAAGCCTTTCCGGCCGAAGGCCTACCTCCCTTTCCGGCGCGACGAGCGGTGCGATCCGCTGCCGTTCCGGCCGCGTGACCCGGCCCCGTTCCCGCCGGCGGTGTGGCTGCCGCGCGACCCGTGGAAATCGGGGTCTCCGCCCTTGTGCCGGGCCGGGGCTCCGGGCAGCAGCAGCTCGAAGTCGAGCTGCCGCTTCTGCAAGTCGGCGCGCTTGACGCGGATGCGCACGGCGTCGCCCAGCGTGAGGCGGCGGCCCGTGGCGCGGCCGACGATCTCGTAGGTCGTCTCCTCGAAGGAGAAGTAGTCGCCTTCGATGTCCCGCAGGAACGACATGCCCTCGATGTGCGTCTCGTCCAGCTCCACATAGACGCCCCACTCCGTGAGGCCCGAGATGTGGCCCTCGAACTCCTCGCCGATGTGCTCCTTCATGAATTCGACCATCTTGTATTTGATCGAGGCGCGTTCGGCCTCCGCGGCGATCACCTCGCGGTCCGACGCCCGTTCGCACAGGGCGTCGATTTCGGCCTTGTCCGCCGATTTGCCCCCGGCGAGGTAGTGCGCCAGCAGGCGGTGCACCATCATGTCGGGATAGCGGCGGATGGGCGACGTGAAGTGCGTGTAGCAGGGAAACGCCAGTCCGTAGTGGCCGATGTTGTCGGTCGAGTAGTAGGCTTTGGCCATGGCGCGCACGGCCATCGTCGAAACGGCGTTCTCCTCGGTCGAACCCTTGATCTGCGCGAAGAGCTTGTTCATCTCCCTGGCGACGGCGCGGCCTTTCGAGGCTTTGAAGACGTGGCCGAAGCGGAGGATGAACTGCCGGAACCGGTCGAGCTTCTCCTCGCTCGGGGTGTCGTGCACGCGATAGACCATCGTGCGCGGCACGGCGCGGCCCTTTTCGCTGCGGCGGTGGCTGCAGAACTCCGCCACGCGGCGGTTGGCCAGCAGCATGAACTCCTCGATCATCTGGTTCGATTCCTTCTGCTCCTTGAAGTAGATGCCCAGCGGCCTGCCGTTCTCGTCGAGCCGGAATTTCACCTCCTCGCGGTCGAACGAGATCGCGCCGTTGCGGAACCGCTGGCGGCGCAGTCCCTGGGCCAGCCGGTTGAGCGTCAGAATCTCCTCGGCGTAGTCGCCGCGGCCCGTCTCGATCACCTCCTGCGCCTCGGCGTAGGTGAAGCGGCGGTCGGAGTGGATCACCGTGCGGCCGAACCATTCGTCGAGAATCTCGAGGTTCTCGTCGAGCGTGAAGACCGCCGAGAAACAGAGACTCGTCTCGTTGGGGCGCAGCGAGCAGAGTTCGTTCGAGAGCCGCTCGGGCAGCATCGGCACGGTGCGGTCCACCAGATAGACCGACGTGCCGCGCTCTACGGCTTCGTCGTCGATCGTCGAGTGCGGGCGGACGTAGTGCGTGACGTCGGCGATGTGCACGCCGATCTCCCACACGCCGTCGCGCACCCTGCGCACCGACAGCGCGTCGTCGAAGTCCTTGGCGTCGGCCGGGTCCACGGTGAAGGTCACCGTGTCGCGGAAGTCGCGCCGCGAGGCGATCTCCCCGGCCGTGATCCGGGCGTCGATGGCCCCGGCAGCCCGCTCGACCTCCTCTTCGAAGCGGTAGGGGAGTTCGTATTCGGCCAGAATGGCGTGCATCTCCGTATCGTTGTTGCCGGCCATGCCCAGCCGCTCGACCAGCTCGCCCACGGGGCTTTTGCTGCCCGGCTGCCAGTCGGCGATGCGCACCACGACCTTCTCGCCGTCGCGGATGTCGGGGCACGTGCGTTTCGACAGGTAGATGTCCATGGGCATCCGGCGCGAGTCGGCGCGCACGAAGATCTGGTGCGCGCCCACCTCCGCCACACCCACGTAGGGCTTGCGGTTGCGTTCGACGATGCGCGTGACCTGGCCTTCGAGTTTCCCGTCGCGGCCGCGGTGCATCACGGCCACCTCCACGCGGTCGCCGTCGAGGGCGTTGGAGGCGTTGCGCTGATTGACGAAAATATCGTTTTCGAGCCCTTCGACCCGCACGTACACCGCGCCCGAGGAGGTCATGTCGGCCACGCCCTCGTAGTGGGGCAGGTGCTTCTGCGTGAGGCGGTACTTCTCCCGTGCGCACTCCTCGACGATCCCCTCCTCGAAGAGCCGCCCGAGGATTTCGAGCGTCTCGCGGCGGCCCTCCTTCGAGGCGCCTCCCGAGGCCGAGGCCAGGTGCTTGAGCGAGAACTTGTTGTTGGGAGCCTCGCGGAAAAGATTCAGTATCACGGACGTCCGGTCCGTCTTCGCCGCGCTTCGCTGAGTGCGGCGGGTGTTTTGCTTTTTCATTGTCTGTTGAGTATTTGCAACGCCAGGCGGCCCATGAAGCCGATGCCCGCGTCGATGGCCCCCTCGTCGGGGGAAAATGAGGGCGTGTGAGGGCGTCCTGCGGCGGCGCCCACCCCCAGCCGGTAGAACAGCGACGGATAGACGCGGCAGTAGAACCCGAAATCCTCGGCCGTGGTGCGCAGCGGGAGCATCTCGACCTTCAGCCCCGTCTCTTGGGCCAGCGCCACGGCCCGTTTGACGAGGATTTCGTCGTTCACCACGCACGGATAGCCGCGGCCGATCCCGACGTCGGTGCGCACGCCGTGGCGTTTGTCGATGTCCGCGGCGATGTTGGCGATGCGGCGGTGGATGATTTCGCGCTCGCGTTCGTCGAAGGTGCGCAGCGTGCCCTCCATGTACAGTTCGTCGGGCACGACGTTCGTCGCCCCGTCGGCCTGCACGCGGCCCACCGAAAGCACGCACTCCTCGCCGTTGAGCGCGACGAGGCGCGTCAGCAGCTCGGCGCCCGCCGCCACGGGGTCCCTGAGCTGGCTGCGCAGCGCGCCGTGGCCGCCCGTGCCGCGGACCCGGAGGCGCAGCTCGTCGCTCGCGGCCATGTACTTCCCGGCGCGGAATCCCAGCGTGCCGACTTCGAGCTGCGGCTCCACGTGCTCGCCGATCACCGCCCGGATGTCGTACTCCCCGAACGGGTCCTCGGCCAGCACCAGCGAGGCGCCCCCGGGGTTGCACTCCTCGCCGGGCTGGAACAGCCCGAGGAGCGTGCCGCTGAAGTCGGGATCGGCGGCCAGGCGTTGCAGGACGCCGAAGAGCACCGCCGCGTGCACGTCGTGTCCGCAGGCGTGCATCACTCCTGCGTTCCGGGAGCTGTACGCCAATCCGGTCCGCTCGGCGATCGGCAGGGCGTCGATGTCGGCGCGCAGCACCACGGCCCGCCGGTCGCCCGGCGTCGTCCTGCGTCCCGGGATGCGTGCCAGAATGCCCGTCCGGGCTATCGTGCGGTGTTCGATGCCCAGCTCTGCGAGCTGTTCTGCGATGAATGCCGCCGTGCCGTCCTCCCGGAACGAGAGTTCGGGATGCGCGTGCAGCCGGCGGCGGAATTCGACGGGTGTCATTTCGTATCGGTTTGGTCTGTCGTCTCTTTTGCGGCCGGACCCTCTCAGAAGAGGGCCTTCACGATCTGCTGGATGTTGGTCGTGCGGCTCATCGTATAGTAGTGGAGCACGGGGACGCCTGCGGCCATCAGTTCGCGGCTTTGGGCGACGGTCCACTCCACGCCCACTTCGCGCACGTGCTCCGGGTGCGCCTTCGCTTCGCGGACCAGCTCCTCGGGCAGCGTCACGGCGAAGGTTTCGGGCAGCACCTCCAGGTGACGCAGCGTCGAGATCGGCTTGAGGCCCGGGATGATCGGCACGGCGATGCCCGCCTCGCGGCAGCGGCGCACGAAGTCGAAGTAGCGGCTGTTGTCGAAGAACATCTGCGTTATGACGTACTCCGCCCCGGCGTCGATCTTCTCCCTGAGGTGGCGGATGTCGCTCGTCACGTCGCGGGCCTCGAAATGCACTTCGGGGTAGCCGGCCACGCCGATCGAGAATTTCGAGTGGTGGCACTCCTCCACTTCGCCGTCCACGAACTCCCCGCGGTTCATCGCCGCGATCTGCCGCACGAGGTCCGCCGCGTGGGCGTGTCCCTGCGGGTGGGGCATGAACCGCCGTTCGTTCTGCGACCGGTCGCCGCGCAGCGCCAGCACGTTGTGCAGCCCGAGGAAATCCATGTCGATGAGCGTGTCCTCGATGTCGTATTTCGAGAGGCCCCCGCAGATCAGGTGCGGGACCACCTCCACGCCGTAACGGTGCTGGATGGCGGCCGAGATACCCACCGTGCCGGGACGGCGGCGCACGACGTGCCATTCGATGCCGCCGTCCGGGAGCGCGGTCTCCTTGATACCCTCGCGGTGGTAGGTGATGTTGATATAGGCCGGGTCGAAGGGCATCAGCGGGTCGATGGCCGCGAAAATCTTCTGCATCCCGTCCCCCTTGAGCGGCGGCAGCAGCTCGAAGGCGAACCGGGTGCGTCCGGCGGCGATGGCTTCGTTTATGATCTCTGGTACGTTCATCGGATGTTGTTCGGAATGATTTTTTTCACTTCCCCGGCCTCCATGCCCCTGCGGCGGGCGTAGTCCAGGAGTTGTTCTGCGTCGATCCGGCCCACGGAGAAGTACTCCGCGTCGGCGAAGAACAGTCCGCAGAGCGCCTCGCCCGGGGAGATCATCCAGTTCTCCGTCAGGCGCATCCCCGTCGTGATCTCCACCGCGAGCAGGTCGAAGACCTCCCGTTTGAGCGAGTGGTCGGGCGAGGCGGGATAGCCGAAGGCCATGCGGCGGCCCCGGTATTCGCCGCGGACGATCTGCCCGGGAGGGAGCGGGTCGCCCTGTTCGTAGCCCCACATTTGCCGCCGCACGAAGGCGTGCACGGCCTCGGCGAAAGCCTCCGTCAGGCGGTCGGCCAGCAGCTTGGCCATGATCGCCGAATAGTCGTCGCCCTCCGCGCGGAACCGCTCCGCGAGCTCTTTCAGCCCGATGCCGGCCGTCACGGCGAAACAGCCGATCCAGTCCCCTTCCGGAGCGATGAAGTCCGCCAGCGAGCGGTTCTCCTCGCCGCGCGTCTGGTTGCGGAGCATCGCCAGGGTCCGTTCGCGCCCCTTGCTGTCCGTCACCCGGATGTCGTCGCCCTCCGCACGGGCGGGGAAGATGCCCGCGACGGCCTGCAACGTCAGCAGCCGTTCGTCGCGGATGCGCGCCAGCAGCGCCTGCGCGTCGTCGAAGAGCCTGCGCGCCTCGGGCCCCTGTTCGGGGTGGTCCAGAATCTCCGGGTAGCGGCCCTTCATGCCCCAGGCGGGGAAGAAGAAGTTCCAGTCGATGTAGGGTTCGACGTCGGCCACGTCGTAGTCGGGGAAGACCATCCGCCCCGGGTGGAGCGGCCGCACGGGACGGTGCGGCGCGGTGCGGCGGGCGTTCCTGCGCGCCTCGGCGATCGGAATGAGTTCGCGCGCGGCCTCCCGCCGGAGGTATTCGCCGCGCAGGGTCTCCTGCCCGGCCTTCACGACGGCGGCATACCGCTCGCCGCCGGGACCGAGCAGCCGTGCGAGGATCTGGCTGTTGCGGCTGGCGTTCGCCGAGTGGACCACGACGCCCGAATAGACCGGGGCGATCCGGACCGCCGTGTGGAGGTCCGAGGTCGTCGCGCCGCCGATGATGACCGGAATGCGCAGCCTGCGGCGCTCCAGCTCCTCGCAGACGTGCGCCATTTCGTCGAGCGACGGGGTGATCAGTCCGCTCAGGCAGATGCACTGCGCGCCCCATGCCACGGCTTCGTCCACGATGCGTTCCGATTCGACCATCACGCCCAGGTCGCGGATTTCGTAGCCGTTGCAGGCCATCACCACCGAGACGATGTTCTTGCCGATGTCGTGCACGTCGCCCTTGACCGTGGCGATGAGCACCTTGCCGGCGCTGTGCGGCGTCTGTTCCGCTCCTCGTTCGATGTAGGGCGTCAGCGCCGCCACGGCGCGCTTCATCACGCGGGCGGTCTTCACTACCTGCGGCAGGAACATTTTCCCCTCGCCGAAGAGGGCTCCGACCCGCTCCATCGCGGGCATCAGCAGCGTGTCGATCACCGCCATCGGGCTTCCCAGCGTTTCGTAACCCTCCAGTGCGTCCTGTTCCACGTAGTCGGCCACGCCCTTGAGCATCGCGTGCCCGATACGCTCCTCGAGCGTCCCCGCACGCCATGCGTCGGGAGCCTGCGGCTGTGCCTGGGCCGTCTGCTGCACCTCGTGGGCGTACTCCGTGAGCCGCTCCGCGGCGTCGGCCCGGCGGCAGAGGATCACGTCCTCGACGCGGCAGAGCAGTTCGGGTTCGATCTCGCTGTAAACGCGGAGCATCTGCGGATTGACGATGCCCATGTCCATTCCGGCCCGGATGGCGTGGTAGAGGAACGCCGAGTGCATCGCCTCGCGCACGGCGTTGTTGCCGCGGAAGGCGAACGAGAGGTTCGACACCCCGCCCGAGACCTTCGCGTGGGGGAGGTGCTCCTTGATCCAGCGCGTCGCGTCGATGAAGGCTTTGGCATAGCCGTCGTGTTCGGGGATTCCCGTGGCCACGGCCAGCACGTTGGGGTCGAATACGATGTCTTCGGGCGGGAATCCGTCGCCGGTGAGCAGCGCGTAGGCCCGTTCGGCCACTTCCGTCTTGCGCTCGAAGGTGTCGGCCTGCCCCCGCTCGTCGAAAAGCATCACCACCGCGGCGGCGCCGTAGCGGCGGATCTCCCGGGCGCGGCGCAGAAATTCCGCCTCGCCCTCCTTGAGCGAGATGGAGTTCACCACGGCCTTGCCCTGCGTCGCCTCCAGCCCGGCCTGCAACACCTCCCACTTCGACGAGTCGATCATCACCGGCACGCGGGCGATCTCGGGCTCCGAGGCCATCAGGTTGAGGAACGTACGCATGGCCTGCGGACCGTCGATCAGGCCGTCGTCCATGCAGACGTCCACGATCTGCGCCCCGGCCTCGACCTGCGCGCGGGCCACCGAGAGCGCCTCCTCGTAGTTGCCTTCGCGCACGAGGCGGGCGAAGCGGGCCGATCCGGCGACGTTCGTGCGTTCGCCGACGTTGATGAAGTTCGCCTCGGGGACGATCCGCAGCGGCTCCAGACCGCTCAGCACCGTTTCGTGCCGCGGTGCGGGCAGCGGCCGCGGGGCGTAGCCGCCGACGATCTTCGACAGTTCGAAAATGTGCGCCGGCGTCGTGCCGCAGCAGCCTCCCACGATATTGACCAGCCCGCGGCGCATGTATTCGCCCACGTCCTCGGCGAACATCGCGGGGGTCTCGTCGTAGCCGCCCATGACGTTCGGCAGGCCGGCGTTGGGGTGCGCCGAGACGCGCACGCCGGCCACGGCGGCGAGCCGTTCGAGGTAGGGGAGCAGTTGTCTGGCTCCGTAGGCGCAGTTGAGCCCCACGGAGAGCAGGTGCGCGTGCGACACGGAGACGGCGAAGGCTTCGACGGTCTGTCCCGAGAGGGTGCGGCCGCTGGCGTCGGCCAGCGTGCCGGAGACCATGACGGGAACCCGTTGCCCCCGTTCGGCGCAGAGGGTGTCGATGGCGTAGAGGGCCGCCTTGGCGTTGAGCGTGTCGAAGACGGTCTCGATCAGCAGGATGTCCGCGCCGCCGTCCAGCAGGCCCCGCGCCTGCTCCGTGTAGGCTTCGGCGAGCCGGCGGAACGTCACTTCGCGCGCCGCGGGGTCCGCCACGTCGGCCGACATCGAGGCGGTGCGGTTCGTCGGGCCCATCGAGCCGGCCACGAACCGCGGCTTGAGCGGGTTGCGCTCCGTGAAGGCGTCCGCCGCCCGGCGGGCCACGGCGGCCGCGGCCTTCGAAATCTCGTAGGCCAGTCCCTCCAGGCGGTAGTCGGCCAGCGACACGGCGTTGGCGTTGAACGAGTCGGTCGTGATGATGTCGGCCCCGGCCCGAAGGTATTTTTCGTGAATCTCGCGCACCGTGTCGGGGCGGGTCAGCGCAAGCAGGTCGTTGCACCCCTTGAGCTGCACCTCCCAGCGGCGGAACCGCTCTCCGCGGTACTCCTCCTCGCCGAGGCCGTAGCTCTGCACCATCGTGCCGAATCCGCCGTCGAGCAGCAGGATGCGCTCGTCGAGGCAGTCGTATAGTTTGTTGCTTGTCATGTTCCGTTTCCGTGTTTTTTTCGCTGTCCGGCGGCGTCCGTGCGCATCGGCTCTCCGCAGCGGCGGCCGTCCGCGGCCGCATCCGTGCGGCCTATTGGCGGACGAGCTCGATCTCGAAGAGTTTGCTCCAGTTCTTGCCCGTGAGGAAGATGCGGCCCGTGGCAGCGTCGTAGGCGATGCCGTTCAGCACGTCGGTTCCGGGCGTGCGGTCTTCGTCGGGCAGCAGTCCCCGCAGATCGACGATCCCCTCCACGCGGCCCGTCGCCGGGTCGATGATGACGATCTGGTCGGTCGTGTAAACGTTGGCCCAGATGCGGCCGTCGATCCACTCCAGCTCGTTGAGCAGCTCCACGGGTTCGCCCCGGAGCGTGACGGTCGTGCGCCTTTCGCGGCGGAACGTCGCCGGGTCGATCGTGTAGAGATTCGCCGTGCCGTCGGTCATGTAGAGTTTCTCGCCGTCGGTCGTCAGCCCCCACCCCTCGCCGGCGTAGCGGTGGTCGCGTAGCCCGGTGCGTTTCTCCGGGTCGTAAACGTGGGCCGTGTTCGACTGCCAGGTGAGCTGGAACAGTTCGCCGCCGACGAGCGCGATGCCTTCGCCGAACTCCGAGCGGGGGAGCCGGAAGAGCACCTCCGTGTGTCCCGTCGCCAGGTCGGTCCGCTGCACGACCGACTGCCCGTACTGCCCCATGCCTTCCCACAGCAGTCCTTCGGCGAAGAACAGCCCCTGCGTGTAGGCCGAGGTCGAATGGGGATGGACCGCCTTCACGCGGTAGGTGTAGTGGACGGGTTCGGCCGCCGCGGCCGTGCGCGTCGCGTCCCCGGCGCGTCCGGTGCGGGCCGCGGAGCCGCCGCAGGAAGCCAGCAGCAGCGCGGCGGCGAGCAGATATGCGGTTCTGTTCATGTATGCGATGGAGAATAATCGTGCAAAGATACGTTTTTTGCGGCATAGTTCCGCGCCGGAGCTGCATATTTGTATTGCGAAGCGGTGAATTTTACCTATCTTTGTCCGTTCAAACCTTTGATCCGAACGATACTATGTGGAAACGACTGACTCTTTTGTGTCTCCTGTTCGCGACGGTCTCCCTCGCGGCGTCGGGAGCCGACGGCGGCCGGGTCGGGCAGCGCATCGCCGCGCTCGAAGGCGTCGAGGAGACGAAAGCCCTGCCGGCGGGCGAGTTCGCCGGGAAGTACGAGGTGATGCTGACGCAGCCGCTCGACTGGCGCCATCCCGAGCGGGGGAGCTTCCTGCAGCGCGTGGTGGTGATGCACGTCGGATGGGACCGTCCCACGGTGCTCATCACGCAGGGTTACGACGCCAACTTCGCGCTGCCCGAGAAGTACCGCGACGAGCTGTCGGAGCTTTTCGATACGAACATCGTCTTCGTCGAGCACCGCTATTTCGACCGCTCGACTCCCGAGCCGCTGGACTGGCGCTACCTGACGGCCGAGAATTCGGCCTGCGACCTGCATCGCATCCGGACGCTCTTCGGCGAGCTGTACCCCGGCAAGTGGATCGCCTCGGGCATCAGCAAGGGCGGCACGACGACGATGCTCTATGCGGCCTATTTCCCCGGTGACGTGGATATTTACGTGCCCTACGTGGGCCCGGTGTGCCATGCCGTGGAGGACAAGCGCTTCGCGCCGTTCCTCGCGCAGGTCGGCACGGCGGAGAGCCGCGCCGCTGTCCGGGAGTTTCAGCGGGAGGTTTTCCGCCGCAAGGCCGACCTGATGCCCGGTTTCCGCGCGGTCTGCGAGCAGAAGGGTTACGCGTTCCGGGTCCCCGTGGAGGAGATTTTCGACTACTGCACCCTGGAGCTGGGGTTCTCCCTGTGGCAGTGGGGATTCGATCCGGAGAAGCTCCCTTCGGCGGAGGCTTCCGACGAGGAGGTGCTCGATTTCCTCGTGGCCAATGCCGGACCCGACTACTTCTCCTCCGGCAACGCGCAGGCGCCCTTCTTCGTGCAGGCGGCCCGCGAGCTGGGCTACTATCCCTACGATGCCGAGCCGTTCCGCGAGTACACGTCGGTCGATACGCGGGACTACCTGCGCCGGCTGTTTCTGCCCGAGGAACTGCGGGGTACGAAGTTCTCGAAGAAACTCGGCCGCAAGATCACCCGCTACCTGAAGAGGAACGACCCGCGGATGATCTTCATTTACGGCGGCGACGATCCGTGGACGGCTCCCGGCGCGGCGTGGGCCGCGACGCCCGGCAAGCGCAACATGAAGGCCTTCGTGCAGCCCGGCGGCAGTCACCGCACGCGGATCGCCACGCTGCCCGACTCGATGCGCCGCGAGGCTGTCGCCACGCTGCGCGGCTGGCTCGCGGAGTAGCGGCGCGCCGTCGCCCCCGGCGGGGATTCCCCGCAGCGGCCTTCCGCCCGGTGCGCGGCGCGGAGAGGCGGAGGAAAATATTTGTCGGATTCGCATTGCCGTTAATTCTTTATTTTGTATCTTTGCAGGCCGATTCCGAGAGGTAAGAAACAAAATAACAACCGATTCAATATGAATATCGTAAGAGAACAACGCGAGCAGAACACCTCGCTCATCAAGGTTACGGTGGGCGAGCAGGATTATGCGCAGGAGGTCGACAAGGCGCTGCGCGAGTACAAGCGCAAGGCCAACGTCCCGGGTTTCCGTCCGGGCATGGTTCCGATGAGCCTCATCAGGAAAATGTACGGCAAGGGCGTGCTGGCCGAGCAGTCGTACCGCAAGGCGTCGAACTCCGTCTTCGAATACCTCCAGAAGGAGAACATCGACTACCTGGGCGACGTCATCCCTTCCGAGGAGCAGGGCGACTTCGATTTCGAGAACGGAACCGAGTTCGAGTTCGTGTTCGAGATCGGCGAGGCTCCCGAGATCAAGCTGGAGCTTTCGGACAAGGACAAGCTGACCTACCATAAGATCAAGGTGGACAAGAAGATGCACGAGGACTACCGCTCGAACTTCCTGCGCCGCTTCGGCCGTCTGGTGGACGCCGAGAAGGTCTCTTCGGACGAGGCGCTGACCGTGACGCTCGACAACGGCGAAATGAAGGTCGAGGACGCTTACGTGGGGCTGATCTCCATGTCGGAGGAGGAGCGCAAGCCCTTCGTCGGCAAGAAGGTGGGCTTCAAGACGAAGGTGAACGTCAATGAGCTCTACAAGAACCCTTCGCAGCGCGCCGCCTGCCTTCAGGTCAAGGAGCACGAGCTGGAGGGCATCAACCCCGAGTTCGAACTGGAGATCACCAAGATCCGCAAGTTCGCCGAGCCGGAGCTCAACGAGGAGTTCTTCAAGATGGCTTTCCCCGCGGGCAACGTCAAGACGGCCGAGGAGTTCGAGAAGTTCATCGACGCCCAAATCGAGTCGGAGCTGCGCCGCGAGAGCGACTACCTCTTTACGCTCGAGGTGCGCAACTACCTGGTCAAGAAGGCCGACCTGAAGATGCCCGAGGCGTTCCTCAAGCGCTGGCTCTACACCATCAACGAGGGCAAGTTCACGATGGAGGAGATCGAGAAGGATTTCGACCAGTTCCTCAAGATGTTCACGTGGAATTACCTCCAGAAGCACTTCATCAAGGCCGACAACCTCTCAGTGAGCAAGGAGGAGGCCGAGGCCGAAGCCAAGGCGCTGGCCGCCGCGCAGTTCGCGCAGTACGGCATGCCGTCGGCTCCCGAGGACATGCTCGCCGGCTACGCAGGGAAGATTCTCGCCGACAAGGAGCAGGGGCAGAAGATTTACGAGAAGCTCTACGAGACGAAGGTCGTCGAGGACGTGAAGTCGAAGGTCAAGGTGACGGAGAAGTCCGTCTCCGCCGACGATTTCGCCAAGCTGGCGCAGGCGCTTTAGCACGGGGCCGCCGGTCTCTCCCGCGGCCGGAAACAGGCTGCCGGAGCCGTGCTTTCGGGGGGGGGATACCCGGCGACAGGGCGGTTTCCGCCCTCTTTCCGGGCCGGAAAAACAGCGATAAAACGGCGGAATGATGACTGCATTCGCAAAAAGGCTCGGAACTCTGCGAAAAAATACCTATCTTTGGACTTTGCAGGCTTGAAGTTTGCAAAGTCCTTTTTTTGACTGAAAACGAAATTGACATGACTTCCGAATTTGAAAAATACGCCCGGCTGCACTGCGGCATCGGCTCGCTCAGGCTGCACGATTTCCGCTCGGCGAGCGCCGCATACGTCTCGCCGACGATCATCGAGGAGCGGCAGCTCAACGTCGCCACGATGGACGTCTTCTCGCGTCTGATGATGGACCGCATCATCTTCCTCGGCGCCCCGATCTACGACGATGCGGCCAATATCATTCAGGCGCAGTTGCTGTTCCTCGAGTCGGTCGATCCGGAGAAGGACATCCAGATCTATATCAACTCGCCCGGCGGGTCCGTCTCGGCCGGGCTGGGCATCTACGACACGATGCAGTTGGTCAGCTCCGACGTGGCGACCATCTGCACGGGCCTCGCGGCTTCGATGGGCGCCGTGTTGCTCGCGGCGGGCGCCAAGGGCAAGCGTTCGGCGCTGCCGCACTCGCGGGTGATGATCCATCAGCCGCTGGGCGGGGCGCAGGGGCAGGCCTCGGACATCGAGATCACGGCCCGCGAAATCCTGAAGACCAAACGCGAGCTGTATGAGATCCTCGCGGCGCATTCGGGTGTCTCGATCCGCAAGATCGAGAAGGACGCCGACCGCGACCACTGGCTGTCGGCCAGGGAGGCCAAGGAGTACGGCCTGATCGACGAAGTGCTCTCCAAACGCGAAAAGTAACCTTGCATGGCACAGAATAAAAACGGCAACAACAATGCCTCCCGCGGCGGCGACAACTGCTCGTTCTGCGGCGCCCGGCGCTCGGAGGTGGAGATCATGTTCCAGGGAGCGAACGGCGCCTCGATCTGCAACAAGTGCATCGAGAACGGCTACAAGATCATGCTCGACAACGACATCGTTCCGGGACGGCAGCGCGCCGCCGCGGCTCCGCTCAGGATGGAGGAGCTGCTCAAACCGGCCGAGATCAAGGCGTTCCTCGACCAGTACGTCATCGGGCAGGACGCGGCGAAGCGCTACATGTCCGTGGCGGTTTACAACCACTACAAGCGGCTCATGTACGCCCCGAAGGAGAACGAGGTGGAGCTCGACAAGTCGAATATCGTCCTGGTGGGGCCCACGGGCACGGGCAAGACGCTCATGGCCCGCACGATCGCCCGGCTGCTGAAGGTTCCCTTCACGATCGTCGATGCGACGGTCCTCACGGAGGCGGGCTATGTGGGCGAGGACGTCGAGAGCATCCTCTCGCGGCTGTTGCAGGTGGCCGACTACGACGTGGCGCAGGCCGAGCGCGGCATCGTCTTCATCGACGAGATCGACAAGATCGCCCGCAAGGGCGACAACCCCTCCATCACGCGCGACGTCTCGGGCGAAGGCGTGCAGCAGGCGCTGCTCAAGATTCTCGAAGGCACGGTGGTGAACGTCCCGCCCCAGGGCGGCCGCAAGCATCCCGAGCAGAAATTCGTCCAGGTCGATACGCGCAACATCCTCTTCATCTGCGGCGGCGCGTTCGACGGGATCGAGAAACGCATCGCCCAGCGGCTCAATACGCGCGCCATGGGCTACGGACGGCTCAATGCCGATCCGATCGACCGCGGCAACCTGATGCAGTACGTCACGCCGCAGGACCTCCGGTCGTTCGGGCTGATTCCCGAGCTGGTGGGCCGTCTTCCGGTGCTGACCTACATGCAGCCGCTCGACAAGGCGGCGCTGCGTTCGATCCTCACGGAGCCGAAGAACGCCATCGTCAAGCAGTACGTGCGGCTCTTCGAGCTGGACGGCGTGGAGCTTACCTTCGACGAGGAGGTGCTCGACTACATCGTGGACAAGGCCGTCGAGTTCAAGCTCGGCGCCCGCGGCCTGCGTTCGATCTGCGAGGCGATCATGATGGACACCATGTTCGAGCTGCCTTCGACCGACACGCGGAAATTCACCGTTTCGCTGCCTTACGCCCGGAAGAAGGTCGAGAAGGCGAACATGCGGGAGCTCAAGCAGGTGGGATGACGCCCCGGGGACGGTCCGGCCGGAGAGACCCCGGCCGGTCCCCGACGCCGCTCCGCCGAACGGACCGACAAGATATACAGAACTTATAAAACGCTAACTTCATGTCTTCTACAAATTCCAAACTTACGCGCGTCGCCGACAACGTCCGCATCCTGTCGGCCGCGATGGTCGAAAAGGCGAAATCGGGACACCCGGGCGGCGCGATGGGCGGCGCCGACTTCATCACGGTCCTCTTCGCCGAATTCCTGCGATACGATCCCGACAACATGGCCTATCCGCACCGCGACCGCTTCTTCCTCGATCCGGGGCACATGTCGCCGATGCTCTATGCGACGCTGTCGCTGGCCGGACACTATACGACCGAGGACTTGCAGTCGCTCCGGCAGTGGGGCAGCGTGACGCCCGGCCACCCCGAGGTGGACGTGCTGCGCGGCGTGGAGAACACCTCGGGCCCGCTGGGACAGGGGCACGCCATGGCGCTGGGCGCCGCGATCGCCGAACGGTTCCTTGCGGCGCGCTTCGGCGAGTGGACGGCGCACCGGACCTATGCCTACATTTCGGACGGCAGCGTCGAGGAGGAGATTTCGCAGGGCGTGGGCCGCATCGCGGGGCATCTGGGGCTTTCGAATTTCGTCATGTACTACGATGCGAACAACGTGCAGCTCTCGACCAAGGTGGACGAGGTGGACACCGAGAACGTCGCCATGAAGTACGAGGCGTGGGGCTGGAACGTGCTCTCGATCGACGGCAACAACATCAACGCGATCCGCGAGGCGCTGGTCGCCGCCGAGAGCGAGACGGAGCGGCCGACGCTCATCATCGGCCGGACGGTGATGGGCAAGGGGGCCCGGGGGCCCGCCGGAGAGAGCTTCGAGGACAAGGTCTCGACGCACGGCCAGCCGCTCACGGCCGCCGGGGCGGACATCGGGGCCACGATCCGCAATCTGGGGGGCGATCCCGAACATCCGTTCGCCGTCTTCGACGAGAGCCGCGAGGTGTTCGCCGAGCGGCGCGAGGCGCTGCGGGCATGGGCCGCGCAGCAGGCCGCCGTCGAGAAGTCGTGGCGCGCGGAGCATAAGGAGCTGGCGCGCAGGATGGACCGGTTCTTCTCGGGCGAACTTCCCGAGATCGACTACAAGACGATCGAGGTGAAGCCCGACGTGGCGACGCGCGCGGCTTCGGCCGCGGTGCTGGGCGTTTACGCTGAGAAGGTAGGGAACATGATCGTCTCGTCGGCCGACCTGTCCAATTCGGACAAGACGGACGGGTTCCTCAAGAAGACCCGGGCCTTCGTGAAGGGCGATTTCTCGGGGCAGTTTTTCCAGGCCGGCGTTTCGGAGCTGACGATGGCGTGCGTGATGAACGGCATGGCGCTGCACGGCGGCGTGATTCCGGTGTGCGGCACGTTCTTCGTCTTCTCGGACTACATGAAGCCGGCCGTCCGCCTCTCGGCGCTGATGCGCCTGCATGTCATCTACGTCTGGTCGCACGACTCGTTCCGCGTGGGCGAGGACGGCCCGACGCACCAGCCCGTCGAGCAGGAGGCGCAGATCCGGCTGATGGAACACGTGCGCAACCACCGCGGCGAGCGGTCGATGCTCGTGCTGCGTCCGGCCGACGGCGACGAGACCGTCATGGCGTGGAAGCTCGCGCTCGAGGAGCAGCGTCCCGTGGCGCTCGTGCTGTCGCGTCAGAATATCCGGAGTCTGAAGACGCTCGCCACGAGCCGCCGCGAGGAGGCCGCGCAGATAGCCAAGGGCGGATACGTGGTGATGGACGCCGCCAAGCCCGCCGCCGTGCTCATCGCGTCGGGTTCGGAGGTCTCGACGCTCGCCGAGGGCGCCGGGCTGCTCGCGGCGGAGGGAATCCCCGTGCGTGTGGTGAGCGTTCCGAGCGAGGGGCTTTTCCGCGACCAGCCCAAATCCTACCAGGAGAGCGTGCTGCCTGCGGGACTGCCGCGTTACGGCATGACGTCGGGGCTCGAGGTGAACCTGCGGGGCCTCGTGGGCGATGCGGGGACGATCCACGGTCTGAACCATTTCGGCTATTCGGCCCCCTTCAAGGTCCTCGACGAGAAGTTCGGTTACAACGGCGAGACCGTGGCGGCCGAAGTGAAGAAGATGCTGGGGCGGTAGTTTTGGCGCACCTCGATATGAATGATGAAAGCCACCGCGGAAGCGGTGGCTTTTTCGTTCTGCGAACCCGGGCGCGGTCGGCAGGCGGCGTTTCATGGCCGGTCCGGATGCCGGTGCGCGGCGACGGAAACGGGGGAGGACCCGTTCCTCCGGATTCCCGTTTTCGCGGAAAACAGCGGCCGGATTTTGCGGTTCCGGAAAAAATGCGTACCTTTGTCCTCCCGTCTGTCGGGCGGGGGAATGTGGAAAGATTTGGACTGCTTGCAACCACAATAAAAAATCGCTAAAACAGCACGTTTTTTATTCCAACAGCCAATTTTTCCCATTTTATACGTTTAACCCTAAAAAACGGATAACAATGGGCTTTTTGTTTACATCGGAATCGGTGTCCGAGGGGCATCCCGATAAAGTCTCCGATCAGATTTCCGACGCCATCCTGGACGAATTCCTGCGTCACGATGCCAACTCGAAGGTGGCGTGCGAGACGCTCTGCACCACGGGACTGGTGGTCGTGGCGGGCGAGGTGCGCTCGGAGGCGTACGTGGACGTGCAGGGCGTGGCGCGTCGCGTCATCAACCGCATCGGCTACACGAAGGGCGAGTACCGCTTCGACGGCAACTCGTGCGGCGTGGTGTCTGCCATTCACGAGCAGTCGCCCGACATCAACCGGGGCGTCGTGCGCGAGGCCGAGGAGGAGCAGGGGGCCGGCGACCAGGGGATCATGTTCGGCTACGCCTGCAACGAGACGCGCGAGATGATGCCCGCGACGCTGATCCTCTCGCATGTCATTCTCAAGGAGCTGGCGGCGATCCGCCGCGAGGGCGAGGTGATGCGTTACCTGCGGCCCGACTCGAAGTCGCAGGTGACCATCGAATACGACGAGCGGACGCGCAAGCCGCTGCGCGTGCATACGATCGTCGTCTCGACGCAGCACGACGAGTTCATCCTTCCGGGCGGGGGCCTCACGGAGAAGGAGGCCGAGCGCAGGATGCAGGAGACGATCCGCGAGGACGTGCGCACGATCCTCATCCCGCGCGTCAAGGCGCGTCTGGAGCGGGCCGGCGACAAGCTCTCCGAGCTGCTGACGGGCGACTACATCCTGCACGTGAATCCCACGGGCAAGTTCGTCATCGGCGGCCCTCACGGCGATACGGGCCTCACGGGCCGCAAGATCATCGTCGATACCTACGGCGGCCGGGGCGCGCACGGCGGCGGCGCCTTCTCGGGCAAGGATTCCTCGAAGGTGGACCGTTCGGCGGCCTACGCCGCGCGGCATATCGCCAAGAACCTCGTGGCGGCGGGCGTCGCCGACGAGGTGCTCGTGGAACTTTCCTACGCCATCGGCATCGCCGAGCCGCTCTCGGTCTATGTCGATACCTACCGTTCGGAGCGCCCGGCGGCCATCGCGGGGATGACCGACGGCGAGATCGCGCGCCGCGTCGGCCGGCTCTTCGACCTGCGTCCGGCGGCCATCGTGAAGCGGTTCGGGCTGAAAAACCCGATCTTCGAGGCCACGGCCTCCTACGGACACTTCGGAAACCGTCCCTACAAACGGGTGGAGAAGGTCTGGGAGAACGGTGCGGAGACCGAGCGCGAGATCGAGTACTTCGGCTGGGAGAAACTCGACGCGGTGGATGCCATCAAAAAAGAGTTCGGCCTGTAACGGTCTGTAAGGCAATGGAATCGGGGCGTCCGTCGGGGATGCCCCGATTTTTGTGCCGGACGGACATACTAACCGGCCGGGCGGGTGCGTTTGTCCTGCAAACCCGGCTTGAAAAACGATTCGCTTATGGATGAAGTTGCCTCCGAATGATAATTAGAACCTAAACATTTCGATTCATTATGAAAAAGGCATTTTTGTTTTTGGGAGCTATCGCCGTCGCGGCTGCGGCGGGCGGCGTGACGGCCTGGGCCGTGAGCGGCGGGCGCGGCGGCGAGGTGAAGTATATCGAACGCGAAGTGGAGCGTACCCCGGCGCTGGGCACGCATTTCACGTCGTACCAAAGCGACAAGTATCCCGACCTGACGTATGCCGCCGAGAACGCGGTGAAGGCCGTGGTCAATATCGAGGCCATCCAGCAGGTCGAGATGCCGCAGCGCCGCGGCTACGACCCGTTCCTCGAGTTCTTCGGCATTCCGCAGGACTACGGTTACGGCGACGGACGGCCGCGTTACCGCGAACAGCGGGCCGGAGGCTCGGGCGTCATCATTTCGAAGGACGGCTATGTGGTGACGAACAACCACGTGGTGGACGGCGCCTCGAAACTGCGCGTGAAGCTCAACGACGGGCGGACGTTCGACGCCAGGCTCGTCGGCACGGATTCGGCGACGGACGTGGCGCTGCTGAAGATCGACGCCGACGACCTGCCGACGCTGCCGTTCGGTTCGTCCGATGCGCTGCGGCTGGGCGAGTGGGTGCTGGCCATCGGTTCGCCCTTCGACCTGCAATCGACCATCACGGCCGGCATCGTGAGCGCCAAGGCGCGTAATCTGGGGGCCATTCCCAACGATTTCCGCATCGAGTCGTTCATCCAGACCGATGCCGCGGTGAATCCCGGCAACTCGGGCGGCGCGCTGGTGAACACGCACGGCGAGCTGGTGGGCATCAATACGCTCATCAAATCGCAGACAGGCAGTTACATCGGCTATTCGTTCGCCATTCCGGAGTCGATCGTGCGCAAGGTAGTGGTCGATCTGAAGGAGTACGGCGTCGTGCAGCGCGCCATGCTGGGCATCATGTTCCGTCCCGTGGATCAGGACTTCATCGACAGCGAGGGCGAGGAACTCGGCATCAAGGAGATCGGCGGCGTCTATGTGGCCGGCGTGACCGAGGGCGGCTCGGCTTCGGAGGCGGGCATCCGCAAGGGCGACGTGATCGTGGAGATCGACGGTCTGAAAATCAACGATGCCGCGACGCTGCAGGAGCAGATCGCACGCCACCGTCCCAACGACAAGGTGAAATTGTCGGTAAAAAGAGACGGCGACGTGAAACAAATCGACGTCACTTTGCGTAATAAGGCAGGTAAAACGGAACTGATCACCAAGGAGGACGTCGATGTGGTCGAGGCTTTGGGCGGCAAATTCGCCGACGCGGGCACGAAACTCTGCCGCGAGCTCGACATTCGGGGCGGCGTGCAGGTGGTCGGCGTCAAGCAGGGCGGAATCCTCTCCCGTGCCCGTGTCAAGCAGGGATTCGTGATTACGCACATCAACGACGCGCCGGTTTACTCGCTCTCGGACATGGAGCGCATGACCGAGAAGATCCGCTCGATCGACGGCATCTATCCCAACGGCCGCTCGGCAAGCTATATGCTTGTGGAGTAGCCGGCGGCGGTCCGGGCGGGTTTTTCATGCGGAAGATTAACTTTTTTGGAGTACAGATAAGAAGATGCGTCAGTTAAAAATCACGAAATCCATCACCAACCGCGAGAGCGCGTCGCTGGACAAGTACTTGCAGGAGATCGGCAAGGAGGAGCTCATCACGGTCGAGGAGGAGGTGGAACTCGCCCAACGGATCAAGAAAGGAGACCAGGAGGCGCTGGAGAAACTCACCAAGGCGAACCTGCGGTTCGTGGTCTCCGTCGCCAAACAATACCAGAATCAGGGCCTGAGCCTTCCGGACCTCATCAACGAGGGTAACCTGGGGCTTATCAAGGCCGCCGAGAAGTTCGACGAAACCCGCGGTTTCAAGTTCATTTCCTACGCTGTGTGGTGGATCCGCCAGTCGATTCTACAGGCTCTGGCCGAGCAGTCGCGCATCGTGCGTCTGCCGCTGAACCAGGTCGGCTCGCTCAACAAGATCAACAAGGCGTTCGCCCGCTTCGAGCAGGAGCACGAGCGCACGCCGTCGCCCGAGGAGCTGGCCTCGGAGCTGGAGCTTCCGAAGGAGAAGGTGACCGACACGCTGCGTGTCGCCGGCCGTCATGTCTCGGTAGATGCCCCGTTCGCCGACGGCGAGGACAACTCGCTGCTCGACGTGCTGGTGAATCCCGATTCGCCCAATGCGGACCGCGGGCTGATTAACGAGTCGCTTTCGACGGAGGTGGACCGCGCGCTGGAGACGCTCACCGAGCGCGAGCGCGACATCATCAAGTATTTCTTCGGCATCGGCTGCTCGGAGATGACCCTCGAGGAGATCGGCGAGAAGTTCGACCTCACGCGCGAGCGCGTGCGTCAGATCAAGGAGAAGGCGATCCGCCGCCTGCGTCATTCGTCGCGGTCGAAGCTCCTGAAGTCCTATCTGGGATAACCCCGGATCGGAGCGAGAAGACGGCCCCGGAGCGATTCGCTCCGGGGCCGTTTCGTCGTGCGGGAGAGGCTCCGGCGGACGGAGCGTTCCTCGCGGCGGGGCGTATGTATGTCCGCATCCGGGACTTGTGTCCGGATACCCGGATTCCTATGCCTGTTCCCGGAGACGCTTGCAGTAGCGTTCGCACTGTCCCGCGATGTCGTAGCCGAGCATGGTGCCGAGCATGAAATCCTCCTCGGGCGAGAGCCGGTTGAGCGGTTTGTGGATGAATGTCGCTACGGCATCGAGGCAGCGGCGGTTGCCGAAATAGAGGTTCACCTTGCTGCCCGCCACCTCCTGAATGAGGTAGCCGATGCCCTGACGTTCGAGCCGTTCGGCGAGCAGCGAGGCGCACGTGCGGCACATGGTGCAGAGCACGAGGTTGCGCACGCCCTTCCGGAACTCGTAGATCTGGTGCAGGAACAGCTTCATCGAGTCGTAGCGGTGGAACTCTTCGGCGCTCATGGCTATTCTTCGGTTCTGAGCAGCCGGCACCATGCCGCGACGCGTTCTTCGGTCTTGTCCGGGGCGCTTTCGTCGATGGCCAGCCCTACGAACCTGCCGTCGGCGCAGACGAGCGAGTCCGTGACGTCGTATCCCACGGGTTCGTAGGAGCCGACGAAAATGCATCCGGTCGGTTGCAGCTCCTCGTAGAGCAGCCCTACGGCGTCGCAGAAGGTGTCGGGGTAGGAGCCGCTGTCGCCGCAGCCGAACAGGGCGACCTTCCTGCCGGTCAGGTCGCGGGTCTTCAGCCGGTCGAGGAACCTGTACCAGTCGTCCTGCAGGTCGCCGTTGCCCCAGGTCGGGGAGCCGAGGACCAGCAGGTCGTATTTGTCGGTTTCGTCGGCCGAAGCGTCGGCCACGTTGTGTACGTCGGCATCCGCGATGCCGAGCTGTTTGGCGATGTCCTGTGCGACGGCCTCGGTCGATCCGGTCGTGCTGCCGTAAAAAATTCCGGTCATAGTCTCTGATGTGTTTTTGGTTCTATGCAAAGAAACGGCATTTCCGCAAGTCGGGCAATACCGAGATTCCGGGATTTTTGCGGCGGGACCGATACCGTCTTTGTGCGATGCCCCCGCATCGCGGAGAGCGGATGCGGGGGCGTCGGAAGGTGCGGAAACGCCGGGACGCTGTTTCCGGAATCGGACCGCACGGCGGGCGGCATCCCTTCGCGGGACGGCCTGTCGCGGAGCGGGCTACCAGACGATCGGCTCCTTGCCCGCCGAGCGCAGGTAGTCGTTGGCGCGCGAGAAGTGGCGGCAGCCGAAGAATCCCCGGTAAACCGAGAGCGGCGAGGGGTGCACGGCCTTGAGGATGAGGTTGCGCTGCGGGTCGGCGATGGCGCCCTTGCGCTGGGCGTAACTGCCCCAGAGCATATAGACGATGCCCTCCTTGCGTTCGGCGATGGCGCGGACCACGGCGTCGGTGAAGGTCTCCCAGCCGCGGCCTGCGTGCGAGGCCGCCTCGTGGGCGCGGACCGTCAGCACGGAGTTCAGCAGCAGCACGCCCTGTTCGGCCCAGCGGTCGAGGTTGCCCGAGGCGGGGACGGGCGTTCCGGTGTCGTCGGAGACCTCCTTGAAGATATTTTGCAGCGACGGCGGGAAGGGAATGCCGTCCGCCACCGAGAAGCAGAGGCCGTTGGCCTGCCCGGGGCCGTGGTAGGGGTCCTGCCCGATGATGACCACCTTCAGACGGTCGAACGGGCATTTGTCGAAAGCCCGGAAGATGTTGCTGCCGCGCGGGTAGATGCGTCGCGTGGCGTATTCCTGCCGGACGAAATCGGTCAGGGCGACGAAATAGGGTTTCTCGAATTCGGGAGCTAGCAGCTCTTTCCAGTCGGGTGCGATCTTTACATCCATAGGAGTTACGATGCGGTTAAAGTTGCGTAAATGTAGTAAAAAGTTCGCTCAATATCGCTAACTTTGTTTCCGTTATGAAGAAAACGATACTTTTTCTGGCGGCTTTTCTGCTTTCGGCGGGGAGCCTGGCGGCGCAGACCTCCGCGGAAGGCGTGCGCAATGTGATTTATCTGATCGGCGACGGCATGGGGCTGGCGCAGGTGTCGATGCTCAAGATCGAAAACGGCTATGAACCCACGGCCTTCGACCGGGCCGAGGGCGTGGCGCTCATCTCGACCTACTCGGCCAACAACCGCGTCACCGATTCGGCGGCGGCCGGTACGGCGCTGGCGACGGGCGGGAAGACGAACAACAGCGTGCTGGGGCTCGATCCCGAAGGGAATGCGCTGCATTCGATGATGGAACGCGCCGCGGAGCGGGATATGGCCACGGGCCTGGCCGTGGTGACCTACCTTCAGCATGCGACACCCGCGGCGTTCTACGCGCATGTCGGAAACCGCGGGGAGACGGAGGCCATCACGCGCGACATGCTTTCGTCGGGGATCGACGTGATGCTGGGCGGCGGCTGGCGGAATCTGCAAAAGCCCTGCGACGAGGGCGGAACCTATGCCGAGGCGTTCGCCCGGCGCGGATACCGGGTCGTGCAGTCGCTCGACGAGGCCGAGGAGGTCTCGTCGGGGCGGTTGCTTTGCGCCGTGGACGAGAAGGAGTTCGACGGATTCGCGGTCTCCGAGCGGGGCGATTTCCTGCCGCGCGCGTCACGCAAGGCGATGGAATTGCTCGAAGGGATTGCCGGCGAGCGCGGCGGGGGATTCCTGCTGATGATCGAAGGTTCGCTGATCGACGGCGCATGCCACGGCAACGACGCCGAACGGCTGCTGGCCGAGATGCGCGATTTCGACCGGACGGTGGCCGCGGCGATGGACTTCGCCGACCGCACGCCCGGAACGCTGGTCGTCGTGACGGCCGACCACGAGACGGGCGGTCTGACGATTCCCAGCGGCAATGCCGATTTCACCCGTGCGGAGAGCGGCATCGACTACCGCTTCTCGACGAAGGGACATACCGGAACGCTCGTGCCGGTCTATCTCTACGGTGCGGGAGCCGATGCCATCCGCGGCGTGATGGACAACACGGAACTGGCCCGCCGGATCATGGAGCTGCTCGGTCTGGAGTAGTCCGAAGCGGGACATGTCTGTCGGAATGCGAATCGGCGCCGCCCGTTCCAGGGCGGCGCCGATTCGCCGTTTGGAGGCCTTGCCGTCAGCGCGTTCCGGATCCGGCGGCGACCTTCTCGATCGTGTCGGGCAAGATCGGCGAGGCGGACGGGTTCCGCCCCGGACGGGGAATCCGGCTGCATGGCGGCCGGCCGGAGATCGGAAACGGCGTTTTTGTTCCGGGTCAGCGGTTTCCGCGTTCGGCTTCGTTGTCCTTCTCCGACTTTTCGTCCTCCTCCCAGTCGAACCAAGGGAATTCGCGCCGGCCGCCGAGCGAGAAGCGCGTGTAGGTGATCGGCAGCCCCATGCCGAGGAACAACTGTTCGTAGGCCGTTTTCACCGAAAGCACCTCGTCGGCATACCCCGAGCCGTAGATGTCGGGGTTCGAGACCGCGCAGGGCAGACCGAAGCGGCGGATGACCTCGTTCGTGTAGGCGTAGAGGTGCTTGGAGTCGGTTTTGAGGTGGATCGTCCCGTCGGCCCGGAGCAGGCGGGCGTAGTATTCGAGGAAGAGCGGCGAGGTGAGCCGCTTCTTGGCGCGGCGCGTTTTGAGCTGCGGATCGGGGAAGGTGATCCAGATCTCCGAGACCTCCCCTTCGCCGAAGAGCCCGTTGATGAACTCGATGCGCGTGCGCAGGAATCCCACGTTCCGCATACCCCGTTCGGTCGCGGTCTTGGCTCCGCGCCACATGCGGGCGCCCTTGATGTCGATGCCTATGTAGTTGCGCGACGGGTCGCGTTCGGCCAGCGCCACGGTGTATTCGCCCTTGCCGCAGCCCAGCTCCAGGACGATCGGGTTGTCGTTGCGGAAGAACGAGTCGTGCCAATGTCCCTTGAGCGGGTGGTCGCGGCGGAACACCTCGTCGAATTCGGGTTGTACGAAACAGTCGAAAGTCAGGTTTTCGCGGAATTTGCGGAGTTTGTCTTTTCCCATAACCGGATGAATCTGCCGCCTTGACGGGCGGACCGGGGTTGAAATTCTGTCATTGGCTGTCGGAGGTTCCGATCCCGACGGCTTCGATCCCGCGCACGGGCCGTGTCGGTGCGATCGTCATGCGGTAGTCGCCCTCCCGTGCGAAACGGACGCGGCGGCGGTAGGGTACGGCGATTTCGCGGGCGATGGCTGCCGGACCGTTCGTGCGCGGAGACGTTATGCGGAAAAACTCCTCGAAGCGCAGCGAATCGGGTGTCGTCGTGGCGATGCGCAGTGTCAGCGTATCCTCGCCGAAGCGGTCGTTGCAGCGCAGGAACAGGGTCAGGTCGCGCAGCGACGTCGTGTCGGCGTTCGCCAGCACGATTCCGGCCGGGTCCTTCCACGAGACCGGATCGGTGTCCGCGGCGTTCGACCGGAAGGGCTGCGTGCAGCCTCCGGCCGCAGCGACCGCCGCAATCGCGGCCGCCGGAGAAGCGATACGCCGGACGATGCGTTTCACGGCCTGCGGGTGTTATGCGTTCTGCGGCGGCGTGCCGCCGTTGTTGCCGTTGCCTCCGGATACCGGACCGTTGCCGCCCGGTGTGCCGCCGCCATTGTCGCGCCCGCCGCCGTTATTGCCTCCTCCGCCGGCCGGGGCGTCGCCCTTTCCGGAGCGTCCCCCGTCCGGATTGCCGCCGCTCCCGCCCGGCGCATTGCCTCCGCCGCGCCGCCGGTTGCGGTTGTGGCGGGAGCGGTTGCCCTCACCCCGATCGCGCGGGGCGTCGTTCGTGCGGGATTCGGTGCGCTGTGCGCGGTTGTCGTCGCGGTCGGCAGCCTTCGGCTCGCGGCCTTCGCTGCGCGGGGTGTTTCCGGCGTCGTCGTTCGGACGCTCCTCGCCGTTGCGCGGACGCTCTCCTCGGCGGCTGCGGCGCTCCCCGCGGCCCCCTTCGCGTGCGGGACGGCTGCGGTCGCTGCGCTCTCCGGCGTTTTCGCCGCCGTCGCGGCGCTGCTGCTGCGGAGCGGCGCTCTGCGTTTCGCCCTGGGGCGTCTTCTCGCCGCGGCCGCGGTTGCGTCCGCCCCGTTTGCGGCGTTTGGCCTGGTCGAAACGGGTGATGCTGTCCTCCTCGGCGCGGTAGGTCGGCTCCTCGGGCTCGTCGCGCAGCGAGTCGGCGTGTTGCAGCCGGTCGGGCTTCTTGCCCTGACGGTTCAGGGCGAGAATCTCCCTGACGCGGGAGACGGGAAGCGTCGTGGCATTGACCATCGCCTCCTTCGACGAGGAGAAGGTCATCGTGCCGGCCAGCACGTCGCTCTTGACGAGGAACCACTCGCCGTCGATCGTCTGCAGGGGTTCGCGCAGGCGCGGGAACTCCTTGCGGGCGTCCACATAGGCGTCGTATTCGTACATCATGCAGCACTTGAGTTTCGAGCACTGCCCGGCCAGCTTCTGCGGGTTGAGCGAAATGTCCTGCACGCGCGCGGCGCCCGTCGTGACGCTCGAGAAGCTCGACATCCACGAGGCGCAGCACAGCTCGCGGCCGCAGGCGCCGAGCCCGCCGATGCGGCCCGCCTCCTGCCGCGCGCCGATCTGCTTCATCTCGATCCGTATGTGGAACCGCTCGGCGAAGACCTTGATCAGCTCGCGGAAGTCCACGCGCTCGTCGGCGATATAGTAGAAGATGGCCTTGATCTTGTCGCCCTGGTACTCCACGTCGCCGATCTTCATGTTCAGTCCCATGTCGGCGGCGATCTGCCGCGAGGCGATCATCGTCTCGTGTTCGAGGGCGATGGCCTCCTGCCAGCGTTCGATGTCGTAGGGCTTGGCCTTGCGGTAGATCTTCCTGAACTCGCCGTTGTAGGGGTTGAAGCCCGTGCGGCGCATCTGCCGCGCGACCAGGTCGCCCGTGAGCGAGACGATGCCGATGTCGTGGCCGGGCGAAGCCTCCACGGCCACGATGTCGCCCCGTTTGAGCGGCAGGTTGTTGACATTCTGGTAGAACGAGCGGCGGGTGTTCTTGAAGCGCACCTCGACGATGTCGCTCGGGACATTGACGGGGTACTCCTCGAGCCACGCCGTCTCGTGGAGTTTGAAGCAGCCGTCGCAGGGCTTCGCTTCGACTTCGGAGCCGCAGTCGCAGAAGGCGCAGCCGCGGCCTATTTCGGGTTTGAATCTGTTGTTATGCGGTTTTTCGGTATCCATCGTAGGCATAATTTGCGTAAAGATACGAAAAAAATTTCAATTGCCCGCACGGAGTTTCCGGACGCTGCGGCGGATGCGGCGGATGAGCAGCACGGCGGCCGACGACAACCCCACGGCGAAGCCCAGATAAAGTCCCGTGGGGCCCATGCCGAGCGTGAAGCCGAGCAGGTAGCCCACCGGGAGGTTGAGCAGCCAGTAGGAGACCAGCGCGATGGGCATGATGACCTTCACGTCCTGGATGCCGCGCAGCACGCCCACCGAGACGTTCTGGATGCCGTCCGAGAGCTGATAGAGGGCGGCGAAGACGAGCAGCGAGGAGGTCGTGGCGATGACCTCGGCGTTCGTGGTGAAGAAGGTCGGGATGAGGTGGCGCAGCGAGATGAACACCAGCGCCGCGAGGGCGTTCCATGCCAGCACGAGGTGATAGGAGGCTTTGGCCGCCAGCGTCAGTTCGCCGACGTTGCGTGCGCCGTAGCAGTGCGAGACGCGGATGGTCGTCGCCGCGCCGATCGACATGACGATCATGAAGGCGCAGTTGCCCAGCGTGATGGCGATCTGGTTGGCGCTCATGGCGATCTTGCCGAACCAGCCCATCATGATTCCCGTGCCGACGAAGGCCGAGGATTCGAGGAACATCTGCATGGCGATCGGCAGGCCCATGTGCACGAGCCGCCGCACGACCTCGGCCGAGAGCACGCGGTGCGAGAATCCGTCGAGGTAGCGGCGGTAGCCCCTGTGGCGGCAGAAGTAGCCGATGATCAGGGCGGCGGCCAGCACGCGCGAGAGCAGCGTGCCCAGTCCGGCGCCCTCGGCGCCCATCTCCGGAAGACCGAAACGTCCGTAGATGAAGACCGAGTTGAAGCCGATGTTCGCCAGGTTGGCCAGGATCGTCACGACCATTTCGACCTTCGTGTTGCCGACGCCCTCGAGAAATTGCTTGAAGGAGAAGAACAGCATCATGAAAGGCATGCTGAAGACGAGCATCCGGTAGTAGGGAATGGCCATTTCGACCACCTCGACGGGTTGTTTGAGGTGGTACATCAGCGGGATGACGGCATACTGCACGCCGGCCATGATCAGTCCCAGCAGCGTGTAGAAGAGGATGCCGTTCTGGAGCAGGGCGGCCGAGCGGATCCGGTCCTTCTGGGCGTAAAGCTCCCCCACGAGGGGCGTGAGGCCCAGCGCCATGCCGATGGCGGCGACGAAGAGGATGAAGAACACGGCGCCGCCGAACGACACGGCGGCCAGCGGCGTGGGGTCGTCGCCTCCGTAGCGGCCGACCATGAGGTTGTCGGCCACCTGCGTGAGAATCTGTCCCACCTGCGTCAGCACGATCGGCAGCGCCAGCCGCAGGTTTTGCCGGTACTGCTCCCTGTATAGCGAAAATCTGTACATAATATGTTTCGGTTGCGATTCGGTTCGGGGCGGCAAAGGTACGAATTTTGGCCCGAATAACCTCGTGCGGAGCCGAAAGGGGCGGAGAAAAATGCTTTCGGGACACCTTCCGGACGCAAAAGAGCAGACAACCCGTCGGGACTGTCTGCTCGGAACGGGGCCGGCTGCCGCCGTGCGCCCCGTCAGGCGACGCGCAGCCTCACGCCGCGGGCCTTGTCCGACTCGACGACCACCGTGTCGCCCATGCGGAGCTTGCCGTCGAGGATGAGCGACGAGAGCGGCTCCTCGACGTTGTCCGTCAGCGTCCGTTTGAGCGACCGCACGCCGTAGCGCGGTTCGTAGCCCATCGCCGCCAGGCGTCGTTTGGCGCCGTCGGTGATCTTGACCTTGTAGCCCAGCCGGCAGGTGCGGGCGAAAAGCCCTTCGAGCTCCAGCTCGACGATCCGCTCCACGTCGCCCTCGTCGAGCGTGCGGAAGACGACGATCTCGTCGATGCGGTTGAGGAACTCCGGCGCGAAGACGCTTTCCAGCGCCTTGCGGTACTCGCCCTGCGGCGCGGCGGCGGTGCAGGAGCTTTTCGAGGGGGTGCTGTAACCCACCTGCGCGGATCGCCGCACGGCGGCGCGCGAGCCGACGTTGGAGGTCATGATGAGGATCGTGTTGCGGAAATCGACCCTCCGGCCCGCGCCGTCGGTGAGGTGTCCCTCGTCGAAAATTTGCAGCATCGTGTTGAAGACCTCGGGATGCGCCTTCTCGATCTCGTCGAAGAGCACCACCGAGTAGGGCCGGCGCCGCACGGCCTCCGTGAGCTGGCCGCCCTCGCCGTATCCGACATACCCCGGCGGCGATCCGATCAGGCGCGAGACGTTGTGTTTCTCGCCGTATTCGGACATGTCGATCCGGATCAGGCCGCGCTGCTCGTCGAAGAGCCACTTCGAAACCTCCTTGGCCAGCAGCGTCTTGCCCACGCCCGTCGGGCCGACGAAGAGGAAGACGCCGGTCGGGCGGTTCTCGTCCTTGAGCCCGGTGCGCGAGCGGCGGATCGTGCGTGCGATCTTCTCCACGGCCTCCTGCTGGCCCACCACGCGCCGTGCGAGGTAGTCGCCGAGGTTCCGCAGGCGGTTGGCCTCCCCGTCCGAGATGCGTTCGGCCGGAATGCCCGTCATGTCGGTCAGCACCTGCCGGATGTCCTCCTCGGTGATCTGCACGG
The DNA here is from genome assembly GCF_006542685.1 of Alistipes dispar. Lineage (NCBI taxonomy): Bacteria > Pseudomonadati > Bacteroidota > Bacteroidia > Bacteroidales > Rikenellaceae > Alistipes > Alistipes dispar. Next base: position 765,830 of record NZ_AP019736.1, on the reverse strand, counting down.
GGTTGTGTTCGAGCGTGTGCCGCCATTCGGCGCGGCGCTCGTCCAGCTTGGAACGGAGCGCGAGCTCGCGCATCCGCGCCGCGGCGGCCTTTTCGTAAACCAGCGTTTCGACCGCTTCGCGCCGTTCGCGGCGGACCTCGTCGAGTTCGGCCTCCATCGAGCGGAGCGAATCCGGCTCCCGGGCCGAGCGCAGGTGCGCGCGCGATCCGGCCTCGTCCAGCACGTCGATCGCCTTGTCGGGAAAGTAGCGGTCGGCGACGTAGCGTCCGGTGAGCGTCACGCAGGCGCGCAGGGCCTCGTCGGAGTAGCGCACCTTGTGGTGCCGTTCGTAGCCGGGAGCGATGTTGCGCAGAATCTGGAGCGTCACCTCGGGCGTCGTCGGCTCGACGAGCACCTTCTGGAAGCGGCGTTCGAGCGCGGCGTCGGTCTCGATGTTCTCGCGGTATTCGTCGAGCGTCGTGGCGCCGATGGTCTGCAACTCGCCCCGGGCGAGGGCCGGCTTGAGGATGTTGGCCGTGTCGAGGCTCCCCTGCGTGGAGCCTGCGCCCACGATGGTGTGGATCTCGTCGATGAACACGATCGTGTCCTGCGCCCGGCGCAGCCCGTCGAGCAGTTGCTGCATCCGCTCCTCGAACTCGCCGCGGAACTTCGTGCCCGCCACGAGCGACGAGACGTCGAGCGAGAAAAGCGTCTTTCCGGCGATGGTGTAGGGCACTTCGCCCCGCGCGATGCGCAGCGCCAGCCCCTCGACGATGGCGCTCTTGCCCACGCCCGCCTCGCCGATCAGGATGGGGTTGTTCTTCTTGCGGCGCGAGAGAATCTGCACCACGCGCTCGATCTCCCGGTCGCGTCCGATGACCGGGTCGATGCGCCCTTCGCGGGCCAGCCGCGTGAGGTTCACGCCGAACTTGTCGAGCGGATGCGCGGCGGAGCGCTGTTCGGCGGGGCGGTTCTCCTCGTTGAAGTCGAGGCGGTGCACCTCGATCTCCGTGCGGAAGTCGCCGCCTGCGGCGAATTTGCGCAGCTCCTCGGCGATCGTCTCCGGCGTGATGCCGTACATTTCCAGTACGCGTGCGGTGGCCGTCGTGCGGTCGCCGGCGATGGACAGCAGGGCGTGACCCGTCGTGACGCTCCGCGGAGCGTCCGACGTGGCGAGCAGTTCGGCGGAGAAGTTGCGGTAGAACTCCTCGGACGAGCGGTCGTCCGCCTTCGCCTTGGCGGAGGCGACTTCGCGCTCGATGCGCAGACGTATCTGGTAAAGCTCCCAGTCGCGGAGCCGTGCTGACAAAAGCTGAAAGGCGAGCGAGCCCTCCTCGCGGAGCAGCTCCAGCGCGAGAAAATCCTTGAGCGAGTGGGTGATGCCCGCCTTCGTCGTGTTGAATGCCGAACGGGCGATAAGCCCCTCGAGCGTTTTCGAAATTTTCAGTTGCATCGTTGCGTCGTCTTTTTGGTTTCGACAGACTAACGCGGGGGCTTATGTGAATATTATATGGACGTATTTGTTTGGTGCGTGGCCTTTGCGGATTGTCCCGTAGCCGGGCTGAAGCCGGATTCTCTCCGGATCGTGCATGTTCTTATGTGCGATTAAATTGCTTATATACAGTATTATATAATGCGTGTCGGGATGTTGTCGGGCGGATATGTGTAGCGCATGACCGTTTAGCGCCGCATCCGGAGACGGTATGCGGAATGCGTTCCGGCGCATTGCGACGGCCGCTTCGGCGTATTTTCCCGGCTTTTTGCGGAAAAGGATTTTCCCTCCCGGGGCGTGACTTCCTACCGCCGGGACCACTCGCCGACCTCCATGTCGCGCATCTGCGCGCCGTCGATCGTAAGGCGCACGGCCGTGCGGACCTTGTGGAAGCCGTATTCGCCCGCTGCGCCGGGGTTGATGTGCAGCAGGTCGTAGATCGGATCGTACATGACCTTGAGTATATGGGAGTGCCCCGAGACGAAGAGTTTGGGGTGCACGCTGCGGATTCGGGCCAGCGCCCGCGGGTCGTAGCGGCGGGGGTAGCCGCCGATGTGGGTCATCAGCACCCGCACGCCTTCGCAGTCGAAGACGTTGAAGTCGGAGTAGATGCGGCGCGTGAGCGCGTCGTCGATGTTTCCGGCCACGGCCCGCAGGGGCTTGAAGGCTGCGATGCGGTCCGAGACCTCGAGCGAACCGATGTCGCCCGCGTGCCAGATTTCGTCCACGTCGCGGAGGAACTCCCGCAGCGTGTCGTCGAACGTGCCGTGCGTGTCGGAGATGATCCCTATGCGTTTCATTTGTATTTCTCTTTCCACAACTGCGCCATCCGTTCGGCGATCTTCGCTTCGGCGGCGTTTCCGGTGTTGGGTTCGTAGAACTTCGTGCCCGCGAGGCTTTCGGGCAGAAACTCCTGTTCGGCGAAGTTGCCCGCGTAGTCGTGGGCGTATTTGTAGCCCTTGCCGTAGCCGGCCTTGTCCATCAGCTTGGTCGGGGCGTTGCGCAGGTGCAGCGGCACGGGGCGGTTGGTCGTGTCGTGCTCCACGAGCGCGAGGGCCTTGTTGATGGCCGCGTAGGCCGAGTTGCTCTTGGGGCTGGTGGCCAGGTAGATGGTCGTCTCGGCCAGCGTGATGCGCGCCTCGGGCATGCCGATCTTGTGCACCGTGTCGAAGCAGGCGTTGGCCAGCAGCAGGGCGTTGGGATTGGCCAGTCCGATGTCCTCCGAGGTGAGGATCACGAGCCGCCGGGCGATGAAGCGCGGCTCCTCGCCTCCGGCGAGCATCCGCGCGAGGTAGTAGATCGCCGCGTTGGGATCGCTGCCCCGGACCGACTTGATGAAGGCCGAGATGATGTCGTAGTGCTGCTCGCCGTTCTTGTCGTAGAGGGCGATGTTCTGCTGGAGGCAGTCCGTGACATAGCGGTCGGTGATCGTGACCTTGCCCTCGGTGGCGCCTGTGACGATGTCGAGGATGTTGAGCAGCTTGCGTGCGTCGCCTCCCGAGAAACGGAACAGCGCGCCCGTCTCCCGGACCTCGATTTCCCGCTCCCGGAGTTCCGCGTCGGCGGTCAGCGCCCGGTCGAGCAGCGTTTGCAGGTCCTTGTCCTCCATCGGGCGGAGAATGTAGACCTGGCAGCGGCTCAGCAGCGGCGAGATCACCTCGAACGACGGGTTCTCGGTCGTCGCGCCGATGAGCGTCACGACACCCTGTTCGACGGCCCCCAGCAGCGAGTCCTGCTGCGACTTGTTGAAGCGGTGTATCTCGTCGATGAACAGGAACGGGGGCCGCTGGTCGAAGAAACGGCTCTTGCGGGCCGACTCGATCACTTCGCGCACCTCCTTCACGCCCGACGTCACGGCCGAGAGGGTGAAGAAGGGACGTTCGAGCTGCGTGGCGACGATCCGCGCGAGGGTGGTCTTGCCCACGCCCGGCGGACCCCAGAGGATGAACGAGGGGACGTTGCCCGTCTCGAAGAACTTGCGGAACACGCCGTTCCGTCCCACGAGGTGTTCCTGACCGATGTATTCGTCGATCGTTCGGGGGCGGAGCCGTTCGGCAAGGGGTGCGGACATGGTGCTTTCGGTTTACGGGAACAAAGATAGCGATTTTTCAAAAAATAATCCTATATTTGCCGGACATACTGACAAACACGGAGAGTGTAAGTCTGTTCCCGAATCGTGAACGTAGGAAATTCATTGCAAGAGAGGAATAGGCAAACATCTTGCCGCGTCGTATCCGTATTTCGCGGGTATAGGCGTGGGAGCTGTCGCTTATTTTATCTTGCAGGGTATCCTACGACCTACGATTCTGAAATAGGCTTCGGCACCACGCTTTCTTTTTTGTTTTTTGCTGCCGGGGTGCGGGCGGCGGATAAATCGACTGCATTTATGGAAAAGAAGGAAGGGAGTTATCCTTATGATCGTGGAGGACAGACTGTTATCGTCAACCAATCGGAGGGAAAACGGTCCAATGGACTGGGAACCGCCGGTTTCGTGCTGGCTTTACTCGGATTGATTTTCAGTTGGATGCCCGGTTTGGGCTGGGTGTTGTGGCTGTTGGGACTGATTTTCTCGTTCGTGGGCATTTTCCGGGTTCCGCGCGGTTTGGCGATCGCCGGATTGGTAATGTCGTGTATCGCGCTGATTATTTTAATCGTTGTGGCAGGAGCGATAGGCTCGCTCATCGCCGCCATGTAGGTCTCGAGAACCGAGCCGTTTTTATGTATGCACCCCTGCCGCCACTGCGGCAGGGGTGCATACACAATCGGTCGGTGGACCTGTGTCGGACGACTTCGGCTCTATGCCTCCGGATTCCTCAATTCCAGACAGAGCTCGTCGAGCTGCGCCTGCGCGACGGCCGAGGGAGCGTCGAGCATCACGTCGCGGCCGGCGTTGTTCTTCGGGAAGGCGATGTAGTCGCGTATCGAGTCCGAACCGCCGAAGAGCGAGCAGAGCCGGTCGAAGCCGAAGGCCAGGCCGCCGTGAGGGGGCGCGCCGTATCTGAAGGCGTTCATCAGGAAGCCGAACTGCTCCTCGGCCGCCTCGGGCGTGAAGCCCAGGCACTCGAAGATCTGCGCCTGCAACTGCTGGTCGTGGATACGGATCGAACCGCCGCCCAGCTCCGTGCCGTTGCATACGAAGTCGTAGGCGTTGGCGCGCACGCGTCCCGGGTCGCTCCGGAGGTACTGCACGTCTTCGGGCTTGGGCGAGGTGAAGGGGTGGTGCATGGCGTAGAAGCGCTGCGTCTCGTCGTCCCACTCGAACATGGGGAAGTCCACGACCCACAGCGGGGCGAACTTCTTCGGGTCGCGCAGTCCGAGCCGCTGGGCCACCTCGAGGCGCAGGGCGCAGAGCTGCGTCAGCGCCCTGAACTTCCGTCCGCAGAGGATGAAGACCATGTCGCCGGTCTTCGCGCCGCAGCGATCGGCCAGCGCGCGCACCTCGTCGGGCGTGTAGAACTTGTCCGCCGACGACTTCACGGCATCGGCCTCGACGCGGATCCAGACCAGCCCCTTGGCGCCCACCTGCGGCCGCTTGACGAACTCGGTGAGGGCGTCGATCTGCTTGCGCGTATAGGAGGCGCAGCCCGGGGCGGCGAATCCGACGACGTATTCCGCCTCGTCGAAGACGGGGAACCCGTGCCCTTTCGCGGCCTCCGTCAGGTCGGCGAACTCCATGCCGAAGCGCAGGTCGGGCTTGTCCGAACCGTACTTCTCCATCGCCTCGATCCACGGCATGCGGCGCAGCGGCTCGGCGAACTCGACGCCCAGCACCTCGCGGAACATGTGCTTGGCCCAGCGCTCGAAGATTTCGAGCACGTCCTCCTGCTCGACGAACGACATCTCGCAGTCGATCTGCGTGAACTCGGGCTGGCGGTCGGCGCGCAGGTCCTCGTCGCGGAAGCAGCGCACGATCTGGAAATAACGGTCGTAGCCGGCCACCATGAGCAGTTGCTTGAGCGTCTGCGGCGACTGCGGCAGGGCGTAGAACTGGTTGGGGTTCATGCGGCTCGGCACGACGAAGTCGCGCGCCCCTTCGGGCGTGGATTTGATCAGATAGGGGGTTTCGATCTCGAGGAATCCCTCGCTGTCGAGGAAGCGGCGGATCTCCTGCGCCATCTTGTGCCGCAGGATCATGTTGCGCTGCAGGGGCGGGCGGCGCAGGTCGAGGTAGCGGTATTTCATACGCAGGTCGTCGCCGCCGTCCGACTGTTCTTCGATGGTGAAGGGCGGGGTCTGCGCCTCGTTGAGTACCTCGATCCGCTCGGCGACCACTTCGATGTCGCCCGTGGGCATCTTGGGGTTCTTCGCCTCGCGCTCGACGACGCGCCCCGTGACGCGGAGCACCCATTCGCGGCCCACGCGCGAAGCCGCTTCGCGCACCTCCGCCGCCGAATGCTCCTCGACCGTGATCTGCGTCAGCCCGTAGCGGTCGCGCAGGTCGATGAAGGTCATGGCGCCGAGGTTTCGCACTTTCTGCACCCACCCGGCCAGGGTCACGGTCTCGTTCACGTTGCAGGCTCTCAGGCAGCCGCACGTATGGGTTCTGTACATGGTATCGTATTTTGTATTTTTGTTCCGATTCGTTACCTTTGTCTTCGCAACCCGCAAAGTTAGCAATTTTAACGGGAATAACGCGCCGGAAAACCAAAAAATGAGGATATGACGAACGGAACGGAGGAGGAGCAGCGGTCGATGGACGAAAAATTCATGCGGCTGGCGCTGAACGAGGCCCGCAAGGCGCTGGCGGCGGAGGAGGTCCCGATCGGGGCGGTGGTCGTCTCGCGCGGGGCGGTCGTGGGGCGGGGGCACAACCTCGTCGAGACGCTTTCGGACCCCACGGCGCATGCCGAAATGCAGGCCCTGACGGCCGCTGCGGCGACCGTCGGGGGCAAGTACCTGCCCGAGTGCACGCTCTACGTGACGGTCGAGCCGTGCGTCATGTGCGCCGGGGCGATCGCGTGGGCGCAGACGGGGCGCGTGGTGTGGGGCGCCGACGATCCGAAGAGGGGCTACCGCCGTTATTCGGAATCGGTCCTCCATCCCAGGACCTCCGTGACGCGGGGGATTCTCGCCGCGGAGTGCGAAGAGCTGATGACTTCGTTTTTCGCCCTTTTGCGCGGGTAGTATTTGAAGAGAAAGAAAAATTTTATACTTTTGCGAACGACGCGTCCGACCAGGCAGGGCGTGTGGAGCGAGAAAAGAACTGAAAAACTTTAAAGAAAAACACACGACATGAAAAAGTTATTTGTATCGGCAATCGCGCTGTTTGCCGCCGCGTCGCTCTCGGCGCAGGACGTCACGGCGCTTTACAACGAAGCGGCCGCCGCTTACGGCGCCAAGGATTTCGCGGGAGCGGCCGCCAAGTTCGAACAGGTGATCGATCAGGGACTCGACAATCCCGACGCCGCTTCGATGGTCGCCACGGCCAAGACGACGCTTCCGAAGTGCTACTTCATGCTGGGCGGCGGCTCGCTGAAGACGAAGAACTACGCCGAGGCGCTGAAGAACTTCGAGAAGTCGGCCGAGCTGGCCGAGCTTTACGGCGACATGACCCAGATGGGCAAGTCGAACGGCTGGGTGGCCAAGATTTACCAGATACAGGGCGGCGACGCCTTCAACAGCAAGGACTATGCGACGGCCGCCGGCATCTTCGAGAAGGGCTACAAGGCCGATCCCGACAATACGGGCATGGCTTTGAACCTGGCGATGAGCTACTGCGAGATGTTCATGGCCAGCGGCGACATGGCCCAGTACGAGAAGGGCATGGACGTCTATGAGGCCGTAGCGGCCAAGACGCATCCCAAGTATGCGGAGGATGCCGCCAAGGCCCGGGAGATGATTACGCTCTATACCAACAACATGGTAGCCAAGCTGCAGGCCGCGGGCGACAACGACGGCATCATCGCCGCTGCGGACAAGATGCTGGAGAAGAATCCCGAGAGCGCGCTGGCGCAGAATATCCGTCTGCAGGCCTATGCCGGCAAGAAGGATTACGCCAAGGTGATCGAGCTGGGCGAGGCCGCTGCCGCCGCGCAGACCGAGGCAGCCGACAAGAGCCTGATGTACTACCTGCTGGGCGCCGCCTACAACGCCAAGGAGATGAAGGACCAGGCCATCGCCGCCTTCCGGAAGGTGACCGACGGCCCGGCCGCCGAGAATGCCAAGGCCGCGCTGACCGAGCTGACGAAGTAAGGGGCCCGGAACCCCGGAGAAGACCGGTCGGCCGCAGGGCCGTTCGGAGATATATGAGAAAGCGGACTTTCCCGAAGGGGGAAAGTCCGCTTTCCGTTTGACGGAGGCCGGGCGGGAGCGGCGGAAGCCCTGGACCGTTCCGCTCTGGCCGTTGTGGAATCATTTCCGGCGGATGTTTCGCTGGATGCGCCGCAGGCCGCTGCGGGTGAGGGGCGTGCGGCCGAAAAGCTCCCCGAAGCGCGCTTCGTCCAGCGCGAGCCACGCCGCCTCGTCCATGGCGAGGGGATCGAAGAGGGGATCGAACGCCGGGTCGCGGTGGAGCGGTGCGCGGAGGTTGTGGGGACAGCAGCTCTGGCAGGCGTCGCAGCCGAATATCCAGCCGTGGAGATCCACCTCCGTGCCGGGTTCCTTTTCGATGGTGTGGCAGGCGATGCAGCGCCCCGTGTCGAGCATCCGAGAGCGGACGAGAGCCCCCGTGGGGCAGCTCTCGAGACAGCGGCGGCAACGGCCGCAGCCCTCCCCCTCGAACGGGGCGTCGTAGGCGTCGGCTTCGTCCGTCAGGATCAGCTCTCCCAGCAGTACGAACGATCCGTATTGCGGCGTGACGAGCAGCGACTGCCGTCCGATCCACCCCAGCCCGGCCTCCACGGCCAGTTGTTTCTCGCAGAGCGGAGCCGTATCGACGAAGGCGCGCCCCTCGAGTGCGGGGTGGGCGGCCTTCAGCGCGGCGAGCATCCGGCGGAGGCGGTCGCGGATCGTCGTGTGGTAATCCGCCGCGCAGGCATAGGAGGCGATGCGGGTGCGGCAGCCGGGCGGGTAGCCTTCGCTCGCGCGGTTCTTGTAGGCCACGGCGCAGACCACCGCCGTCCGGGCCCGCTCGACCAGCCGCCGCGGGTCGAACCGCTTGTCGGCGTTGCGTTCCAGATAGTCCAGCGACGACTGATAGCCCGCCGCCAGCCATTCGCGGAAACGGGCTTCGTTCTCGGCCAGATGGCGGCACGGCGCGATGCCGCAGAGGTCGAACCCCTCCCCGGCGGCGAGCCGTTTGATGTTCCGATGGTCGAGCATTTTGATATTTTAGCCCAAAAATAGGGATTTTCAGGCGAAAATTAGTAATTTCGCCACAAATTCCGCGTTATTCATACGACGTTAATTCGAAATTTGACATGACGATCAATACACTGTACGGACTGGTCCGTCAGAGCACGGAGCGGTTCGCGTCGCGGATCGCCTTTTCCATGTACGAGGGCGAGGAGCTGACCTACGCCGAAGTGGGCCGCCGTATCGCCCGGGTGCAGGAGACGCTTACCGGAGCGGGGCTCGGTCCCGGCGACAAGGTGGCCCTGCTGAGCAGCAACATGCCCAACTGGGGCGTCTGCTACCTGGCCGTGACATCCGCGGGGATGGTCGCCGTGCCCATTCTGCCCGATTTCTCGGGCGAGGAGCTGGACATGATCATCGAGCACTCGGAGGCTCGGGCGCTGCTGGTCTCCGACCGTCTGTTCACCCGCCTTTCGAAACGGACCATCGAGCGGCTGAACGTCGTGGTGCGCACGAAAAACCTCGGCGTCATCTCGCAGCGTGTGCGCGGCGAGGGGACGACGGCCGTGCCCGCGCCGGACGATCTGGCCGTCATCATCTACACCTCGGGCACGACCTCGAAGCCCAAGGGGGTGATGCTCACCCACCGGGCGCTCTGCGCGCAGGTGGACATGTCGTCCGCGATCTTCCCCATCGGCGGCGAGGACACGTTTCTCTCGGTGCTGCCGCTGTCGCATACCTACGAATGCTCGATCGGCATGATCTACCCCTTCTCGATGGGCGCGCGGGTGGTCTATCTGGACCGTCCGCCCACGGCCTCGGCGCTGATGCCGGCCCTGCGGTCGGTACGGCCCACGGTCATGCTCATCGTGCCGCTCATCATCGAAAAGATCTACCGCCACCAGGTGCTGGCCAAATTCAATTCCAACGGCTTCTGGCGCACGCTCTACCGCGTGGGGTTCATGCGCCGCTACCTGCACCGCGTGGCGGGCAAGAAGCTGATGAAGCTCTTCGGGCGCCGGCTGCGTTTCCTCGGAATCGGCGGCGCGAAGCTCGACCGGGGGGCCGAGCAGTTCCTTCTGGAGGCCCGCGTGCCCTATGCCATCGGTTACGGACTGACCGAGACCGCGCCGCTGCTGGCCGGGGCCGCGCCGGCGCAGGTGCGCCTCGGATCGACCGGACCGCAGGCGCCGGGCGTCGAGCTGCGGCTCGAGAACGTCGATGCCCGGACGCGCCAGGGCGAGATTGTGGCGCTCACGCCGAGCGTCATGCTGGGCTATTACAAGAATCCCGAAGCCACGGCCGAAGCGTTTACTCCCGACGGCTGGTTCCGCACGGGCGACCTGGGCGAGTTCGACAAGGACGGGTGGCTCTATATCAAAGGCCGCCTGAAGAACATGATCGTCGGCCCGGGCGGAGAGAACATCTATCCCGAGGACATCGAGAGCGTGCTCAACTCGCACGTCTGCATCGCCGATTCGATCGTCACCGAGCACGAGGGGCGTCTGGTGGCGCTGGTGCATTTCAACCGCGAGGAGATCGAGGCGATGCTCGACGACTGGCGCGAGGAGTGGGCGACGCAGAAGGAGGCGTGGGAGGCCAAGACCGAGCAGCTCAAGAAGGAGATCATGGATTTCGTGAATGCCAAGGTGAGCCGCTTCTCGCGCATCTCGGAGGTCGTCGAGGAGAAGGAGGAGTTCGTCAAGACCCCGACGCACAAGATCAAGCGTTTCCTCTACAATAAGCGCGGCAAGGCCTCCGGCGGGGAGGAAGGTCCGCAGGGCGGTCCCTCCGGTTCCGGAGCGCGGTAGTCGTGCGCGTGCTCCGTGCCCGCGAGGGCGGTGACGACAGACAGGACGGTCCCGGGAATCCGGGACCGTCCTGTTTTCGGCCCGGTCCGGAGTCCGGAGCATCCGGCGTCCGGACCGGCCGTCCGGCGGCAGGCGGTGCAGAAAGGCCGTAATGAAAAAAGGTTGCAGTTTTGGCTGCAACCTTTTTCCGGCTTGGCCGGCTGGCCCTGTCCGCCGGGCGTTTCGCCCCGGCGGTCACTCCCCGGCGGTCACTATCTGCACCGTGTCGCCGTGGGGCTTGTCGCCTGCGTCGAGCAGGTTCTCCTCCGAGACGCCCAGCGAACGGTAGTAGTCGTTCAGCTCGGCCACCACGTCGCGGCGTCCGGCGTAGCTGGCCAGGTAGTAAACGTCGCCCAACTGGTCGAGCTTCTCGTCGAGCGCACCCGAGATCATGTCGCCCTGCGCTCCCTCGAATTGCAGGTAGTACTCGATGTACTCGATGAGCGTCCGGGCGTATTCGCGCAGCAGGGCGTCGCCCTTCCCGGCGGCATCCGGCGCACCGAGCGCCGAAGCGGCGTAGTAGGCCTCGAGGAACGGGTAGGTGTTGGCGTCCGTGAAGCGGATCTGCGAGGTCGGGAGCCGTTCGAGCCCCAGGTCGAGCAGCTCGACGCCCTCCTCCACGCGGTTCTGCCGCAACAGCTCCTTGGCCACGCGGGCGAAGGCTTCCCGGGCGTGCGAGGCCGAGAGGTTGTACTGGATGAAGTAGTCGCAGTAGATGTCCGGGTCCGAGAGGTTGCCGTAGCGGAACTTGTCGCGCAGCAGCGGCGCGGCGTAGTCGGGGTCGATGCGGCCGATTTCGTAGGCGTTCCGTACCGGGGTGAGGATCGGCACGAAACGGTAGGCGTAGCCGTCGAACTGGAGGTAGTCCATCAGTCCGAAGTTCTGCAGGATATAGACCTGCGTGAGGTAGATCGGGCGTTTCCAGTCGAAATTGGCCAGCATGTCGAGCAGCATCAGCTCGTTCTTGGCCAGCGCGTTCTTCTTGAGGTTGATGTAAACCGTGTCCACCATCTGGTCGCGGTCCTTCTCGGCCACGATGCCCGAGGCGATGGCGTTCTCCTTGTTCACCGGCAGCGCGATGCGCTTGCAGGGAATGTAATCGGTCGGCGTGCCGTCGGAGAGCGCGGTCTTGCTCCGCGGATCCTCGCTGCGCACGAAGTCGATCACCTCGCGGATGTCCACCGGATGGTCAACGATGTCATATACCGGGATGTAGTCGTTCGTATGGGTGTATTTGCTCTTGGGCAGCGAGAAGGGCACGCCCGGAGCGTCGTTGGCGCGGGTCTTCATCTCGTCGATGTACCATTCGCCGCCCAGATAGGAGGTGTTCATGATCCGCACGTCGGGACGCACGCCATAGACCTCCTGATTGTTCCAGAGCGGGAAGGTGTCGTTGTCGCCGTAGTTGATGATGATGGAGTTGGGCAGCGTGGACTGGAGGTAGTTCCAGCCGATGTCGCGCGCCATGTAGCGGCCCGACCGGTCGTGGTCGTCCCAGTTCTGGGCCGCCAGAATCGCGGGCACGGCCATGCAGACGGCCGTTGCGGCGACGGTCGCCGCCGTGTCGCGCCCGGTCAGCCGTGCGAAGAGTTCGCGCAGGGCCAGCACGCCGAAGCCGATCCAGATCGAGAAGGCGTAGAACGAGCCGGCATAGACGTAGTCGCGTTCGCGGGGTTCGCCCGGCGAGGTGTTGAAGTAGAAGACTAGCGCGATACCCGTCATGATGAATAGCCACATGACGATCGAGAAGTTGCGCGGGTCGCGGTTGAGCTGGTAGAGCAGCCCGACGAGTCCCAGCAGGAACGGCAGGAAGTAGTAGGTGTTGCGGCCCTTGTTGCCGGCCACCTCGCGCGGCAGGTTCTCCTGCGGTCCGAGGTACTTCTCGTCGATCCATTTGATGCCCGAGAGCCAGTTGCCGTCGGTGATCGTCGTGCGCGTGGGTTGTATGTCGCTCTGGCGCCCCACGAAGTTCCAGAGGAAGTAGCGCCAGTACATGTACGAGAGCTGGTAGTTGAAGAAGTAGTGGAGGTTCTCCCCGAAGGTGGGTTCGGTCACGGCGCGCGTGTCGCCGTAGGAGTCCGTATAGGTGCGCCTGCGGCCGAAGTCGAGCACCTCCTGCCGCACCGGACGCCCCTGCTCGTCGCGGACCGCCTCGCCGTTTTCGTCGCGTGCGATCTCGGTGCGGGTGCGGTAGGCGCCCCACTGTTTGTACTCCCGTTCGTCCTTGTTAGCGTCCCACATGCGGGGGAAGAGGTGCATGAATTCCGGGGCGTGGGTGTAGTGCGAGGGGATACGCGCCGTCTTGTAGCGCCCGTCCTCGTCGAGGTAGGTGACCTCCTTCTCCACGAGCGCCTCGGGAGGCGCCGAGAAGTAGGGGCCGTAGAGCAGCGGGCGGCTGCCGTACTGGTCGCGGTTGAGCACCGCCAGCAGCGCGTGCGGATTGTTCGGGTTGTTGGAGTTCATCGGCGGGTTGGCCGCGGCGCGGATGGTCATCGAGGCGTAGGAGGAGAAGCCCACGAGGATCATCGTCGTCGAGAGCAGCAGGATGTTCAGGACGACGCGCCCCCGGCGGTGGGCCTTCCACGAGGCCCAGCCCAGTCCGAGGATGAGCGCCAGCGCGAAGACCACCATGCCCGAATTGACCGGAAGCCCCAGCGTATTGACCGCCAGCGTGTCGATCTGCGCGCCGATCCAGACCGTGTAGGGGATGATGATGTTGTTGATGAACACGAGCACGGCCCCGGCCGCGAGCGTCGTCCACGCGACGCCGCGCCACGTCACGCGGTCGGTCGTGCGGAAGTAGTAGATGAACGCCAGCGTGGGGATGGTCAGCAGGTTGAGGATGTGCACGCCGATCGAGAGGCCCATCAGGTAGGCGATCAGCACGATCCAGCGCGAGGCGTGGGGCTGGTCGGCCTGCTCCTCCCATTTGAGCATGAGCCAGACCACGAGGGCCGTGAACATGGACGAGAGGGCATAGACCTCGCCCTCGATGGCCGAGAACCAGAAGGTGTCGGTGAAGGTGTAGGCCAGCGCGCCGACGGCTCCGGCGCCCAGCGCGGCCCATGTCTGTGCGGGCGAGGGGGCGCCGCCGCGGGTCATCATGCGCCGCGCCAGGTGGGTGATCGTCCAGAAGAGGAAGAGGATGCAGAAGGCGCTGGCCAGGGAGTTCATCGTATTGACGGCGATGCCCACGTAGTCGGGGTTGCCGAAGGCGAAGAGCGTGGCCAGACGCGCCAGCATCATGAACAGCGGCGCTCCGGGCGGGTGGCCCACTTCGAGTTTGTAGGAGGTGGCGATGAACTCCGAGCAGTCCCAGAGACTCGAAACGGGTTCCATCGTCAGAAGGTAAACCATCGCGGCGATGGCGAAGACGGCCCATCCGACGATGTTGTTCCAGCGTTTGAAAAATGTCATATACAGTATATGATACGGGTTTATCTCGGCAAATATAGCTATTTAACGCCGGACTTCCAATTCTTATTACGCGGTGCGTGCGGAAAACTCCGCCGCAGGGGATTTTTTCGGCGGGAAATGGCCGATATGTGGCGAAAAAGTCGTAACTTTACCCGTTCGAAACGATTTTTTTCAAAAAGCGCTATGGATTCCAAACTCGTACTTTACAATACGCTCACCCGCCGCAAGGAGACCTTCGAGCCGCTCGTGGCCGGGCGCGTCGGCATGTATGTCTGCGGACCGACCGTTTACGGCGATCCCCACCTGGGGCATGCCCGGCCGGCGGTGACGTTCGACCTCCTGTTCCGCTACCTGAAGGCTTCGGGCTACAAGGTGCGCTACGTGCGCAACGTGACGGACGTGGGCCATCTGGAGCACGACGCTGACGAGGGCGAGGACAAGATCGCCAAGAAGGCACGGCTCGAGCAGCTCGAACCGATGGAGGTGGCGCACTACTACACGGAGCGCTACCACAGGGCGATGGATGCGCTCAACGTCGAGACGCCCTCGATCGAGCCCTACGCCTCGGGCCATATCATCGAGCAGATCGAGCTGATCCGGCGCATTCTCGACGACGGGTTCGCCTACGTCTCGAACGGGTCGGTCTATTTCGACGTCGAGAAGTACAACGGGAAATACCGCTACGGCCGCCTCTCGGGCCGCAATCTGGAGGATATCGTGGCCAACACGCGCGAACTGGACGGGCAGTCGGACAAGCGCCACTCCTACGACTTCGCGCTGTGGAAGAAGGCCTCGCCCGAACACATCATGCGCTGGCCCTCGCCGTGGAGCGAAGGATTCCCCGGCTGGCACATGGAGTGCTCGGCCATGTCGATGCGCTACCTGGGCGAGCGGTTCGACATTCACGGCGGCGGCATGGACCTGATGTTCCCGCACCACGAGTGCGAGATCGCGCAGTCCACGGCGGCGCTCGGGCACGATTCGGCACGCTATTGGGTGCACAACAACATGATTACGATCAACGGGCAGAAGATGGGCAAGTCGCTGGGCAACTTCATCACCCTCGGGGAACTGTTCGCGGGGACGCACGAGCTGCTCGCGCAGGCCTATTCGCCCATGACGATCCGCTTCTTCGTCCTGCAGGCCCACTACCGCTCGACGCTCGACTTCTCGAACGAGGCCTTGCAGGCCGCCGAGAAGGGGCTGGACCGCCTGATGAAGGGCATCGAGGCGCTGGAGAAGCTCCGCCCTGCGGCCGCTTCGACGGTGAATCCCGCGGAGCTGGAGGAGCGGTGCCGTGCGGCGATGGACGACGACCTGAACTCGCCGATGGTCATTTCGGCGCTCTTCGACTGGGTGCGGACGATCAACCAGATCGCCGACGGGCGGGAGACGATCTCGGAGGCCGACCTCGACGCGCTGAAGCGCACCGTGCACCGCTATGCGTTCGACATTCTGGGCCTGCGCGACGAGAAGGCCGCCGGTGCGGCCGCCGGGCGCGACTACGTGACGCCGCTGGTGGAGATGCTGCTCTCCATGCGGCAGGAGGCGAAGGCCGCGAAGGACTGGGCCGCGTCGGACCGCATCCGCGACGGACTCACGGCGGCCGGAATCCGCGTCAAGGACCGCAAGGACGGTTCGGACTGGGAACTGGAGTAGGAAAGGGGCGGCCGGGGATTTCCGCGGCCGCCGTATGCGAAAGTCGTTCGGAAATGGGAGGATGGATCAAATACCTCGCGGCCGCCGTCGTAGCGGTCGGGGCGTGCGGCTGCACGGCCCCGTTCTACATGCAGTCGCGTCAGGGCACGGCCGTCGGCTCGGGAATGCCGGCGCCGCAGGAAATCGACTCGCTGACGCGCCACCGCATGACCGTCGGCGCGGAGGAGACCTTCTCGCTGCTGCTCGGGGTCCTGCGCGCCGAGGGGTGCTTCGTCGAGACGGCGGACCGGAGCTCGGGGCTGGTCGTGGCGCGGCAGGTGCTGCCCTATGACGGAGCCGCGGTTCCCGTGGCGGGCGAAATCCGCCGCATGAGCTTCCTCGTCGCCCCGGCGCAGCAGACCAGCGAGGTGTGCCTTACGATCTACGTCTCGCGGCAGTGGTACTCCTCTTCGGCGCAGGCGTTCTGCACCGAGGAGCTGGGGCTGGCGACCGATCCGGAGCTCTACGGGGAGTGGTTCGGCCGGCTCGACCGGGCCGTGCCGCGGTAAGGAGAAAACGAAAGAGGAATTATGCCGACAACAGAACTCAAATCGGCGGCGATGGAGCTCGGGACCGAGCGTATCCGGAAGCTGCTCGTGCAATACGCCGTGCCGGCGGTGGTCGCCATGACCGCCTCGTCGCTCTACAACATGGTGGACAGCATCTTCATCGGTCACGGCGTGGGACCTCTGGCCATCTCGGGACTGGCGCTGACTTTCCCGCTGATGAACCTCGCCGCGGCCTTCGGGTCGCTCGTGGGCGTGGGCGCCGCGACGCTCGTGTCGATGCGTCTGGGACAGCGCGACTACGACACGGCCCGCCTGGTGCTGGGCAACGTGCTGGTGCTCAATCTGATTATCGGAACCGTCTTCGGCCTGCTCGCGCTGGCGTTCCTCGACCCGATACTCTACTTCTTCGGCGCGAGCGATGCCACGATCGGCTACGCCCGCGAATACATGTCGGTGATCCTCGCGGGCAATGTCGTGACGCACATGTATCTGGGGCTGAACGCCGTGCTGCGCGCCTCGGGCAATCCCCGCAAGGCGATGTACGCCACGATCAACACGGTGCTCATCAACACCGCGCTCAACCCGCTGTTCATCTACGGCTTCGGCTGGGGCATCCGCGGCTCGGCCATCGCCACGGTGATCGCGCAGGTCGTGTCGCTCGTCTGGCAGTTCCGCATCCTGTCGGACCGCCGCGAGCTGATGCACTTCCAGCCGGGCATCTACCGGCTGCGCCGGCGGCTCGTCCGCGACATGCTGGCTATCGGCATGTCGCCCTTTCTGATGAACCTCACGGCGTGTTTCATCGTCATCCTGATCAACAAGGGGCTGAAGACCTACGGCGGCGATCTGATGATCGGCGCCTACGGCATCGTGAACCGCCTGGCGTTCATCTTCGTCATGATCGTCATGGGCATCAACCAGGGCATGCAGCCCATCGCCGGGTACAATTTCGGCGCGCAGCAGTACGACCGCGTGCTCAAGGTGCTGCGGCTGACGATCGTATGCGCCGTGTGCGTCACCTCCTCGGGCTTCGTCGTCGGGGAGTTCATGCCCCATCTGGCCGTGTCGCTCTTCACGACCGACGAGGAGCTGGTGCGGCTGGCCGCGGACGGCATGCGCATCGTCTTCCTCTGCTTCCCGATCATCGGGTTCCAGATGGTGGCGACGAACTTTTTCCAGAGTATCGGCATGGCCGGCAAGGCGATCTTCATGTCGCTGTCGCGCCAGCTGGTCTTCCTGCTGCCGGGCCTGCTGTTCCTGCCCCGCGTCTTCGAGGCCCATACCGATTGGGGCGGCGGCTGGGGCGTGTGGTGCGCCATGCCCCTGTCGGACCTGCTGGCTACGGTGGTGGCCTTCTTCATGCTGACGTATCAACTGCGGAAATTCCGGGCCGCGATCGCGGCCCGCTCCGCCAACGAATAAAACAGAACGACGACCATGAAAGAGCTGTTCGTAATCAACATAGGCCGCCAGCTGGGCAGCGGCGGCAAGGACATCGGGGAGATCATCGCCCGGCGGCTGGGCGTCCGGCTCTACGACAAGGAGCTGCTGACGCTGGCGGCCAGGCAGAGCGGCCTGTGCGCCGAGTTCTTCGAGAAGGCCGACGAGAAGGAGTCGCGCAGCGTGCTTTCGACCATGATCGGCTACCTGCGCTCGCCCTTCGCGGGCGACTGCGGCGGGGTGACCAGCGTGCTGTCGAACGACGCGCTGTTCAAGATCCAGAGCGACGTGATACGCGATGTGGCCGAGCACGAGTCGTGCATCTTCGTCGGCCGGTGCGCCGATTACATTCTGCGCGAGCACCCGCGGCGGGTCGATGTCTTCATTTCGGCCTCCGAGGCGGATCGCATCCGCCGCATCTGCGCGCGCACGGGCTGCACGGCCGACGAGGCGCGTGCGCAGATGGAGCGCGGCGACGCCCGCAGGGCCGGTTACTACAATTATTACAGCTCGAAGACCTGGGGGGCGGCGGCGACCTACCACCTCTGCATCGACTCCTCGGTCTTCGGCGACGAGGGAACGGCGGATTTCATCCTGGAGTTCGCGTCGCGGAAACTGAACATGAAATTCTGACGTATGGTACTTGCAGAGCAGATCAAGGAGATGGAGCGGCGCCGTGCGGCGCTGGAGCGGTGTCTGGGCATCGAGCAGAAACGCATCGACCTCCGCAACGAGGAGGAGAAGACCCAGGAGCCGGATTTTTGGGAGAATCCCGACAAGGCGCGCGAGCAGTTGCGCAAGGTGGCGGGGATCAAGGCGTGGGTCGAGGACTACGACGCCGTGTGCAAGGAGGTCGAGGACCTGCAGCTGATGCCCGACTTCGTGAAGGAGGGCGTGGTGACGGAGGCCGAACTCGACGAGCAGTATGCCCGGACGCTGGAACGTATCGAACAGCTCGAGATGCGCAACATGCTGCGCCGCGACGAGGACAAGCTGGGGGCGATTCTGGACATCAACGCCGGAGCCGGAGGCACGGAGGCGCTCGACTGGGCGTCGATGCTCCTGCGCATGTATACCCGCTGGGGCGAGGCGCACGGCTACAAGGTCAAGGTGCTGGATTACCAGGCCGGCGACGAGGTGGGGGTGAAGTCCTGCACGCTCGAGTTCGAGGGCGAGTACGCCTACGGCTACCTCAAGAGCGAGAACGGCGTGCACCGCATGGTGCGCCTGTCGCCCTTCAACGCCAACAACAAGCGACAGACGACCTTCGCGTCGGTCTTCGTCTCGCCCGCGGTGGACGATACGATCGAGATACGGATCAACCCGGCCGACATCGAGTGGGACACCTTCCGCTCGTCGGGTGCGGGCGGCCAGAACGTCAATAAGGTCGAGACGGCCGTGCGGCTGCGTTACCACGGCAAGGACCCCGACACGGGCGAGGCGGTGGAGTTCCTGATCGAGAACATGGAGACCCGTTCGCAGCTGATGAACCGCGAGAATGCCATGCGCATCCTCCGGTCGAAGCTCTACCAGCGCGAGCTGGACAAGCGCATGGCCACGCAGCAGGCGCTCGAGGCGTCGAAGAAGAAGATCGAGTGGGGCTCGCAGATACGCTCCTACGTCTTCGACGACCGCCGCGTGAAGGACCACCGCACGGGCGTGCAGACCTCGGCCGTGGAGGCGGTCATGGACGGCGACCTGGACGCCTTCATCAAGGCCTACCTGATGGAGTTCGGCGGGCAGGCGTAATAAGAAGAGGAATATGGAGCCGGTTGCGGGAGATACGGATCGCATGGAGACGGATCGGCTGCTGCTGCGGCGTTTTTCCGGGGAGGATGCGGAGGCGCTGCTCGCCTTCTTGGGCGATCCGGAGGTCAATGAGTTCCTGCCGATGTTTTCGTTGCGGGATGCGGCGGAGGCGGAGCGCTACCTGCGGTATATCGGCGACTGGGTCCGGCAGGGCGGGCTTTACTATGCGGTCTGCCTGAAAGGAAGGCCGGAGCCTGTCGGCTGCGTGCATGTGAGCGGCGACGACAGCCGCGATCTGGGATACGCCCTCGGACGGGCGTTCTGGAACCGTGGCATCTGCACCGAGGCCTGCCGGGCGGTGATCGCACGGCTGAAGCGGACGGGCGCGCCGTATGTCACGGCGACGCACGACGTGAACAATCCGCGGAGCGGAGCCGTGATGCGGGCCGTCGGCATGACCTACCGCTACTCGTACGAGGAGCTGTGGCAGCCGAAGAACCGTCCGGTGACCTTCCGGATGTACCAGCTCGATCTGAACGGCCGGGAGAATGAGACCTACCGGAAATACTGGGACCGGCATCCGGTTCATTTCGTGGAGAATCCCTGATCTCCGGGCGGCTGTCCCCCGGAGACCGTTGTATTAGCGAAGAGCGAAAAATCCGTAAAAGCCTATGAAACGTCGGATATTCTGTTGTCTGGCCGTGTGTGCGCTGCTGGCCGCACCGGCCGTTCTGGCGCAGCCGCGGGTCGGGATGACCGACACCACGGCCTATTTCCCGTTGCTCGAAGGGCGCCGCGTGGCGGTGCTGGCCAATCAGACCTCCGTGGCCGACATGCCCGGTGCGCCGGGCGCCGACGCCTCCGGGAGGGTCCATCTGGTCGATCTGCTGCACGGGAGGGGATTCCGCGTGACGGGCATCTTCTCGCCCGAGCACGGGTTCCGCGGCGCTGCCGACGCCGGGGAGCGTGTGGACGATTCGGAGGACCCGCGGACGGGCATTCCGATCCGGTCGCTCTACGACGGCGGGTCGGGCCGTCCTTCCGGAGAGACGATGCGCACGTTCGACGTCCTGGTGGTCGATATGCAGGACGTGGGGCTGCGGTTCTACACCTACCATATCACCATGCTGCGGATGATGGACGCCTGTGCCGCCGCCGGGCGCAGGGTGATCGTGCTGGACCGTCCGAATCCCAACGGCGGGCGAGTGGACGGTCCCGTGCTCGACATGAAGTACCGTTCGGGCGTCGGGGCGCTGCCGATCCCCGTGCTGCACGGCATGACGCTCGGCGAGATCGCCCGCATGGCCGTGGGAGAGGGCTGGGCCGCGCCGTGCGATCTGATCGTCGTCCCGTGCCGCGGCTATACCCATGCCACCGAATACCGGCTGCCCGTGGCGCCGTCGCCCAACCTGCCGACGCAGCGCGCCGTTTACCTCTATGCCTCGCTGTGCCCCTTCGAGGGGACGGTCGTGAGCCTCGGGCGCGGCACGGACCGGCCGTTCGAGGTTTACGGCCATCCGGATATGCGCGGGCGGGAGTTCTCCTTCACGCCCCGTCCGACGGACGGGGCCAAGCACCCGCCGCTCGAAGGGCGCGTGTGCCGGGGCGTCGATCTGAGCGGCATGCCGCTCGGCGAGTCGCGCGGGGTGGGTTTCTCGCTGCGCTATGTGATCGACGCCTACCGCGATCTGGAGGCGCTGGGCGAGGAGTTCTTCACCCCGATGTTCGAGAAGCTCGTCGGCGTGGGGTGGGTGCGCCCGATGATCCGCGCCGGAGCTTCCGACGAGGAGATCCGCGCCCGCTGGCAGGAGGACGTCGCGCGTTTTACCGCACTGCGGGCGAAGTATCTGTTGTACGAATAGGCGGCCTGCCCTAAAAGACTTCAGCGATGCGGTCCGCCTCGGTGACGGGCCGCACGACGCGGCAGGGGTTGCCCACGGCGACGACCCCGGCGGGGATGTCGCGCGTCACGACGCTTCCTGCGCCGATCACCGTGCCGTCGCCGATGGCTACTCCCTGCGTTACGACCGTATGGCCGCCGATCCAGACGTCGTTGCCGATCGTGACGGGCAGCGAGCGCATGATCCCTTCGGCCCGCTGGTCGGGCAGCAGGGCGTGGTTCACGGTGTAGATGCCCACGTTGGGGCCGATCAGCACCCGGTCGCCGATCGTGACGGGCGCTTCGTCGAGGATCGTGAGGCCGAAGTTCCCCACGAAGTCGTCGCCGATGGAGATGCTCTCCCCGAAGTCGCAATGGAACGGGCTGTGCAGACAGCAGTTCCGGCCGACCCGGCCGAAAAGCCGTTTCAGAATCGCTTCGCGCTCCTCGCGCCGCGAGGGCGGCAGGGCGTTGAGTGTGAAGACCAGTTCCTCGGTCCGGCGCAGGGCCTCGCCGATGGGCGGACAGACGGCGTGTAGCCAGAATCCCGCCCGCATCTTTTCGAGTTCGTTCATTTCGTTACGGGTCGTTTCGGGTGAAACATTCGTAGGCCGCACGGGAGATTTCGGCGGCGATGGCGGCATTCGTTCCGTCCGTCTCGCGGGAGTCGGTGACGAAGACCGCGACACAGTAGCTCCGGCCGTCGGGCAGCAGGACGTAGCCCGCGTCGTTGTCGGCGATGCGCACGCCTTCGGCCGTGCGGTCTGAGGAGCCGGTCTTGTGGCCGAGGCGGACGTTGCCGGGCAGTCCCGCACGGAGCTTGTTCGCTCCGGTCGGGGCCTCCTCCAGTGCGCTGCGGAGCAGTGCGTCGTATTCCGCGGGGAGCAGTCCGCCCCGCAGCAGGCGGGCGAAGAGTTCGCAGACGGCCGACGGCGGGGCCGTGTTGAGGCGCTGGTTTTCCGTCGCGCGGTGCATCGTGCGTTCGGAGGCCGCGATGCGGAATCCTCCGATGCCCGCCCCGCGGAGGTACTCCTCCACGGCTGCGGGGCCTCCGGCGAAATCGAGCAGCCGGTCGCAGGCGATGTTGTCGCTCAGCGAAATGCTGTACCGGATCAGGCCGGCGAGCGTCACCGTGCCTCCTTCGGGCGGCAGCGAGTCGCGCATCGGGCTGTACGTATTGCCGTCGAGCCGTTCGGGACCTACGTCGAACGGAGCCGAAAGGGGCATGCGTTCGCGTGCGGCACGGTCGAGGGCGGCCAGGGCCACGGGAACCTTGAAGACGCTCAGCAGCGGCAGCGGAACGTCTCCGCGGCGGATCGTGCGGCCGTCGGGTGTGCGGACGGCGACGCCGATCCGGGCGCGGCGGCCCTCCAGCGCCTCGTCGAGGCGGTGTTCCAGGTCATCCGTCGGGCGGGTGCAGGCCGCCGCGAGCAGGGCGGCCGCGAGGCAGATCGTGCGGATCATGGCGGTGTTTTTCGGGGCGGACCGTAAAAACAGCCGCTCCGGAAGGTCCCCGGAGCGGCTGTTGTCGGATTTTACGTCGTCGTCGTTACTCCGATAGATCGCCTCGCTCGGGCAGACGCCTGCGCACGTGCCGCAGTCGATGCACTTGTCCGGGTCGATCACGTAGATATCGCCGGCCGAGATGGCCTCGACGGGGCATTCGCCGATGCAGGTTCCGCAAGCGACGCAGGTGTCGGTGATTTTGTAAGCCATTGCTGTAAAGATTTATTGTTAAAGTGTGTGTTTGTGTCCGACAAATATATGAAACTTATTCGATAATATCAAATCCCGTGTAGGGAACCAGCGCTTCGGGAATGCGGATGCCTTCGGGCGTCTGGAAGTTTTCGAGCAGCGCGGCCACGATGCGCGGCAGGGCCAGCGAGGAGCCGTTGAGCGTGTGCGCCAGACGGATCTTCTTCTCGGCGTCGCGGTAGCGGAGCTTCAGGCGGTTGGCCTGGAACGACTCGAAGTTGGAGACCGAGGAGACTTCCAGCCAGCGCTTCTGCGCCTCGGAGTAGACCTCGAAATCGTAGGTGAGCGCCGAGGTGAAGGACATGTCGCCGCCGCACAGCCGCAGGATGCGGTACGGCAGGCCGAGCGAGCGGACGATGCCCTCGACATGGGCCACCATGCCGTCGAGCGCCTCGTACGAACGCTCCGGCAGCGACAGTTGCACGATCTCCACCTTGTCGAACTGGTGCAGGCGGTTCAGGCCGCGCACGTCCTTGCCGTAGGAACCGGCTTCGCGGCGGAAGCAGGGCGTGTAGGCGGTCATCTTCACGGGAAAATCCTTCTCGTCGAGGATCACGTCGCGGTAGATGTTCGTCACGGGAACTTCGGCCGTGGGGATCATGTAGAAGTTATCGACCGTGGCGTGGTACATCTGGCCCTCCTTGTCGGGCAGTTGGCCCGTGCCGAAGCCCGAGGCTTCGTTCACCATGATCGGCGGCTCGACCTCGAGATACCCCGCTCGCGTGTTGCAGTCGAGGAAGTAGTTTATCAGCGCGCGCTGCAACCGTGCGCCCTTGCCCTTGTAAACGGGGAATCCCGCGCCGGTGAGCTTCACGCCCAGATCGAAGTCGATGATGTCGTATTTCTTCGCCAGCTCCCAGTGGGGCAGCGGATTCTCGGGCAGGGCGGTGTAGTTCTCCACGAGCTTCACCACGAGGTTGTCCTCGGCCGTCCGGCCTTCGGGCACGATGTCGGCGGGGAAGTTCGGGAGCGTCACCAGCGCCGCCTGCAACTCCTGCTGCACGTCGGTCGATTCGGCTTGCAGGCGCGAGGATTTCTCCTTGAGGTCGGCCACGAAGCGCTTGCGCTCCTCGGCCTCGTCGCGGCGGCCCTGGCCCATCAGCGCGCCGATCTCCTTGGCGGCCTTGTTCTGGGCGGCGAGCGTCGTGTCCAGCTCGACCTGGATGGCTTTGCGGCGGTCGTCGAGTGCGAGGATCCGGTCGATGGCCTGTGCGGCGTCGACACCCTTCTTGGCGAGTTTACGGACGGCAGCGTCGCGGTCGTCGCGGATTTGCTTGATCGTAAGCATGGTATCGGAAGTTTTTTGTGTTTTCGCATTACGAGCAACAAAATTACAAAAAATGCGTGAAAGTGTATCTTTTTCATCGGGTAAAAACTCCCCGGCGGTTGTCGGTCCGATGAATTTCACTATCTTTGTAAAAAGGAAACGTATTCATGCCTATGGTATAAGGAATCGTTGTTTGATTGACATATGAAAAGCGTTGGCTTTTATTCTCGTTTCTGAAAATCGCCAAATTGAAGAATACCCGGGAATAGGTTGATGCTCGCGTCTGATGGCGTGGGCTTTGTCTATTTGGGTAAGGGTGTTTGGCGATACCTCAGAAACGAATCAGACGTTGTCCCACGCTTTTTGCATTCATACGATCCATTTTGCGGAAAGATTTGTTTAATTTAAATTAATGAAGCGTTATGTTGAAAAAATTGAGTTTGTTGTTTGCGGCCTTTGTTTTGGGTGCCGTTATCAGCCTTGCCATCCAAGCATGCGGAAACGAAAGTAAGATCGAATCTGGAAATGATGTTACAACCGGCGATATTCCATCTTCGGGAAATGATTCGGATGCGTCGTGCAACTGTACGCCGTGCAACTGTGCGTGGAGTAGTCAGAAATTTAGCAGTCAGATTATTTATGATGAGAATGGATTGGAATCTACTCATATTGAATATGAATATGATAATATCGGTCGGGTAATTAGCGTAAAAAATGTGAATTATGTAAATATATCCGGGAAAAGATTTTTGTCCAGTGAAATAGAAACAGATTATACCTACGCGGACTCGGATAATATTCGATATGGAACAACGACATATGTGTATTATGATGAAAGTGGAACAATTACCAATCAAATAAAAACAACAGAAAAGATAATTCTTTATAAACAATGAGGAAGTATTTATTTTTGTTAGGATGGGATAGTGTGTTTTTGTTTGGACTGTGTGCGATAGTAGTTATATTGCTGTCTTTGTGTATTCCGGGCTGGTTGTCTTCGCTTTGCTGGTCCGTTATTTCTGCCACAATTGTATATGTTGTGACGGTGATTCTACCGCGGTATCGTAATATGAGGTATATAAATGGACTTTTGTTGAAGCGGATGGAACGGTTGATAAATATGGGAGAATATTTATTTGAAAATATTCAAGTAGCGCAGTTCTCTATTGACGATCCTCGACGATATACTACTATATTTGAAAAAAAGATTCCTGATAGCAAACAGATAGAAGAATTTTGTCAGAATATAGATTTGCGGCAGAATCCTACACGGATGATTCTCCCGGCTCATGTTAGTCCCAGTTGGGATATTTTGATATTAAATCAATGTGGAGAAGAAATTGAAAGAAATATACATGAGATTATTAGTATAAATACATTGGATAACAGTGATTTAAGTCTATTAGTAGATGATTTGCAGAATGCATATGATGAATTTAAGTTATCGTTTCTAGCATTTGTGGATATGGCTCAAAGAGAACCAAAAACATGGGTGGATAAGGATAGTATGAGCAAACTTGCCGCAAAATTCCGGGATCTGGAATCCATGGCTTTGCAATATGGGGCAAAAAAACGACCGTAGACTTTTACCGAGGATGTTGGCGATGGATTTTTGTGGATGAGGGCGTTTATTGCGGATAGTTTCGTATTTTTGTGCAAAATTCCACCGCTGTGAAAACCGTCGAACTGCTGGCTCCGGCCAAAGATTACGCCTCGGCCGTCGTGGCCGTCGATGCGGGCGCCGATGCCGTCTATATCGGCGGCGCGCGCTTCGGGGCGCGGCAGGCCGCCGGGAACACCGCGGAGGAAATCGCCCGCGTCGCGGCGTATGCCCACCGCTTCGGCGTGCGGGTGCACGCCACGCTCAACACGCTCCTCTGGGACGACGAGCTGGAGGAGGCCGAACGGCAGGCGCGCGAGCTGATCGCCGCGGGGGTCGATGCGCTCATCGTGCAGGACATGGCCCTGCGGCGGATGGATCTTCCGGTCGAGCTGCATGCCTCGACGCAGGTGTCGAACCGCACGCCCGAAGGGGCGCGGTTCCTGGGCGAGGCGGGGTTCGCGCGCGTCATTCTGGAGCGGAACCTTTCGCTCGACGAAATCCGCGCGATCTGCCGCGCGACGCGGGCCGAGGTGGAGTGCTTCGTGCACGGGGCGATCTGCGTGGGGTACAGCGGCCGCTGCTTCCTGTCGCGGTCGATGTCCGCACGCAGCGGCAACCGCGGCGCATGCAGCCAGCCCTGCCGGCTCACCTACGACCTGACGGACGGCCGCGGACACACCTATATCGCGGGGAAGCACCTGCTCTCGGTGCGCGACATGAATCTGTCGGCGCATCTGGGCGAACTGCTCGATGCGGGCGTCACGTCGTTCAAGATTGAGGGGCGCCTCAAGGACGTGAACTACATCCGCAACGTGGTGGCCTTCTACCGCCGGGCGACGGACGAGGCGCTGGCCGCCCGGCCCCGTCTCGGACGGGCCTCCGTGGGCGAGAGCGTCCCGGACTTCACGCCCGACACGGCCAAGAGCTTCACGCGCGGCGAATCCGAATACTTCTTCGCGGGACGGTGCGCCGGCGTGGCGTCGTTCGACACGCCGAAGGCCGTGGGCGAGCGCATCGGCCGTGTCGTCCGGGTCGAGCGGGGCGCTTTTCGGCTCGACGCGGCGGAGGGCCGGACGCTGGCGGCCGGGGACGGCATCTGTTTCGTTACGCCCGGAGGCCTCGTCGGCACGAACGTCAATGCGGCGGAGGGCGGACGCATCGTGCCCCGCCGCATGAAGGGAATCGTTCCGGGCGCGGAGGTTTTCCGCAACTACGACAGGGCCTTCACGCTCCGGGTCGAGCGCAGCCGCACGCGGCGGGTGATTCCCGTCACGGCGCTCGCGGAGGTCTCGGCC
This sequence comes from Alistipes dispar, assembly GCF_006542685.1. Classification (NCBI taxonomy): domain Bacteria; kingdom Pseudomonadati; phylum Bacteroidota; class Bacteroidia; order Bacteroidales; family Rikenellaceae; genus Alistipes; species Alistipes dispar. The sequence goes on along the minus strand of NZ_AP019736.1, from coordinate 738,664 downwards.
GGGGAGCTGCGCCTGACCTATACGGACTGCGAGGGGATCGCGGCCTCGGCGTCGCGGCGCGTGGAGCTCGGCCCGGCGCACGATCCGGAGGCCAATGCCGAGGCGCTGCGGCGGCAGGCCGCCCGCAGCGGCGACACGATCTTCTCCGTGCGCGGGGTCGAGGTGCGGGGCGCGGAACGATTCGCCCCCGCGTCGCTCGTGGCCGGGTTGCGCCGCGAGGCGCTCGGACGGCTCGCGGAGATGCGGCGGGCCCGGGTTCCCGAACACCGGATTCTCGCCGAGGATCCCGCGGCGCGTTACCCTTCGGAATGCCTCACGGCCGAGGAGAACGTGACCAACCGTCTGGCCGAGGCCTTTTACCGCGACCACGGGGTGCTGCGGATCGAGCGGGGGCTGGACCTGGCGCCGACGACCGCGGGCCGTACGGTGCTGCGCTCGGCCTACTGCATCCGCCGCGAGATCGGCGAATGCCTGCGCGAAAATCCCCGCCTGCGGGGCGGGTTGTGGCTCGAACGCGGCCGGCACCGCTACCGGCTCGATTTCGACTGCCGGCGGTGCGAGATGAGCCTCGTGGACTGCACCTCCGATACGGACGGAACGAACCTGAAACCGAATAAAACCGAAAAGTCATGAAAAGACGAATCCTGGCCCTGACGGCGTGGTTCCTGACGGGCTTTGCATGGGGCGCTGCGGCGCAGACGTGGACCGAATGGCGCGATCCGGAGGTCAATGCCGTGAACCGGCTGCCGATGCGCTCCTCGTTCGAGGCGGGCGAGCGGCTGTCGCTCGACGGCGTGTGGCGTTTCAAATGGGTGCGCCACGCGACGGAGCGGCCCGACGGCATCTGGCGCACGGATTACGACGACAGCGCATGGGACACGATGCCCGTGCCGGGAATCTGGGAGCTGAACGGATACGGCGATCCGGTCTATGTCAATGTGGGCTACGCATGGCGCGGCAACTTCCGGAACGATCCGCCGCACGTCCCCGACACCGAGAATCACGTGGGTTCCTACCGCCGCACGTTCGACGTGCCGGCCGGCTGGGCCGGAAAGCAGGTCACGCTTTCGATCGGCTCCGCCACGTCGAACGTTTACGTCTGGATCAACGGCCGCTTCGTCGGTTACAGCGAGGACAGCAAGCTGGCGGCGCAGTTCGACGTGACGAAGTACCTCCGGCCGGGCGAGAACCTCGTCGCGCTGCAGATCTACCGCTGGTCGGACGGCACGTATCTGGAGGATCAGGACTTCTGGCGGCTGTCGGGCATCGCCCGCAGCGTGGAGCTGGTGGCGCGCGACAGGGCGCACCTCGAGGACGTGCGCATCACGACCGCGCTCGACGCCGACTACCGCGACGCCGTGCTGGCCGTGGAGACGCGGACCACGCCGCAGGTGAAATCCCTCGCGCTGACGCTGCGCGACGCGGCGGGTGCGGAGGTGGCTTCCGGAACGCTGAAACCCCGCGACGGCGCAGCCTCCGCGGAGCTGGACGTGGCCGGTCCCGCGAAATGGTCGGCCGAGGAGCCGAACCTCTATACGCTCGAAATCGCCGTGTCGGACGGCCGCCGGGTGACCGAGACCGTCACGCAGTGCGTCGGATTCCGCTCGGTGGAGATTCGCGGCGGGCAACTGCTCGTGAACGGGCAGCCCGTGCTGATCAAGGGCGCCGACCGTCACGAGATGGATCCCCTGAAGGGATATGCCGTGAGCCGTGAGCGGATGATCGAGGATATACGCATCATGAAGGAGTTGAATATCAACGCGGTGCGCACATGTCACTACCCGAACGACCCGCAGTGGTACGACCTCTGCGACCGTTACGGGCTCTATGTCGTGGACGAGGCCAACGTCGAGTCGCACGGCATGGGATACGGCGAAAGCACGCTGGCGAAGAACCCGGCCTATGCGAAGGCGCACGTGGAGCGCAGCAGCCGGATGGTGCTGCGCGACAAGAACCATCCCTCGGTGATCGTCTGGTCGCTGGGCAACGAGGCGGGCATGGGGCCCAATTTCGAGGCCTCCTACCGCTGGGTGAAGGAGTATGACGCGTCGCGTCCGGTGCAGTACGAGCAGGCGATCGGCTACAAGACGGAGGAGGGTTCGCCCTATACGGACATTGTCTGCCCGATGTACTGGGATTACGGGCGCTGCCGGGAGTACTGCGAGTCGAATCCGGACAAACCGCTCATCCAGTGCGAATACGCGCACGCCATGGGGAACTCGCTGGGCGGGTTCGACCTCTACTGGGACCTCGTGCGCAAATACCCCGCCTACCAGGGCGGATTCATCTGGGACTTCGTGGACCAGGGTCTGGCGCACTACGAGCCGGACGGCCGCGTGTCGTTCCGTTACGGCGGCGACTTCAACGATTACGACGCGACGGACAATTCGTTCAACTGCAACGGCATCGTCGCGCCCGACCGCACGTGGCATCCGCATGCCCGCGAGGTGCAGCGGCAGTATCAGTCGGTGTGGACCGAGCCCGTCGCGCTGGAGCAGGGCCGTGTCGGGGTCTATAACGAGAATTTCTTCCGCTCGCTGGAGAACTGCGAGCTGGAGTGGCAGGTGGTGGCCGACGGCCGCACGGTCCGGCAGGGGCGTGTGTCCGATCTCGATGTGGCGCCGCAGCAGCGCCGCGAATACGCGCTGGGCTTCTCGGCGGCGGATTTCCCCGCCGGAGCCGGCGAGGTGCTGGTGAACGTGGCCTACCGGCTCAAGAACTCCGAACCGCTGCTCGACGCCGGATTCGCGGTGGCGCGGCAGCAGTTCGTCGTGCGAGGGTACGATTTCGGAGCGCATTTCGGTTCGGATACGGTTTCGGAGGGGACCGTGCGGGTGTCCCGGTGGGAGCGCGGCACGCGCGTCGAGGGCGACCGCTGGACGGCCTTCTTCTCGCGCGACGGGTTCCTCTCGCGCTACTGCACGGACGGCCGCGAGCTGCTGGCCGAAGGCGCCTCGCTGCGTCCGCAGTTCTGGCGCGCACCGACGGAGAACGACCTCGGGGCCGCGCTCGACCGCAGGCAGGGCGTGTGGAAGAATCCGGAGATGAAGCTCGAATCGTTCGAGGCGCGGCAGGCGGAGGCCGGGGCCGTCGTGACGGCGCGCTACTCGCTGCCCGGGACCGGCGCTTCGCTGACGCTCGTGTACCGGATCGACGGTGCGGGCGCGATGACCGTCGAGGAGCGGATGGAGGCCGGGGCGGAGGAGGCTCCGCACCTCTTCCGGTTCGGAATGACGATGGAGATGCCGGCGCGTTACGACCGCATCCGCTATTACGGCCGCGGGGCGCACGAGAACTATGCGGACCGCCTCTCGTCGGCCGACCTGGGACTGTACGCGCAGCGGGTGGCCGACCAGTACCACGACGAGTACGTGCGGCCGCAGGAGTCGGGCACGAAGTGCGACGTGCGCTGGTGGCAGGTGCTCGATTCGTCGGGATCGGGGCTGGAGATCGTCTCCGACGCACCCTTCTCGGCTTCGGCGCTGCCCTATTCGACGGCCGCGCTCGACGTCTCGAATTTTCCGCCGCAGCAGCACTCCGGACCGCTTCAGCCGGACGGCCGGACGCATGTGAACTTCGAACTGCGCCAGTCGGGACTGGGCTGCGTCGATTCGTGGGGCCGCCTGCCCGAAGAGCGGTACAGGCTTCCCTACGGGGACTATACGTTCCGGTTCCGGCTGAAGCCGGTGGTGAAATAGGCCGGTGCGGTGCGGCCGGGCGTTTTCCTCGTCCGGCCGCATGCCGCGGTACGGCCCTCTCTTCCTCCGTTTGCCTCCTCCGTCCGCCGGGGCGGAGAGCGGGCGGAAGCTTCCGCCTTGCGGGGCGGAGGGTGTTTTTTGATTTTCGGAAACTATGCAAATGCAACTGACCCCCGCATTCGGGGATTACGAACTGCTTGATACGGGCGATTTCGAGAAGCTGGAGCGTTTCGGCCGCTTCGTCACGCGCCGTCCGGAGCCGCAGGCCATCTGGCGGCGGTCGCTGCCGGAGGCGGAGTGGCGGCGGGCCGACGCTTCGTTCAGACGCGACGGACGCAGCGAGGAGCGCGGCGAATGGCGCCTTGCGCCCGGTATGCCCGACCGCTGGACGGTGGAGTATGCCGGCCGGGGGATGCGCCTCCGGATGCGGCTGGCGCTGACGTCGTTCAAGCACGTCGGGATTTTTCCCGAGCAGGCCGCCAACTGGGATTTCATCTACGACCGATGCCGGGCGCTGGCCGGCGGCGGTGCGTCCGCGGGGAGCGGCGAGCGGGCGGAAGGCGCGCCGAAGGTGCTGAACCTGTTCGCCTATACGGGCGGCGCGACGCTCGCGGCCCGGGCGGCCGGGGCCGAGGTGACGCACGTGGATTCGGTGCGGCAGGTGGTGACCTGGGCGCGCGAGAACATGGAGCGGAGCGGGCTGGACGGGGTGCGCTGGATCGTGGAGGACGCGCTGAAATTCGTGCAGCGCGAGGTGCGCCGCGGCAACCGCTATGCCGGCATCGTCCTCGACCCGCCGGCCTACGGACGCGGCGCGAACGGCGAGAAATGGGTGCTCGAGGAGGGTATCTGCGAGATGCTGGAGCATTGTGCGCGGCTGCTGGAGCCCGCGGGGGCGTTTCTCGTACTCAACCTCTACTCGATGGGGCTCTCCCCGACGCTGGCCCGGACGACCGTCCGGCAGGCGTTCGGCGCGCCCGGCGAGGAGCAGTGGGGCGAGTTGTGTTTCACGGACCGCGGCGGGAAGCAGTTGCCGCTGGGAACCTATTACCGTTTCGTGCGATAGCGATGGAGTGGCTGCTCGATCTGGGCTATCTGGGCCTTTTTCTCGGCACGTTTCTGGCAGGGACGGTGCTGCCGCTCAGTTCGGACGTGCTGCTGATCGGAATGCTCGCCGCGAAGGCCGACCCGGCGGTGTGCCTCGTCGTGGCGGCGGTGGGCAACTGGCTCGGAGCCATGACCTCCTACTGGCTCGGATGGTACGCCCGGTGGGAGTGGCTCGGGCGCTGGTTCGGGGTGCGGCCGGAGACGCTGGAGAAGCAGAAGGTGCGCGTAGATCGTTTCGGTGTGTGGCTCGCGCCGTTTTTCTGGGCTCCGGTGATCGGTGTGGTCTTCATGATCGCGCTGGGAATCTACCGCGTGCGGCCCCGCACGACGGCGTTCATGGCGCTTGCCGGCTCGTTCGCCCGGTTTCTTTTCTGGGTGTTGCTGCATCGGGCGTTCGTCTGACAGGCGAAGAGGGGCGGCCGGGAATTGCCGCCGGGATTTGAAAACGACTAAAACGATTGCGATATGGGCATACTTACCGTGGTATTCGGCATCCTGAGCGGATGCCTGCTCTCTGTGCTGGTGGGCATCATCGGCAGCAGCCGCAGGATCGGTTTCGGCTGGGCCTTTCTCATCAGTCTGATCTTCACGCCCCTCGTGGGGCTTATCGTCGCTCTGCTGACCGATCCGCTGTCGGGCGACGACCGCCGCTGGGGCTGTATCGGCACGCTATTGGCCATTCTGGGCCTGGTCTTCCTCGCGGCGTTCCTCCTGCTGCTGCTCACGGGCGGCGCGCTCGTGCTTGGGGCATGCTGAGTTTGTCGTATTTTGATGAAATATTACTTTTCCGGAATATATTCGCCATTATGGGAAAGCATATTGTTTAGAGTTGATTCGAATAGTTTCCACATGTCGGTATTAAGAAGCGGATCTCCGATGAGAACGATATGATTATGCCGATCCAATAGGAATGTATGAAAGCGGGTATCTTTAGGTAAATTGGGGTTCAATTGACGAAATTCGTCTTTTCGATCAAGGTATACAGGAAATGAATTTGTTTGACTTTTGAGTAATTTTAATGTTAATGCGTATTGTTGTTCATCGGGAGACATAATAATCATTGGTGTAAAAAGATGTTTGTCTGATTTATAACAGAACAATTGCTCTAACTTGTATAAATGAGCGGCTTGGCAGGATGAACAACTTTCGGGACTGTAGTAGATTATGAGTTTGATGGGATGCTTCGGTATGTCAAAAGATAAATCCTGGAATGCTCCGTTTTGTACAATAGCCAGATTTTTCGGAAGCTGAATTTCTGTTTGAGTAAAAAGTTCAAGCTCTTTTTCCAATTTTAAACGGGTGCAACTGGTCGCTAAAAGCAATATTCCCAATAAAATAGTTTTATATTGCATAGTCGTATATTTTTGTAATCAATGATTGAGGTGTTGCTTTAGCCGGAACGATTCGAGTATATGTCGTATCATCTGTTTTTGCTCGGGTTCCTCGAAATCGTTTCGCATGTGTGTTACGGTTAGACGGATGCGAGTATTTTCGATTGAAAATCGGTATGTTGCATGGTAAATTGCTTGAATGTTTCCATTCTCTTCGACCGTTGTCGTCTGAATGAGTCGTTCCGTTTCGATGTCATTGACGAAGAACGTGCTTTTCCCGATTGTTCCATCCTCGTGGTCGAATGGCGTCGCATTCGGGTCTGCTTTCTCCGAGGGTTCGAAAAGACCGATACAAACCGTTCCCGAGAATCGGCCTTCGGTCAATCCTTCCTGAGTTCGTTGGGGCGCGAAATAATTGACGTTTCCGTAATAACCCTTGAATAGAGTGATTGCATCGGGTTGCTTTGACGTCGTGGCGTAAGTATCGGGCAACTCGATCGTGTAATAGGCCGTTTCTACATGTTCTGTCGTTTGCGGCGCGAAGTTACTGTTGTCTAAGGGTGGAAGATTATATTCGTAGATGATGTTGCCTTCTTCGAGTGAAGTACAGTAAATCTTGCCGAGTTCCTCCGAGACGGTGAAAGCGATAACCGGTTTGTCAAGTTGATAATTGGCTGTCAGGTTCCCTTTCCAGTCGAATACGAAAATGGAAGGGGTGAAGTCGGTCCCTTTTTTTCCGACTTCGTTTTTTACGATGTTGGCCCACATTACGTAAATGCGGTCGTCTGTGACGAATGGTTCGGTGAAAAGTATCTTTTCTTTGTCGGCATTACGGAATGAAAAATCCGACAGACCGTCGATGTGAATCTCCGCAGAGCAGATTCCGGTGGAAGCGTCGATGATTTTAAGAACTGGATACAGATAGTAGAAAGCTGCTATTTTGTCTTGTTTTTCATTGTATTGGGTTGATTTTAAATACAACCTGTATTTGTCCGTATCGGAGAGACGATTCGTGCACCAATTCGGATAGTAACCGAAATAGTGTCGATCTCGTGTTGCGATATTCAGTTTTACGAATTCGCTCCGATCCTTTTCCCGATACATTCGGTCAAAATAATATAGCGAATCATTGATTTTCTTGAGTCGGTTGATCGGATAGTCGTCTTTTTGGAACGGAATGGGAATTGTTTTTATGATTGAGGCAGAAGAATCCCCGAACTCGATTGTTTTGAGTTTTCCGACGTCGTATATTTCGACCTGTCGATCCGACACGATAACGGCATCATTGTTTGGACGGACGGATATTTCGTTATTGGCCCGGCCTATGTTTCCGAATGAATAGAGGTGCTCGAATGTCTGCGGATCGAAAACTTTGAACATGTCGTTTTTAACTTGTTCGAAAATGATCAACTTGTCCTTGTGAAGGAATATTTTGGTCGGCAGAAGCAGATCTGTACCGACAGTCCGCGATTCGTGCGCCAAGAGGATGGGGGCAGGAATCGGAGTATGCCGGATCAGTTCGGAATTGCGAGAACATCCTGCGAAGATGGATATAATTGACAGGTATATTGTCAATTTGTTCGGATATATAGACATAGGTCGGGCCTGTTGATTACATTGAATAGAGTGTACATTGTCCTTTGTCGAAGGCTTCATCGGATGATACCTCTTCGCATATAGGATAGTTGCAGTGATAAACAGTATTGCAATTCCAGAACCGGCAATTATTGTAGGAGCAATAACAGGTTACTGTTGTTGAGCCGTATTCGTTGTTGGCCGGCACTTTGGCATTATAAGGAATAATGATCATGTGTCCGGTAACGAGAGTTGCGGCTGTTAGCAATGCGATACCCGCAAAAATAAGTGTTTTTTATAAGAATGAAATTTTAAGTAAAATTAGGGTTAAGTTGTGAACTGTTTGGCGCTATTGTACCGAATGGTTTGCAGTAAAGATATATAAAATATATCTGACAAGCAAAAAAGGTTAATATTTTATTATTATGGGCGTTGCTTATTAAGCAATAGATTGATATTTTTGATATGGCTGTGATGCATGACAACGACCGCAATACGGCATACGTATCGCGATCTCTCGGGAAGTATGGCGACGGGTGTTAGCAGAAAGGATGGTAGATCACGATGCCCGCGGCGGCCGAGAGAAGGATCAGCAGGATGGGATTGACCTTGCGGGCCGAGGCGACGATGCAGAGGCCGAAGATCGCCCAGCTCCAGCCGTCGATGAAGCTCTCGCCCTCGTGCGAGGCGGGGAACATGAGCAGCAGGGCCGCCGAAGCGATCATGCCGATGACGACGGGTTTCATGCCCGACATGGCTCCCGCCAGGACGGCATTGCCCTTCAGGCGCAGGAAGAAGCGTGTCAGGACGAGCATGACCGTCAGCGACGGCAGGCAGACGGCGAAGGTGGCGATCGCAGAGCCGAGGATGCCGAAGAACGGGTTGTCGCCCGCCTGCGCCCCGACCGTGTAGCCCACGTAGGTCGCCGAGTTGATGGCGATGGGGCCGGGGGTCATCTGGCTCACGGCCACGATATCCGTAAATTCGGTGTTGGTCATCCACGCGTGGCGGACGACCACCTCGTTCTGGATCAGCGCCAGCATGGCGTAGCCGCCGCCGAATCCGAAGAACCCGATCTTGAGGTACGATAGGAAGAGTTGCAGGTAGATCATTTGTGCAGGCGTTTACCGATTGTGAGCGTCCATCCGATGCCGGCCGCGGCTCCGGCGGCGATGAGCAGCACGGGCGACCAGCCCAGGCCCCAGACGGCCAGCGCCGCGAGGACCGCGACGGCCATGAGCGCCGGGTGCATGCCCCGGGCCAGCGAGAAGACCGGCACGACGATCAGCGCCACGACGGCCGGGCGCATCCCCTTGAAGGCGGCGTCCACCACCGGGTTGTGGCGGATGCCCGCGAAGAAGATCGCCACGATCAGGATGATGAGGAACGACGGCAGCACGGCCCCCAGCGAGGCCGCCACGGCGCCCCGCAGTCCGCGGACCTTGTAGCCGATGAAGACCGACGTATTGACGGCGATGGGTCCGGGCGAGGATTGCGCCAGCGTCAGCAGGTCCAGGAATTCCCCCTGCGGCAGCCAGCGGCGCCGTTCGATGATCTCGGCCTCGATGAGCGGAACCATCGCGTAGCCGCCCCCGAAGGTGAACAGTCCGATCTTGAAAAAGCTGCGGAAGAGTTCGAAAAGAGTGGTCCGCTCCATGACTTATTCCCGTTTTTTTCTGCCCAGCAGCGTGCGGATGCCGTCGATGAAGACCATCGGGTGAGTCGGTGCGCCGGGCAGCCAGAGATCGACCCGGTGACGGTCGAAGAACGAGCGGTCTATGGCGCGGCTCGCGGCGAACAGCCCGCCCGAGCAGGCCTCCGTGCCGCAGGCGACGAGCACCTTCGGTTCGGCGACGGCGTCGTAGCAGATCTCGAGCGCCTCGGCCATGTTCCGCGTGACGGGTCCCGAGACGACCACGCCGTCGGCGTGGCGCGGCGAGGCGGTGAATCCGATGCCGTGGCGGCCGAGGTCGAAATTGACGTTGCCCGTGGCTCCCAGCTCCATCTCCACCGAGGCGTCGCCGCCGGCCGAGACTTCGCGCAACTGGAGCGCTTCGGCGAAAAACCGGCGGATCTCGGGCCGCACTTGTGCGGCGTCGAACGGGATGCGCTCCTGCCCCGGGCGGACGACGAGACCCTCGCGCACGGGCGATCCGATGCGGTAGTCATTCGTGAAGCGTATCGCGCTTTGCGCGATGCGGGCGCACTCGCCGCAGAAGAGGCAGCGCCCCAGGTCGAGCGCGAAGGGCTGCGCGGAGAGCGCGCCCGTGGGACACCGCTGCGCGGCGCGTCCGACTGCTTCCGCCGTCTGGTCGTCGCAGGGAGCCGTCAGGACGGGACGTCCCCGGAATTTGGGGGTCAGCTCCACGGTGTCGAGATCCGGAATGGCCTGCCGGCCGTGGCTGCGTAGAACGCGTATCTTGGGAAACAGCATGTTCGGTCTATTTTTTTTCGGTTCGTTCCGGCGGACGGTCCGCGGTGGCGGTGCGCCCTGCCGGGCCTCTTCTCCGGGCGGGCCGCGTCAAAGGTCGTGCCCGCAGTAGGAGAGGTTGAAACTCTTGTTGCAGATCGGGAAATCGGAGATGCCTTCGCCGCGCACGGCCAGCGCGAGGGCCAGCCAGTTGTGCAGGCTCGGGTCCTTGATGCGGCAGGCCGCGATGCGCCCCGCGGCGTCGGTCACCGCGACGTGGCATGTCTCGCCGCGCCATCCTTCGACCAGTCCGAACGACAGCGCCTCGGGGGCCAGCGGCACCGTGTAGTCGGGCTGCGGGACGGCCGGAGGCGTCTGCCGCTCCCACGCGTCGAGCAGGCGGTCGATGTAGGCGGCCGATTGCAGCACCTCGCGGCAGCGGACCATCAGGCGGGCCATCACGTCGCCCTGCGTCCTGACGATGGGTTCGTGGCGCAGCGTTTCGGCATAGACGCCCCACGGGTGCGAGGCGCGGACGTCGCGCGCAAGGCCGCTCGCGCGGGCCGCCTGTCCCACGCCGCCGATGCGCAGCATCTCCTCGCGCGGCACGATGCCGCACTGTTCGAAACGGGCCAGCAGCGAGGGCGAGGACTTGATGTCGCGGCGCACCTCGTCGTAGCGGCGGGCGATTTCGCGGACGTTGCGGCGGATCGTGCCGGCCGTCCCGGCGTCGAGCGGATGGTCCGTGCCGCCGGGGCGGACGAGGCCCTTGCCGAAGCGGTTGCCGCACCACGCCTGCGTGGTGTTGATCGTCATGGTGCGCAACGCCTCGCAGGCCACCTGCCCGAGCTGGTAGCCGACGTCCATGGAGAGCGCCCCCGTGTCGGCGATCTGCATGGCCATCCGTTCGAGTTCGAGGGCGATGCCGCGCTCGGTCTCCAGACGCTCCGGAGCGCGGAATCCCGCGAGGCGTTCGACGGCGGCGGCGAACGCCGAGGCATGGGCCACGGCGCTGTCGCCCGCGACGGTTTCGGCCAGACACGCCTGCCGCAGCCGGTTCTCCGTGGCGGCGAACTCGGCTTCCGCGCCGCGGTGCTGGTAGCCCAGCGCGATTTCGAGGTGGAGGACTTGCTCGCCGTTGCAGATGAAGCGGAAGGCCCCCGGTTCGATGATTCCGGCGTGGATCGGTCCGACGTTCACTTCGTGCAGCGAGCGTCCCTCCATCGTGTAGAAGGGGTAGTTGTCGATCGAGCTGCGGCGGTCGTAGCCGTCGGCGGGGAACCGCAGCGGTTTGGGCCACGGCATGGCGTCGAACCGGATGCCGTAGCGCTCCGCGATGTCGCGTTCGAAGGGGTGCATCTGCGGGTGCAGGGCCGTGAGCGACGGCAGAGCTCCGTCGTCGTAGTACTCCGTGGCGTGCGAGGCGATGAGCACGCGGCTCCGGGCGTCGTCGAGCAGCAGGCAGAAGAAGCGCATCCGGTCGCCCGCGGGAAGGGCGAAATAGTGCGCCACGTGGTACTGCGGCCGGGCGAGGCGCGCGGCCAGCTCGTCGTGGAATTCGGCGTAGGCGACCTCGGGAATCTCGCTCAGCGGGACGTGCAGGGAGCGGTTGTCGGTCGAATACCAGTTCATAGCGATACGATTTGAGCGATCAGACGTTCGAGGAATGCGGGCTGCCACACGCCGACGACGATCGCGGCCAGCAGCAGCGTGAGGGCCGACCACGAGAGTTTGCGGTCGGCTTTCGAGGGGTGCAGCTCGTCCTGGTTGGGCTGGTAGCAGAGCCGGAGCATCCGCACGCAGAAGGAGTAGATGACGATGCAGAGCAGCAGCAGCATGACGCCCACGAGCCACCATTTGCCGGCGGCGATCACCTCGCGGAGGATCGCCAGCTCGGAGACGAAGAGCGGCGAGGGCGGGAAGGCCATCACGACGACCATGCCGGCGAGCAGGCCGACGGCCCCCACGCGGTTGATGTGGATGTAGTCGCCGATGCGGTTGATGCGGTAGCCGTTGTAAACCTGCCGCACGACGGCCATTTGCAGGAAGAGGCTGCTCTTGATGAGCGTGTGGCAGACGACGTGGAACACGGCGGCCCAGACGCCCGCGCCGCCGATGCCCAGTCCGATGGCCGCGATACCCATGTTCTCGACCGTGGAGTAGGAGAGGAAACGCTTGTAGTTGTTCGTGCGGCGCAGGAAGAGCGCGCCGATCGCGAGCGACAGCACGCCGACGACGAGCAGCACGGAGCGGACCCACGGGAAGACCTCCGTGGCGGCGAGAATCCTATAGACGCGCAGCACGGCCAGGAAGCCGGCATTGACCAGCCCCGTGGAGATGAGCGCCGAGGCGGGCGACGGCGCGGCGAAGTTGGCATCGACGCCCACGGTGTAGAGCGGGAAAAGCTCGACCTTGCAACTGTATCCGCAGAGGATCAGCAGGAAGGCGGTCTTCAGGTAGAGGGCGTTGCCGCCCGCGGCCGCGGCGGCGACCGCTTCGTAGGAGAGCGATTCGCATTTGGTGGCGGCGGCCAGCAGCAGGATGCCCAGATAGGCCATGGCGATGCCCGTCGAGCAGACGAAGACGTATTTCCACGCCGCTTCGAGCGTCTGCGCCGTGCGGCGGTGGTAGATGATGCCTGCCGAGCAGAGCGTCGTGGCTTCGAGGAAGATCCACGTCACGGCCAGGTTCGAGGCGAAATAGGCTCCGGAGATGGCCGTGGTGAGGAGCATCAGGAGCGCCGAGTAGGTGCGCGTCTGCCTCAGGTCGCTGCCGTGCAGGTAGGCTTCGGAGTGGGCGAAGGCGAAGGCCGAGACCACGACGAGCAGGATGTGGAAAAGCGTGCCGGCGGCGTCGAAGGAGAAGACGCCGAGCGAGTCGGTGCCGTAGAGTCCTCCGGCGAAGATGCAGAGGACGAAGACGGCCTGAACGGCGTAGAATGCGGCGCCCGCGGCGGCGATCTGCCGCTCGTTGCGGGCCGCGAAGGCCGCCGAGGCGGCCAGAATGCTTGCGATCAGGTAGAAGAGCATCATGGCGTCAGTCCTTTACGTTGGTGAGCGAATCGGCGTCGTCGGCGTGCAGTTTGCCGTCGATCTTCGTGAAGAAGATGCCCAGCATGAGCACCGAGATGAGGATGTCAAGCAGGATGGCGAAGTTGATGACCAGCGGCATTTCGACGCCGATGGCCGTCGAGAAGAGGAACACGCCGTTCTCGATGACGAGGAATCCCACCATGTGCGAGAAGATGCGCTGGCGCAGCGTGATGAGGATCAGTCCGCTCAGCAGCGAGTAGAGCGCCACGCCGAAGAAGATCAGATCGACGGCCGAATCGGCGATGTAGTAGGTGATCGAGGCGCTGACGACGAGCGCCGTGAGCGACAGCAGCAGCGCCCCCGACTGCGACGAGCCGGAGCGGCGCACGCGGTTGATCTTCGTGCGGCGGATGACGGCGAAGAGCATCCACGGGACGAGGATGCCCTTGAACAGGAGGGTCTCGACGGCGATGAAGGCCAGTTCGGCGGGGTTGATGGCGTGCAGGCGCACCAGCGCGACGGCGAACAGCAGCCATCCTTGCAGGCCGATGAGCGAAGCGAAGTTGCGGAAACGCTCGGTGATCGGGAGATAGACGAGCGTCACGACGTAGAGTATGACGAGCGGAAGAATCATTGGACGGCGATGTTGAACCGCAGCAGGTAGCCCGTGAAGAAGACCAGGGCGGCCAGCGCGGCGATGGTGAGGATGAAGGTGGTGTTGCGGGCGAGCTTGTTGCGGGCCTGCGTCGATTCGACGACGCCCACCGAGAGACCGGTCAGCAGCACGGCGAGCGGTGCTGCGATCCACCAGCGGGGTGCGGCGACGGCTGCCGCCGCCGCATCGGCGGCGAGCACCGCCAGCGCGGCGGTCTTGAGCCATCCGGCCGCCTTGACGAAGGCCAGATCGACGCCGCAGTAGTCGAGGCACATGACCTCGTGGATCATCGTCAGCTCGAGGTGCGTGCGGGGATCGTCCACCGGGATGCGGCCGCTCTCGGTGAAGACGAGCTTCAGCAGCAGGTAGGCCGCGAGCAGCAGTACGACGGCCTGCTGCGCGTCGCCCGCGGTGTCGCCGGTGAAGAGCGCGGCGAAGGAGGTGTGGCCCGAGAGGAGCGCCAGCGTGCCGAAAACGAGCATCAGCGCCGGTTCGGCGAGCGCGCCGTAGAGCGCTTCGCGGCTGGCTCCCATCCCTTCGAACGAACTGCCGGTGTCCATCGCCGCGAGGATGAGCGCCGTGCGGCCCAGGGCCAGCAGGTAGGCGAAGGCCACCAGGTCGCCGTCGAACGAGAGCAGCGGCGGCAGGTCGCCCACGGGGATGAAGAGCGCGGCCAGCAGCGCCGAGCCCAGGCAGACGGACGGTGCGGCGCGGAAGAGCGGCGACACGGTCGTCGAATAGACGGCTCCCTTGCGGAGCAGCAGGCGGAAGTCGCGGAGGTGCTGCGTGAAGCGGATGCCCCGGCGTCCGGCCAGGCGGGCCCGCGTGCGGTTGATGAGCCCCGGAATCGCAAGGGCCGCGAGCAGCAGGAGCAGCGTGTTGAAAAGGGCCATACGTCAGATCAGATTGAGGACGGACAACAGGAATACCAGCGCCAGGAAGGCCAGCGCGAAGAGGACGTAGTGGTTGATCTTGCCCGTGCGCAGCCGCATGACGCGGGCGTTGATGCGGCGCAGCAGTTCGACCCACCAGGCCGAGAAGAGCCGTCCGATGCGGTCGCGGTGGCCGACGTCGAAGGAGTGCGCGCCGGGGAAGATTTCGCTCTTCGGCACGGGGGAGCCTTCGCCGCTGTTCTGCGTCAGGGAGGTGGCGATGGACTGCAACCCTTCGGAGAAGGATTCGCCCGTGTACTGCATCTTCACGTTGGGCGAGGTGAAGCCGCAGCCCCACGTGGGGCCGCGGGCGATGCGGCGGCCGCGGAGTAGGCGGCGCCGGAGCCAGAGCAGCAGCGCCACGACGGCGGCCAGTAGCCAGGCCGTGCGTCCGGCGGCGGCCAGCGAGGGCGACAGGAGCCAGTCGGCGGCGTCGGCCGGAGTGCGGAGGAAGAAGTCCGCGGCGCGTGTCACGGCGGCCACGGCCGCGCGGGGGAACAACCCGACGAAGAGGATGCCCGCCAGCGGCAGCGCCATGGCGGCGATGCGGTGGTTGTCGGCCTCGGAGGCTTCGGCCACCTCGTGTGTGCGGGGCGAGCCGAGGAACACCGTGCCGTAGAGCTTGGTGAAGGCCAGCACCACCACGCCGCCGATGAGGGCCAGCGCCGTCAGCGCGGCCGCCGAGGCGAGGGTGTCGCTGCCCGAGGCGATGCCGTCGAACAGCCCGAGGTAGATGAGCAGCTCCGAGACGAAGCCGTTCAGGGGCGGCAGGGCGCAGATGGCCGCCGTGCCGGCGAGGAAGAGCAGCGCCGTCAGGGGCATGTGGCGGCCCAGTCCGCCGAGGCTGTCGAGCGAGGTGGTGTGCGTCGCCGAGAGGATGTTGCCCGCGCCGAAGAAGAGGAGCGGCTTGAAAAACGAGTGGTTGGCCGTGTGGAGCAGCGCCCCGGCGATGCCCGCCAGCGCGACGAACTGGTTGCCCGAGGCCTTGCCCAGCGCGGCGATGCCGATGCCGATGAGGATGACGCCGACGTTCTCGATCGAGGAGTAGGCCAGCAGGCGTTTCACGTCGTTCTGCGCCGCGGCCAGCACGACGCCCCAGAGTCCGGTGAGGATGCCGGCGGCGAGCAGGATGTATCCCGCGGTGCGCAGCGCGGGCAGCTCGCCCAGCGCGGCCGTCGTGCGGAGGATGCCATAGACGCCCGTCTTGATCATCACGCCCGACATCAGCGCCGAAACGTGCGACGGGGCGGCGGGATGCGCCTCCGGCAGCCAGACATGCATCGGGAAGAGCCCCGCCTTCATGCCGAAGCCGGCGAGGAAGACGGCGAACAGCGGCAGCGCGGGCTGCGTGCGGAAGTATTCGGCCAGCGCGCCGAACGCGGCCGAGCCGGTGACGGCTTCGAGGCGCACGAATCCCACGACGAGCAGCACGAAGCCTATGTGCATCATGATAAGGTAGGAGAGCGCGGCGCGGCGCACCTCGCGGCGTTCGGCGTCGAAAAGGATCAGCAGGAACGAGGCCACGGTCATCAGCTCCCAGAAGAAGAGGAACGAGTAGCCGCCGTCGGAGAGCACGACGCCCAGCATGGCGTAGAACAGCACGACGAGCGCCGTGTAGTGCAGCGAGATGTGGGCCGGGGACTTGAGCGGAAGGTAGCGGGCGAGGTATCCGCGCGAATAGGCCGTCGCGGCCAGCGAACCGACGGAGACGATCAGCACGAAGAGTGCCGACAGGGAGTCCATCGAACCCGAATCGCCGCCGAAGAGCGTGCCTGGGAGCAGCCACAGCAGTCGCTCCGGGACTCCGGCGAGCGTGGCGACGGCCTGCGTACAGCCCCACAGGGCGCCGGCGCCGACGATCGCCAGCGCGGCCGGCGCCTTGCAGCGCAGCGGCGCGGCGAACAGGATGGCCGTTACGGCCGCCAGCGCGAGTAGTGTGCAGAGAAAAAACATATCGGAAGATTAATTCGTCTGTTTCGGTCCGTTCGCGACGGAGACCATCACGACGGCTGTCAGGGCGGCCGTCTCGGTGCGCAGCCGTTGGTCGCCGAGGGTGATCTCGCGGAATCCGTGGGCCAGGGCGAAGTCGATCTCCGCGGGCGAGAAGTCCCCTTCGGGGCCGATGAATATCTCGACAGGCGTTCCGGCCTGCACCGCCTGCGGCAGGTACGCCTTGCCTTCGGGAGCGTGCGCCGCGCCGCAGTGGGCGATGAAGCGCTGTCCGGGGAAGGGGCGCAGCACCTCCTCGCGGAAGGGCGTGAGCTCCCGCAGTTCGGGCCGGTAGGCCTTGAGCGACTGCTTCATCGCCGCCGTTATGACCTTCCCGCCCCGTTCGGTCCTGAATATCCGGCGCTCGCTGTGTTCGGTGCCGAGCGGTACGATCGCGTCGATGCCCACCTCCGTGGCCTTTTCGAGAAACCATTCGAAGCGCTCGGTGTTCTTGGTCGGCGCGACGGCCATCGTCAGCGAGTAGGGCAGTTTCCCGAACCCGGACTGCACGTCGTCGATCCGCACGGTACAATGTTTGGGGTCGTCGTCCGTGATGCAACAGCGGTAGAGGTTGCCCCGGCCGTCGGTGAGGTGGAGCGTGTCGCCCCGGCCGAGCCGGAGGACGCGCACGCAGTGCTTCGACTCCTCCTCGCCCAGCGTATGGCGGGGAGGTGCGGCGTCGGGGTCGTAAAAAAGTTGCATACCTGTTATAATTTACTAACTTTGCAACGGCTTCCCGGGGGCATGACGCGCCGTGCGGGAAATCCCGAGCCGCAAAGTTACACAAATAAGCCGACAGATGAAACCTATCGCTGGATTATTGACACTTTTTCTGGTTATGGCCTGCGTATCCTGCAAATCCGAAAAGACGGAGGGGGAGAATCCCTTTTTCTCCGCCTGGGAGACGCCCTACGGCGTGCCTCCCTTCGATAAGATCCGTGCCGAACACTTCCTGCCCGCCCTCGAGCGGGGCATGTCGCTGCACGATGCCGAGATCGACGCCATCGCGTCGAACAACGACGACCCGACGTTCGGGAACGTCATCGAAGCGTACGACGCCGCGGGAGGGATGCTCGCCCGGACGGAGCTGGTTTTCGGTATGCTCTGCGCTGCGGAGAACACCCCCGAGCTGCAGGCCCTACAGGAGCGGGCGATGCCGCTGCTGGCGGCGCATTACGACCGGATTCTGCTCGACGAACGGCTTTTCGCCCGCGTGAAGGAGCTGTACGACCGGCGCGGAGCGCTGGATCTGGACGACGTGCAGCTGCGCCTGCTGGAGAAGACCTACCGGCGCTTCGTGCGCGCCGGGGCGCTGCTCGACGCCGGGCGGAAGGCCCGCCTGAAGGAGATCAACGGCGAGCTGGCGCTCGCTGCGGTGAAGTTCGGCAACAACCTGCTCGCCGAGAACAACCGCTTCGAGATGGAGCTCACGGCCGACGAGATGGCCGGTCTGCCCTCCGACGTGCAGGAGCTCGCGCGCGAGAAGGCCCGCGAGCGGGGAAAAAAGAAGGACACGGGCATCTTCACGCTCCACAAACCCAGCCTCATCCCGTTCCTCACCTACTCGTCCGACCGGGGGCTGCGCGAGCGGATCTACAAGGCCTACCTGAACCGCGGAAATAACGGCGACGAGTACGACAACAAACAGCTGATCAACGACTTCATCCGCCTGCGCACGGAGAAGGCGCACCTGCTGGGCTACCCTTCCTATGCGGCCTATGTCGTGGACGACGAGATGGCCGGTACGACCGACGCGGTCTATGAGCTGCTCGAAGGCGTCTGGACTCCGGCGCTGGAACGGGCGAAGGGCGAGCTGAGCGAGCTGGAGGAGCTGTTCCGCAAGGACGTGCCCGAAGGGGAGTTCGCCTCGTGGGACTGGTGGTACTACGCCGAGAAGCTCCGCCGTCAGAAGTATTCGCTCGACGAGGCGATGCTGCGTCCCTACTTCTCGCTGGAGAACGTCCGGAGCGGCGTCTTCTTCCTGGCCAACAGGCTGTACGGCATTACCTTCCGGCCCGTCATCGTGCCGGTCTATCATCCCGACGTGACGGCCTACGAGGTGCTCGATGCCGACGAGACGCACCTCGGCGTGCTCTATTTCGATTTCTTCCCGCGCGAGGGCAAGAGCCAGGGTGCGTGGTGTGGCAACTACGTGGAGCAGACCTACGACGCCGAAGGGAGGCGCGTGGCGCCCGTGGTGTCGATCGTCTGCAACTTTACGCGGCCGGTGGGCAGCTCGCCGTCGCTGCTGACGCTCGACGAGGCGGAGACGCTCTTCCACGAATTCGGCCATGCGCTGCATTTCCTCTTCCACGACGTGAAGTACCGCGGCCTCTCGGAGGTCGAGGGCGATTTCGTGGAGCTGCCTTCGCAGCTGATGGAGAACTGGGCCTTCGATCCCGAAGTGCTGCGGCAGTACGCCGTGCACTACCGCACGGGCGACGTCATTCCGCAGGCGATGATCGACAAGATCCGTCGCAGCGAGCTGTTCAACCAGGGATTCATGACCACCGAGCAGACCGCCGCCGCGCTCTCCGACATGGACATCCATTCGGTCCGGGAGTACGAGCCGTTCGATCCCGTGGCCTTCGAGCGGCAGGCGCTGACCGAGAAGCGGGGGCTGATTCCGCAGATCGAGCCGCGTTATCGTTACCCCTATTTCAGCCACATCTTCGACGGCGGCTACTCGGCCGGGTACTATTTCTATACGTGGGCCGAGGTGCTGGACAAGGACGCCTTCGAGGCGTTCCGCGAGAGCGGCGACCTGTTCGACCGGCGCATTGCCGCCGATTTCCGCCGCAAGGTGCTCGCCCGCGGCGGCGAGCAGGACGGCATGAGCCTCTACCGCGCCTTTCGCGGCAAGGACCCCGACAAGCGGGCGATGCTGCGCAGCCGGGGTCTCTGGAACGGCCCCGACCCGGCGGATTCGCTCGCCGCGGCGGAAAGTCCCGCGCCGGTTTCCGGCATGGTTCCGGCAGCCGCCGTGCCGGAACATGCGGATGCGGGGACGCTCTCTCCTGCGGCCCTCTCCGGCAAGACGCCTCTGAAGGCCGCCGCGGTGCGGACCGGCGCGCAGCCCCTCCGTGCGGAGGAAGCTGCGGACAAGCGTGCGGACGGGGCGGCGGAAAGTCCCCGCACCGTCCGGGAATGACGGCCCGGCTCCGATTTCGCAACCCGTTGAAGAAACCTTCTTATTTATTTGAGGATACGATGAAAAAAGCCCTGTTGATTATGACCCTTTCGACACTTGCGGCCGGATGCGCCGACAATTCGATTCCCCGGGCCGATCTGCCCGAACTGGACACCTCGAATCCGCTGCTGGCGGAGTGGAAGACGCCCCATGCCACGCCGCCGTTCGACCGGATCGAACCGGCGGACTACGAACCGGCGTTCGACGCCGCGATCGCCTGCTCGCGCGCCGAGATCGAAGCGATCGTGAAGAACCCGAAGAAGCCGACCTTCGGCAACACGATCGTGGCGCTGGAGCGCCAGGGCGAGCTGCTGAACCGGATATCGGGCGTCTTCTTCAACCTGCTGAGCGCCGATACGTCGGAGGAGATGCAGCAGATCGCCATGCGCGTCCAGCCCCGCCTGACGGAGCTGTCCAACGACATTTCGCTCGATCCCGAACTGTTCGCGCGCGTGAAGGCCGTCTATGAGCATCCCGGACGGGGCCTTTCGGCCGAGGACAGGCGCCTGCTGGAGAAGACCTACAAGAGCTTCGCCCGCAACGGCGCGGCGCTGTCGGACGCCGACAAGGAGCTCTACCGGCAGTACACCACCGAACTGTCGGCCCTTTCGCTGGAGTTCGACCGCAATTCGCTGGCCGCGACCAACGCCTTCACGCTCAACATCACCGATCCGGCGACAGTCTCCGAACTGCCGGAATTCGTCCGCGAAGGGATGGCCGCTGAGGCCCGTTCGCGCGGGGAGAAGGGGTGGACCGTGACGTTGCAGTACCCCAGCTACCTGCCCTTCATGACCTACTCCTCGAACCGCGCGCTCAAGGAGAAGCTGTGGCGGGCGAACGGTTCGTGCGCGCTGGGCGGCAAGTTCGACAACACGGAGATCGTCAAGCGGATCGCCAATACGCGCCTCCGGCTGGCCAACCTGCTGGGCTATGAATGCTATGCGGACTATGTGCTCGAGGAGCGCATGGCCAAGAACACGCCGACCGTCCGTGCGTTCCTCGGGGAGCTGCTCGACGAGACGAAGCGGTATGCCGACGCCGATTACCGCACGATCGCCGGCTATGCCGCCTCGCAGGGCTTCGAAGGGACGCTGATGCCGTGGGACTGGGCCTATTACAGCGAGAAATACAAGCGCGAGAAGTATGCGCTCGACGCCGAGACGGTCAAGCCCTATTTCGAGCTGGAGCGGGTCAAAAAGGGTGTCTTCCTGCTGGCCGAAAAGCTCTACGGACTGCATTTCACCCCCAATCCGGCCGTGGCCGTCTATCATCCCGACGTGACGGCCTACGACGTGACGGACGCCGAGGGGCGTTTCATGGCCGTCCTCTACCTCGACTTCTTCCCCCGCGCGTCGAAAAACTCGGGGGCGTGGATGACCGAATTCCGCGGTGCGAAGTGCGTGGACGGGAAGGAGACCCGCCCGCTGGTGTCGCTGGTGATGAACTTCACGAAGCCCACCGAAAAGTCGCCCTCGCTGCTGACCTTCGACGAGGTGGAGACCTTCCTCCACGAATTCGGGCATTCGCTCCACGGCATGCTGGGCGAGGGCTCCTACGAGTCGCTGACCGGCACGAACGTTTCGCGCGACTTCGTGGAGCTGCCGTCGCAGATCATGGAGAACTGGGCCACGCAGAAGGAGTTCCTCGACCTCTGGGCCGGGCACTACGAGACGGGGGAGAAGATTCCCGCGCAGATCGTGGAGCGCATCGTCGCGGCGCAGAACTACCTGGCGGCCTATGCCAACGTGCGGCAACTGTCGTTCGGCCTGACCGACATGGCGTGGCATACGCTCACCGAGCCGTTCGAGGGCGACGTGGAGGCCTTCGAGCGCGAGGCGATGGCTCCGGCGCAGGTGCTGCCCGCGGTCGAGGGTACGGCCATGTCGCCGGCCTTCGGGCATATCTTCGCCGGAGGGTACGCCTCGGGGTACTACGGTTACAAGTGGGCCGAGGTGCTGGAGGCCGATGCCTTCTCGCTCTTCGAGGAGAAGGGCATCTTCAGCCCCGAGGTCGCCGCGTCGTTCCGCGACAACATCCTTTCGAAGGGCGGTACGGAAGATCCGATGGAGCTTTACGTGCGTTTCCGCGGCCACAAGCCCGAGACGAAGGCGCTGATCGAGAAGATGCAGCTCGGAAAATAGGACGTAACGACGTCCGTTAGGAATGGAGAACCGCGGTCACGACGACCGCGGCTTTCTCGGTTTTCGGCGGGAGTATTCCGTAAGGACGGATTCGAGGTCGAAAGCGACAGGGCCGTTGTCCGTAGCGGATTTATTTTTTATTTTTGTAAACCGGAGACGTTAAACCCGAAAAAATGCCAGTGAACGCTTTGAATGCGGCGCTGATCGGCGCTGTTCTCGAAAATACGCCCAAAAATTCCAACCCGGCCGCTACGGTGGCCGAAATCCTCAACATAGGCCGCGAGGCCGCCTACCGCCGGATGCGCGGGGAGGTGCCCTTCACGTTCGGCGAAGCGGCGCTCGTCGCCGCGCGGCTCAGTTTCTCGCTCGACCGCATCATGGGGACGGACGATCCGGACTGCGTGCTTTTCCGCCTCGACTTTTCCGACGGCCAGACGCTGCTCGAGGACTATCCCGGCAAGGTGGAGTCCTGGATCGGTAAGATGGAGGAGATCGCTTCGGACGAGCAGTCGGAGTTTTCGCTTGCCGGGAGTTCGCTGCCGGCAGCGCTGTATCTCGGTTACGAAGGACTCGTGCGGTTCCGGTTCTTCAAATGTTTTTTCCAGCACGGGATGCTCGACGGAGCGAACAACCGTTTCGATGATATGCAGTTGCCTCCGCACGTGTTCGATCTCAGCCGGCGGCTCCGGCAGGCGGTGCGGCAGATCGACACGACCTACTATGTCCTGGACCACAGTTGTTTCAAACATTGGGTCAATGCGATCCGGTCGTTCCGCGCCATGCGTCTGATTTCGGAGGGGTGTGTCCGGGAGCTCAGGGAGGAGCTGCTGCGGATGCTCGACGAACTGGAGGAGATCGCCCTCACGGGCCGGTTCCCGGACGGACGGCGGGTGTTCCTTTACATATCGGACGTCGATCTGGAGGGGACGTACAGCTATTTCGTCTCGCAGGCGGTGCAGAGCAGCGGGATGGCGGTCTTTTCGGTCAATTCGCTGCGGACCTCCGATCCGGACATGTTCGCACGTATCAAACAGTGGGTACTGGCCATGCGGCGCCTTTCGACGCTCGTCTCACGGAGCGGGGAGTTGCAGCGGCTCCGCTTCTTCAAGGAGCAGCGCGCCGTGGTGTCGGAGCTGGATGCGGAATAGGAAAGGGAGGGCCTGTAAGCCCTCCCCCGAAGTCGGTTCTGTGAAAAACGTTGTTGCGTCACCGTTGTCAAACCTCGTCCTTCGAATCCTCTCCCGGGGATTCTCCATCCGTGCGTTGCCGTTGCGAAGCTTCGCGCGTTACACAAAAAGTTTTTGAAACTGTTGAATTCTTCTTGTTTTGTGTATTACAAATATAGCGGGAATTTTCGTTCGGCGCAAGACGGAAATCGCAAAAGACATGGCGGAAAGGGTCCTGTTTTTGACACGATCGGAGCGGCTTCGTGCGATTTTCGCAAATCGGGGCTGCCGGCCGTGCCGTTTTGCGATTATCGTGTCGTCCGTCCGGCGGTGTTGCGGAAATCGTGCCGGCGGACGGATGTGCGAGATGCGGGCGGAGTGAAAAACGAAAATCCGCAACCTTGAAAGGTCGCGAATTTCGAGTTGAGCTACCTGGATTCGAACCAAGAATAACAGGACCAGAATCTGTTGTGTTACCATTACACCATAGCTCAATGACGTTTTGGTGATGCAAAAGTAGAACTTTATTTCGCAATTTCAAAGAAAATTCCGAAAAAAAATTCGTACATTTGTTTTCACCGCTCCGGCGGAAATGAACGGATAGAATAAATTCAGCCTAAAATCAGCCTGTTATGGGAATCAAGCTGCGTCTCGTCGTCATGAACTTTCTCCAATATGCGATCTGGGGCGCCTATCTGACCTCGATGGGGTCGTATCTGGTCGGCGTCGGCCTGGCGTCGCATATCGGCATCTTCTATGCCATGCAGGGCATCGTGTCGCTCTTCATGCCGGCGGTGATCGGCATCGTCGCCGACCGCTGGGTTCCGGCGCAGCGGTTGCTGGGCGTCTGCCACCTGCTGGCGGCCCTCTTCATGGGCGCGGCCGGATATTACGCCTTCTCGTCGGGCGCGGAGGTGTCGTTCGGGGTGCTGTTCACGCTCTATTCGCTGAGCGTGGCGTTCTACATGCCGACCATCGCGCTCTCGAATTCGGTGGCCTACTGCGTGCTCGAAGGGGCCGGGCTGGACACGGTCAAATCCTTTCCGCCGATCCGCGTGTGGGGCACGGTGGGTTTCATCTGCTCGATGCTCGTGTGCGATGCCGCCGGATTCCAGACGACCTGCATGCAGTTCGTCCAGTGCGCCGTGCTGGGGCTTGCGCTGGGTCTCTACGCCATGACGCTGCCCGGATGCCCCGTCAGCCGTGCGGGGAACAAGAAGAGTCTGGTCGAGGCGCTCGGACTGCGCGCCTTCACGCTGTTCAGACAGAGGCGCATGGCGCTCTTCTTCGTCTTCTCGATGCTGCTGGGCGTCTCGCTGCAAATCACCAACGGTTTCGCCAACCCGTTCATCACCAGCTTCCGCGACATTCCGCAGTACGCCTCGACCTTCGGCGCCAACCACGCCAACGCGCTCATTTCGCTGTCGCAGGTCTCCGAGACGCTCTGCATCCTGCTCATTCCCTTCTTCCTGAAGCGTTTCGGAATCAAGAACGTGATGCTGATGGCCATGTTCGCCTGGGTGCTGCGCTTCGGGTTGTTCGGACTGGGGAATCCCGGGTCGGGCGTGTGGATGTTCGTGCTGTCGATGATCGTCTATGGCGTGGCATTCGACTTCTTCAATATCTCGGGATCGCTCTTCGTCAATAAGGAGACCGACGTGGCGATCCGCTCTTCGGCGCAGGGCCTGTTCATGATCATGACCAACGGCGTCGGGGCGACGATCGGAACGCTCGGGGCGCAGGCCGTCGTCAATCGCTGCGTCTATTCGCAGTCCACGCCCGAGGCGATGGTGGGGGGATGGTCCGAATCGTGGCTGATCTTCGCCGGGTATGCGCTCGTCGTGACCCTTGTCTTCGCGCTGGTTTTCAGATACAGGCACGATCCGGCGGCGTTGGCCGGAGAGAGCCGCTGATTGCCGGGGAGGGGCGGCCGGATGGCGGCCGCTTCTTTCCGGGCATTTTCTTGTCGCATCGCCCCTGCCGCTTTCATGCGGCAGGGGCGATGCCTTTTGTTCTCCGTGCCGGAAGGGCTGCGGCCGTCTTTCGGCACGGCCCGCACCGTCCTGGCCGGGCCGAAACCGATTATGAGGTGTAAGGTGGCGGACCGGCGGTCAGTACATGTTGTCGTACATGGACTGGCTCTTGTCGTATTTCAGGTCCGCGAGCGATGCGGCCTTGACGCCGATGTTGAAACTCCAGCTCTTGTGGTAGCCGAAGGGAATCCACGAGAAGGACATTTGCCAGCAGTGGAGGTCCCGTGAAATGGAAATCGACGAGGTGGTGAGCTTGTTGGCCTTGATGTCGTAACCGCCCTGAAACGTGATGCCGGTCTTGGGCGTGAGGTTGAGCGAACCGTTGAAGCTCACGGTCTGCGTGACGTTCTTCCGATAGCCCGTCGTGCCGTTATTGACATAGGAGATCGAGTAGTTCACCGCGTAGTTGAAGCCGAAGTTCCACGGCAGCGAGAAGTCGTAGTAGGATTGGGCCATGTACTGCCTTCGCAGCACGGGGTCCATCGTTCCGTAGGGGTCGTGGAAGGGGTTCGCATAGTCCGGCGGGAGACTCGTGATGTCGTTGATGGCCGGCTGCGAACGGTCGTCGCGCGATTTGAAGGTGTAGCCGAACGACCAGCCCGTGGAGGTGATGCGCCCCGGGAAGAAGAGTTTGTCGTAGCGGATGCCCTCGGGCGTCACGCGGTAGGGGTCGATCGTGGCCGAGAGGTTGATGCCGAAGTTGTTGAAGAGCGTCGTGCGGAACGACAGCGAGATCGTCGAGAGCTTCATCGAGTCGGCCAGGAAGTTGTACGATCCGCTCAGGCGCAGTTCGTCGATGAGCTTGATTTTCTTGACGCCCGACGTGTCGCGTTTGGAGAGCACCTTCATTTCGAGGTTCTGCGACAGCGAGAAGTTCATCGACATGGACTTTCCCGACGAGGGAACGCCGTAGGCATTGACCGCATAGGGCGAATAGGTCGTGAAGCGGCCCGTGGAGTCGGTCTGCCGCGTGAGGTAGTATCCGTAGCGGGGATCGCTGAAGTCCGGGGCGAAGGAGAAGCCGATCGACGGGGTGATCGTGTGGCGGATGGCCTGGATCTTGCGGTCGCGGCGCTTCTTCGTGAAGTCGTACATGCCGTAGAGGGTCGTCGAGGCCGAGACGCTCGCCGTGTAGTTGTAGAGGCGGTAGAATCCGTAGTCCGAGGCGAGCGTGTCGGTCTGGTTCGTCGTGGGGTTCCACTGGTATTCCTGTTTCTTGAAATACCACTTCTCGGTGTAGTTGAACGACGGCGAGATGTTGATGTAGTTGAACAGGTTGAACGACGCCGAGACGGGGATCGAGTGCTCGATGCCGTTCTTCATGTTGTCGAGCGTCTTCTGGGAGAAGATTTCCGATTCGGTGGTGGTCACCGAGTTGGTCATCTTGCCCGTGTACTGCATCGAGATTTTCTCGTACCAGCGCTCCTTGCCCATGCGCTCCTTGCGTTTGAAGGGGTAGAGGCGCGAGACGTTGAAAACCACCGTGGGCAGCGTGACCGAGATGGACTTGTTCTGCGAGTTCTGCGAGATGGCCATGTTGGCCGAGAGCGAGAAGGGGGTTCCGGCCCAGTTCTTCGAGTAGGAGATCGACGAGTTGGTCTGCGTCGAGAGAATGTCGTCGATATTGGTGGCCGAATAGCGGTTGTAGCCGCTGGTGGCGAAGTTCACCGAGGCCGAGAAGGTCGATCCCGGGTTGGCCTTGGCGTCCTGCGAGTGGGTCCACTGGATGCGGAAATTGCTTTGCTTGATGTAGTCCGGTTCGCCCTTTTCGCCCGTCTTGATGTTCGAGTACTGGAGGTTGAAGCTGCCGCTGTACTTGTAGCGCTTGATGTAGCGCGAGGCGGCCGAGGCTTCCCACGAGCCGAGCGTGTAGAATCCGCCGCGCACGGCTAGGTCGGCGTACTCACCCAGCGTGAAGTAGTAGCCCAGATCGCGCAGGAAGAAACCTTTGGAGTACTCCTCGCCGTAGGTCGGCATCAGCAGGCCCGATTTGGGGCCCATATTGATCGGGAAGAAGCCTTCGGGGATGCCGAGGAAGTAGATCGGCACGTCCTCCATGACCAGATAGGCCGGACCGGTGACGACCTTTTTGCCGGGGATGACCTTCGCCTTGGTCATCGCCAGGTAGAAGTGCGGGTGATCGGTCTCTTCGCAGGTGGTGTACTTGCCGTGTTCGATGTTGAAGGTGTTGTCGGGCATCTTCTTCACGCTGCCGCCCACCAGCCAGCCGTCGCCCTGCTGCGTGGCCACGCCCTTGATCTTGGCCTTCTGCGAATCGAGGTTGTAGGTGATCGTATCCATCTGGTACGCGGCGCTCCCTTCGGTGAATTCGGGCTTGGTGACCGTCCATACGCCGTCCACCGAGTCGGGCTTGCCGTAGGCGTACACCAGCTTCGTATTCATGTCGATCTGCATGTAGTCGGCCTTGAGGTTGCGGCTCTGGTACGTCACGTCGCCTTCGTTGTAGATGTAAACGAGTTTGTTGCGCACGTCGTAAACCAGCGAGTCGGTGCTCTTTCCGTCGAGCGGGTCGTCGAGAAATCCCTTCGCGGCGCGCGGTTTGCGGACCGTGTCGCGCTGCAGGCTGTCCGCGGCGGGCGGAGTCCCGTCCGCCGCGGACAGCGAGTCGGCCTGGCTGGCCACCAGCGAGTCGATATGCGCCGCGAAAAGCGAGTCGCGCTCCTCCTGCGGCAGGGCGTTGAAGGCTGCGGCGCGGCGGGCCTCCTCGCGTGCGGCGCGCGCCTGCATGCGGCGTTCGCGGCGGGTCAGGGGGCGTGCCGCCGAGTCGGCGGTCTCCGGGCCGTTCGGGGCGATCCGATGGGTGCGGGCGGTGTCGGACAGAGGCGCCGGCAGCAGGGCACGGGGCGCCGCCGAACCCAGCAGGACCTGGGCGAAAAGCAGGAGCGCCGCCGCCGACAAGAGATATTTTACCTTCGACCTGTCCAAAATTACAAAAAAAATCCATACCTTTGCCGACGAGTCGGCAAAACCGCCCGGAACGGCCCCCGGAGGGCTCCTCGCGGCGATTTTCGGCCCGACAAAGATAGGCAAAAATTTACAGAAAGCTCACATTTACCGTCAAATATGCGCACTCGGTCCCTGCTGTTTCTCGCCATCGCGGCTGCGACGCTCCTTACGAACGTGTTACGGGCCGGAAATATTGCGCACGGCGTGGAGGTCGTCGTGATCGACGCCGGCCACGGCGGAAAATTCCCCGGGGCGCATTACGGCGGAGTCTATGAAAAGGACCTCACGCTGAAGGTGGCCCTGAAGCTCGGGCGGCTGATCGAGGAGGGAATGCCGGGCGTGAAGGTCGTTTATACGCGCAAGACGGACAAGGCGCTGGGCGCGACGCTGGCCGACGACCTGCAGGCGCGTGCCGACATCGCCAACGGGGCGGGCGGCGACCTGTTCGTGTCGATCCACGTGAATGCGGCGAAGGCCGCGGCGGCGCGGGGCGTCGAGACGCTCATCATGGGCGAAAGTCCCAAGGAACAGCGTTACAACGAGAACGCCCTCTACGAGAGCAACCGGGAGGATCTGATCGACATGTCCGACGAGCGGACGGCGGCCATCGTCCGGGCCTACATCCAGAATTTGCAGTTCACCTACGGCGAGTACAGCATGGCGCTGGCCCGCTGCATACAGAACAACTACATCAAGAGCGGACGCCGTTCGCGCGGCGTGAAGCCGCAGTTGCTCCGGGTGCTCTACGCCACGGACATGCCGGGCGTGCTGACCGAGATCGGTTTCATGACCAACTCGCAGGAGATGGCCTACATGAAGTCGGAAAAGGGGCAGCAGGAGATCGCGCGCAATATATATCAGGGTATCCGGGACTATTCGGACTACGTGCTCCGAACGCGCCGGGCCGGGGAGGCCGAAGCGGCCCGGACGGAGCGGGAGCGGCCGGAGGAGGCTTCGGCCGCCGCTTCCGGGACGGCTGCGAAGGAGGCGGCCGCATCGGGAGGCGGCTCCGCGTCGAAACCCTCCGGAAAAGATGCCGCTGCGGCTTCCGGAGCCGGGGCGAAAGCGGCTGCGAAGGATGGCGGGACGAAGCAGGCCGCGGCGCGTCGGGTGTCGGACCCCCTGCGTTATACGATTCAGGTGCTGGCCAGCGCGAAGCCGCTGCCGCTGCGTTCGTCGCAGTTCCGCTCCTACCGCGGGAAGGTGAAGCAGTACACCTCCGAAGGTCGGTTCCCCTATAAATATTGTGTGGGGGAGTATGACGACCGGGCCGCTGCCCAGCGGCGGCTGCGCGAGGTGCGGCGGGTTTTTCCCGATGCCTTCGTGGTGGGCTGCCGGGGTTCGCGGATCGTGAAATGACGTCCGCTTGCCGGAGCCGGACCGGGAAGGACCGGACGCGGAGCCGTGCCGCCGGGGCGTGCAGGTTCCGGAACCGTTGCGAAATGAGGAAAGCAAGATTTGTCAGGATATGAAAAGAGAGGTTAAGATCGGGATTTTCGCCGTGGCGATGATCGTCGCCGCGTGGGCCGGAATCCGGTTTCTGAAAGGTTTCGACATCTTCGGCCGCAATACGGTCTATTACGCCGCCTACGATCAGATCGGGGGCGTGCAGTCGGCGTCGCCCGTGATGATGCGGGGCGTCAAGATCGGCACGGTGACCGGCATCGCGTTCGATCCGCAACTGAGCGACAAGGTCGTGCTGCAACTCACGATCAAGCGGCAGTACCGCATTCCCGAGGATTCCGAGGCGAAGATCGTCAGCAGCAGTCTGATGGGTTCGAAGGCGATCGAGATCACCTACGGTGATTCCGACGTCTGCCTCGCGAAGGGCGATACGCTCCGTTCGGGCCGCAACCGCGATCTGATGGACGTGGCCGGCTCGGAGCTGGAGTTTTTCAAGCAGAGGGTATCGCGGCTGACCGACGACCTCTCGCGGACGCTGGACAACGTGAACCGGCTGCTGGAGGCCAATGAGGAAAATATCACCGGAACGCTCGGCAACCTGAACGCCGCCTCGGGCGATCTGGCCCGGCTTCTCGACGCCGAGAAGGGACGCCTGCAATCGGCCGTCGGCAGTCTCGCGGCCTTCGCCGACATGCTGGGCGAGAATGCCCCCCGCGTGGACAGCATCGTGGGCAATCTGAACGACGTGACGGCGCAGCTTTCCGAAGCGGAGTTCGCACGGAAGCTCTCCGACGCCGTGGAGCGGTTCGACGGCCTGCTGGCGAAGATCGACGACGGCGAGGGTACGCTGGGCCGGCTGATGAACGATCCGGCGCTCTACGACTCGCTGACCGCGGCGGGCGGCAATCTGGCGTCGCTGCTCGCGGACTTGCAGCGGTATCCCGGACGTTACGTTCACTTCTCGCTCTTCGGCCGCGATCCCGAAAAGATGAAGGCGAAGGCCGACCGCAAGGCCGCCAGGGCCGCCGAAAAGGCCGAGCGGGATTCGCTCCGGCAGTTGAAATAGCGGCCCGGCCGCCGGCACACCGGCTCGGCCGTTCCGGGGGAGCGGAGCCGACGGTGTTTAACGAGATTTCGATACCATGATTTACCCTGCCTCTTTCGAGCAAAAGATAGGTTTCGACCGGCTCCGCGAGCAGGTCGCCGCGCGTTGCACCATGCGCGCCGCCCGCGAACGGATCGCCGCGGAGGATTTCTCGACCTCGCCGCGCGAGATCGAGCGGCGGCAGGCGCTCGCCGACGAGATGCGCCTGCTGCTCGATATGGAGCACGAATTTCCCGGGGGCGAATACCCCGATACGGACGTTTTGATCGCCAAGCTGCGCGTCGAGGGATCGTTCCTCGACGTGGAGGAGGTGGCGACGCTCCGTCGGGCGCTGTCCGCTCTGGGCGGCGTCGTTTCGTTCATCCTCGCCCGCGAGGAGCGCTATCCGGCGCTGTACGACCGGACGCGCGGCGTCGAGTCCTTTCCGGAGATCGTGCGGCGCATCGACGGGATCGTGGACCGGCTGGGCGAGGTGAGGGACGATGCGTCGCCCGCGCTGCTGGAGATCCGGCGGGCGATCCGCGAGCGGGAAGGGCAGGCCGCCAAGCGGTTGCAGGCCGTGTTGGCTTCGGCCAAGGGAGCGGGCATCGTCGAGGCCGACGCGCAGATCTCGATCCGCGACGGGCGGGCCGTGATTCCCGTCGCCGCGGCCAACAAACGCAAGCTCAACGGATTCATACACGACGAGTCGGCCACGGGCAAGACCTTCTACATCGAGCCGGTGGAGGTGGTGGAGATCAACAACGAACTGCGCGAACTGGAGTATGCCGAGCGGCGCGAGATCGTCCGCATCCTCACCGAATTCACGGCCTCGATCCGGCCCGATGCGGAGCTGATCGCCGCCTCGGGCGACTACCTGGCCGAGATCGACATGCTGCGTGCCAAGGGGCGCTGGGCCTCGGAGAACGGATGCGTGCGGCCGATCCTCTCGACCGACGACCGGCTGGTGCTGAAAAACGCCCGCCACCCGCTGCTGCAACAGACCCTCCGCGCCGCGGGGCGCGAGATCGTGCCGCTCGACCTGCAGCTCGACCGCCGCAAGCACATCCTCGTCATTTCGGGCCCCAACGCCGGCGGCAAGTCGGTCTGCCTGAAGACCACGGGCATCGTGCAATACATGTTCCAATGCGGTTTTCCCGTCCCCGCGTCGGAGGTCTCGGAGCTGCCCGTGTTCCGGAGCATCTTCCTCGACATCGGCGACGAGCAGTCCATCGACAACGACCTTTCGACCTACTCTTCGCACCTGCTCAACATGAAGCACATGCTCGCCGGGGCTTCGGACCGTACGCTGGTGCTCATCGACGAGTTCGGCTCGGGCACGGAACCCACGATCGGCGGGGCCATCGCCGAGGCCATCCTCGAGCGGCTGCTGGCCAGGGGGTGCTACGGGGTGATCACGACCCACTATGCCAATATCAAGTATTACGCCTCGAACACCGAAGGCATCGCCAACGGCGCGATGACCTTCGACGTGCAGCGTATCCGGCCGCTTTTCCGGCTCGAGACGGGCAAGCCGGGCAGTTCGTTCGCCGTGGAGATCGCCCGCAAGATCGGGCTTCCGGAGGAGATCATCCGCGCGGCGAGCGAGAAGGCCGGGTCGGACCATATCAATATCGAGAAACAGTTGCGCGAGATCGCCCGCGACAAGCACTACTGGGAGCAGAAGCGCGACCGCATACGCCTGACGGACCGCAAGGTGGAGGAACTGGAGCAGACCTACGCCGAGCAGTTGGCGAAAATCCGCGCCGAGCGGCAGGAGATTCTCAAGCGGGCCAAGCAGGAGGCGCAGCAGCTCATCGCCGACGCCAACCGGCAGATCGAGAACACGATCCGCACCATCCGCGAGGCACAGGCCGAAAAGGAGCTGACGCGGCTGGCGCGGCGCGAACTGGACGATTTCCGCGGGAAGGTGGATGCGGCCGGTTCGGCGGAGCGCGAAGCCGCGGTGGCCCGCGAGATCGAGCGCATCGAACGGCGGCGGCAGCGGCGCGCCGAACGGAAGGCCCGCGAAGGGGCCGAGACGAAGGCGGAGGCGGTTCCTGTGCCGGAGAAGCCGCGCGAAGTCGTCGAGGGCTCGAAGGTGCGCATGGCCGGGCAGGAGATGGTCGGCGTGGTGCAGTCGGTCAAGGGCAAACGGGCGCAGGTGGCCTTCGGGCAGATTCTGACGACGGTGGACAAGACGCTGCTCACGGTCGTTTCGAACAGCGAATACCGCGAGGCGACGCGTCCGGCGACGGCCCGCACGGTCCTGTCGGCCGACATTTCGGCCCGCAAGCTCCGTTTCCGGGACCATATCGACGTGCGCGGGATGCGCGCCGCCGAGGCGCTGGAGGAGGTGCGTGACTTCATCGACGATGCGCTGATGGTGGGTGTCGGTTCGGTCTCGATCCTCCACGGCAAGGGCACGGGCGCACTGAAGGAGGAGATACGGCGCTACCTCCGTTCGGTTCCCGAGGTGGTCTCGGCTGCGGACGAGCATGCCGACCGGGGCGGTGCGGGCATTACGGTCGTGACGTTCGACCTGTCGTGATTTCGCGGCGCTCCGCTCCGGAGCCGTCGCGCGGAACGGGCCGGAAACGCGGAACGAACCGGAATCGCGGGGCGGGCCGGGGAAACGCATTTTTCCGCATGACGGTTCCGGGAAAGACCCCGGGAACCGGGATTTTGGAACATACCGACGGCACCGACGGATACGGCCTGCCGGTTTTCGCCGCATGAAAACAGGATTGCCGGAATAAAAACAGCTATTCCTATGGAATATCAGCTATCGCAGATCGCCGCCATCGTGGGCGGCGGGTTTTCGGGTACGGACTCCACGGTGCAGTCGGTCGTCACCGACAGCCGCTCGCTGACGTGCGAGCTGGGAACCGGCCCGATGTTCGTGGCCATGTGCGGCGCCAACCACGATTCGCACGATTTCATCGGGGAGATGCGCGCCCGCGGGGTCCGCGCCTTCCTGACCGAGCGCGCCGTCGATGCGGCTCCCGGGTGCGGCTATGTCGTGGTGCGGAACGCCATCGAGGCGTTGCAGCGGCTGGCCTCCTACCACCGGGCGCAGTTCCGCGGGACGGTGGTGGGCATCACCGGGTCGAACGGCAAGACGGTCATCAAGGAATGGATCGCCGAGGAACTGCCCGCGGGGATGAAGTGCTACCGTTCGCCGAAGAGTTACAATTCGCAGTTGGGCGTGCCGCTGTCGGTGCTGATGCTCGAGGGCGACGAGCGGCTGGCGATCTTCGAGGCGGGCATTTCGAAGCCGGGGGAGATGGAGCGGCTGGAGCGCATCATCCGTCCTGACGTGGTCGTCTTCACCTCGATCGGGGACGCCCACCAGGAGAATTTCCTCAATCTGGACCAGAAGTGCCTGGAAAAGATGATTCTGGCGCGCGGCGCCTCGCGGATCGTCTATCATAGCCATTACGAGCCGCTGGGGCGTATGATCGCCGCGCATTTCGCCGGGCGGAAGCTCTACGACGCGGCGGCGTTCCCCCGCGTGCCGGAGGCGGTCGTCGGCAACGAGGCTTCGCGCCGCAACGCGCAGATCGTCGAGGCGTTCTGCGCCGCGATGGATTTTCCCGAACCGGCCTTCTCGTCGGCTCCCGAGGTGGCGATGCGCCTCGAGGTGAAGGAGGGCATCAACGATTCGGTGCTCATCAACGACGCCTACAACCTCGACCTCAATTCGCTGGCGCTGGCGCTGGACTACCTGCACAACGTGGCGCTGTCGCGCCGCCGGACGCTCGTCCTGTCGGACATCGCCCAAAGCGGGCTTTCGGACGACGAACTGTACGGCCGCGTGGCCGGAATGGTCGCCCGGGCGGGCATCGACACGTTCATCGGCATCGGGCCGAAGCTGAAACGCTACGCTTCGCTCTTCGCCTGCGAGCGGGAGTTCTTCGCCTCGACGGGCGAGTGCATCGCCCGCATCGGACGCGACGCCGTGGCGGGCCGCGCCGTGCTGCTCAAGGGGGCGCGGGAGTTCCGTTTCGAACGGCTTGCCCACGCCCTCGCGCGCAAGAGCCATACGACGGTGCTGGAGGTCGATCTGGATGCTATGATACACAACCTGAACTATTTCCGTGCGCAGTTGTCGCCGCGGACGAAGCTGGTGGCGATGGTCAAGGCGGGGTCGTACGGCGCGGGCGATTTCGAGGTGGCTCAGATGCTCCAGCACGAGGGCGTGGACTACCTGGCCGTGGCCTTCGCCGACGAGGGGGTGCTGCTGCGCGAGCGGGGGATCGCCATGCCGATCGTCGTGCTCAACGCCGACGCCGACAGCTTCGATCTGATGATCGCCAACCGGCTCGAACCCGAAATCTACGGCTTCCGCTCGCTCGACGACTTCGCGGCGGCCGTGTCGCATGCGGGCGAGGCGCGCTATCCGATCCATCTCAAACTCGATACGGGCATGCACCGGCTGGGATTCATGGAGGAGGAGATCGGCCGTCTCTGCGAGGTGCTGCCGACCCGGCCGGAGGTGAAGGTGGCCTCGGTGTTCTCGCACCTCAACTGCGCCGACATGCCCGAGGAGGATGCCTATACGCGGGCGCAGATCGCCCGTTTCGACCGCATGAGCGGCGCCGTCGCGGCGTCGCTGCCTTACCCGGTGCTCCGCCATACGGCCAATTCGGCGGCCATCGAGCGCTTCCCCGAGGCGCAGTATGACATGTGCCGCCTCGGACTGGGGCTTTACGGCTTCGGCTGGCGGCACAACGACGCCCTGCGGCCCGTCTCGACGCTCCGAACGCGGATCGTGCAGATCCGGCGTCTGGCTGCGGGCGAGACGGTGGGCTACGGCCGGGCCGGACGCCTGACGCGGCCGAGCGTCGTGGCCACGATCCCCGTGGGCTATGCCGACGGGCTGGACCGCCGCCTGGGGTGCGGCCGCTGGTCGGTGCGCGTGGGCGGGGAGGCGGCTCCCGTCGTGGGACGTATCTGCATGGACAGTTGCATGATCGACATAACCGATGTGCACGGCGTCGCGGAGGGCGACGAGGTGCTGATCTTCTCGCCCGCGGCGGGCAACGACCCCGAGGCGATGGCCCGCGTGCTCGGTACGATTCCCTACGAGGTGATGACCTCCGTATCGGGCCGGGTGAAACGGATTTATCTCAAGGAGTGACGGCGCATGACGACGAAAGGAACGCTTTATCTGATTCCCTGTCCGATTTCGGACGAAACGGCGCCGTGGGAGGTGCTTCCCGCGGCCAACCGGGCGGTGATGGATTCGCTCGACTACTTCATCGTCGAGAACACGCGTTCGGCGCGGCGGTTCCTGGCGAAGGCCGGCATCGCGCGGCCGATCGACGGGCTGGAGTTCCGTGAGCTGAACGAACACACCGTGGCGGGCCGCGAGGTGGAGGAACTGGTGCGCCCGATCGCCGAAGGGCGTTCGGCGGGGGTGATCTCCGAGGCCGGCGTGCCGGGCGTGGCCGATCCCGGGGCGCTCGTCGCCGAGGCCTGCCATAGGCGGGGCATCCGCGTCGTGCCGCTCGTGGGGCCTTCGTCGATCATCCTGGCCGTGATGGCTTCGGGACTGAACGGGCAGTCGTTCGCCTTCAACGGCTACCTGCCCGTGAAGCCGCCCGAGCGGGCGAAAGCGATCCGCTTTTTCGAGCGCCGCGCCCTGAGCGAAGGGCAGTCGCAGCTCTTCATTGAGGCTCCCTACCGCAACGAGAAGCTCTTCGGGCAACTGCTCCGGACACTCGGGGCGGAGACGCGTCTTACGGTGGCCGTCGATCTGACGGCGCCCGGCGGCTGGGTCGAGACGCATACGGCGGGGGAGTGGCGCAGCCGGCCGCTGCCCGAACTGAACAGGCGTCCGGCGATTTTTGCGATCGGATAGCTTCCGGCGGGCGGTTGGTATGCAATTTGCGCCGTATAGGGCGGAAAAACCGGAAAAATACGAAAATATGAAAAAGAAAGAAGTTTATAATGAGGCCGTTAGCGGTGACGAAGGATTCTCGGCCGGCGACGGTTATCCGTCGTGCGACGGCGAGCCGTGTGCCAATGTGGCAGACGATGCGGAGGATGCGACTGCCACAATGGCAGTCGGAGGCGAGACGTCCGAACCCGAGGCGGCCGTGGAGCTGGAGGCGGTAGTGGCCGAATGGCAGGACAAGTATCTGCGGTTGCAGGCCGAGTTCGACAACTACCGCAAACGGACGCTCCGGGAGAAGATGGACCTGGTGCAGACCGGGGGCCGCGACGTGCTGCTGGCCATGCTCCCCGTGCGCGACGACGTGCAGCGGGCGCTGGCGGCGATGGAGAAGAGCGACGACGTGGAGGCGCTGCGTTCGGGCGTGCTGCTCATTTCGCAGAAGTTCACCGAGGCGCTGCGCCAGAAGGGCGTCACGGAGATCGAGGTCAAGGACAAGGATTTCGACGCGGAGTATTGCGAGGCCGTGGCCCGCTTCGCGGCCGGAGAGGAGAAGAAGGGCAAGGTCATCGACGTCGTTCAGACGGGCTACATGCTGGGCGAGCGGGTGCTTCGCTTCGCCAAAGTCGTTGTAGGAGAGTAGAATCATGGCAGAGAAGAGGGATTACTACGAAGTGCTGGGCGTCCAGAAAAACGCTAACGCTGACGAAATAAAGAAGGCATACCGCAAGGCGGCCATCAAGTACCACCCCGACAAGAACCCCGGGGACAAGGAGGCCGAGGAGAAATTCAAGGAGGCCGCGGAGGCCTACGACGTGTTGTCGAATCCCGACAAGCGCGCCCGTTACGACCAGTTCGGCCACGCCGGCATGAACGGCGCTGCGGGCGGCGGAGCCGGAGGCTTCGGAGGGTTCGGAGGCGGCTTCTCGATGGAGGACATCTTCTCGCAGTTCGGCGACATCTTCGGCGGACACTTCGGGGGCGGGTTCCGCTCCTCGTCCGCAGGGGGCGGCCGTCGCGTGAACCGCGGGTCGGATATCCGGATCAAGGTGAAGCTGACGTTGCAGGAGATCGCCTCGGGCGTGACGAAGAAGCTCAAGATCACCAAGACCGTGGCCTGCGACAAATGCGGCGGCACGGGGGCCCGGGACGCCTCCTCCTACGGGACGTGCGCGACCTGCAACGGCGCGGGGTACGTGACGCGCGTGGAGAACACCTTTTTCGGCCGGATGCAGACGCAGGGCGTCTGCCCGACGTGCGGCGGCACGGGCAAGGTGATTACGGCCCCCTGCGACAAGTGCAAGGGCGAAGGCGCCGTGCGCGGCGACGAGGTGGTGGAGATACAGATTCCCGCCGGCGTGGGCGAAGGCATGGTGCTCACGGTGTCGGGCAAGGGCAATGCGGCGCGTCACGGCGGAGTGAACGGCGACTTGCAGGTGCTCATCGAGGAGGAGCCGGACGCCGAACTGGTGCGCGACGGCAACGACCTGATCCACAATCTGAACATTACGGTCGTGACGGCCCTCTTGGGCGGTACGGTCGAGGTTCCGACGGTGGACGGCCGGGCCAAGATCAAGATCGCTCCGGGCACGCACGCGGGCAAGGTGCTGCGGCTGGCGGGCAAGGGCCTTCCGGAGGTGAACGGTTACGGCCGCGGCGACGAGTTGATCGTGGTGGACATCACCGTTCCCGCGAAACTCACCGCCGAGGAGAAGCGCATCGTGGAGCAGCTCGCCGGGCAGCCCTCGTTCCAGCGCGCCGAGTCGGTCAGGAACCAGAACATCTTCGAGCGGATGAAGAATTTCTTCCGGTAGATGACGGAGTGCGTTTCCGGCGGGTGCGGCGATGCCGTGCGCCGCGACTCCCTTTGCGGGCGTTTTCCCGCATGCCGCCGTTCCGTCCGCGGGCGGAGCGCGTCAGACCCCCGCTTCGGCGGGGGCTTGTCGTGGGAAAGGGGAGGCGTTGCGGAAAAAGAGAGCCGCACGACGGCAATAAAATCGCGGATATATTCGTATCTTTGAAAAAAAATCGACCATGTTAGGTTTTACCCCTTTTAAGAAACACGCCAACAAGTTCAACTACATTCCGCGGTATTACGACCCGGAGAAGGAGGCGCGCGAGCAGCGTCGTGCCGAGCTGCGCGGCGAGCGTGCCGGGGATGAGGCGCACGAATACGTTCCCGGCCAGTTCATCCGCACGCAGCGCGAAGCCCGTGCGGCGCACCGGGCCGGCGAGGAGGAGCGGGGCCGCATCCGCATCCTGAAGATGGCCGCCGCCGCGGTGCTGGTCCTGCTGTTCATCTACCTGCTCTATCCGAAGCTGGCGGAGGTCTTCCTGCAAGCTGCCGCCACGCAGCCCGCTCCTGCGGCGAATACCGAGGCGGCGGAGGACGGGTTCGATCCCTACGCCCCGATACGGGTCGTTCCGAACGATTACGAGGAGTGAGCGAGATGGCCGACAAGATCAGACTTTTACCCGAGGTCGTCGCCAATCAGATCGCTGCCGGAGAGGTCGTGAACCGGCCCTCGTCGGTGGTCAAGGAGATGATGGAGAACGCCATCGACGCCGGGGCCCGCTCCGTGAAGGTCAATTACCGCGACGGAGGCAAGGAGTTGATTCAGATCGTGGACGACGGCTGCGGCATGTCGCCCATCGACGCGCGGATGGCCTTCGACCGCCATGCCACGAGCAAGATCCGTTCGGTGGACGACATCTATGCGCTCCGCACGTTCGGTTTCCGGGGCGAGGCGCTGGCCTCGATCGCCGCGGTGGCGCAGGTCGAGCTGCGCACGCGGCAGGAGGGCGACGAGGTGGGGACCGTGACCGAGATCAACGGCGGGCAGTTCGTGGCGCAGACCCCGGCGATGTGTCCCGTGGGGTCGCAGTTCTTCGTGCGCAACCTCTTCTACAACGTTCCGGCGCGCCGCCGTTTCCTGGAGAAGGGTACGACGTCGGCGTCGCAGATCAAGGCCGAATTCCAGCGTGTCGCGTTGTGCAACCCCTCCGTGGCGTTCGAACTGTACGCCAACGACGCCCCGATCCTGTCGCTTGCGGCCGCATCGCTCGCGGGCCGTATCGTGGATGTCGTGGGACGGCATATCAAGCAGAACCTGCTGGACGTCGAGGCCGACACTTCGATCGCCCGCATCGAAGGGTATATCGGCCGCCCGGCGGCGGCCAAGAAGCGCAACACGGAGCAGTATCTGTTCGTGAATGGCCGCTACTTCAAGAGTTCGTACCTCACGAGCGCGATTCTCAAGGCTTACGAGAAACTGATACCCGAAAGTTCGCAGCCCTCCTATTTCCTCTACCTTACGATCGACCCCGGCCGCATCGACGTCAATGTGCATCCGCAGAAGACCGAAGTGAAGTTCGCCGACGAGGAGGCCGTGTGGCAGATCGTTCACGCCGCCGTGCGCGAGACGCTGGCCAGGACGGGCGCCGTGCCGATGATGGATTTCGACCGCGAGGGGCAGGTGGAGATTCCCGTGTTGCAGCGGGGAGCCATATACAGCGAGCCCCGGGCGATGTCCAACGAGGATTACAACCCGTTCCGCGAGACCTACATCGACCCTTCGGCTCCCGATCCGAATGTCGATTTCACGGGCTTCGACGTGCCCTATGCCGACGGCGGCATGGTGTCGGACACCTCCGGAGCGGGATTCCGGGCCGGAGGCGTGCGTACTGCCGCGCCGGGGCCCTCCGCAGGGGGCGGGTTCCGCCTCCCGCAGGACGGGGAGTTCGAGGAGTTCGAGTCGGGGGCGGACTTCGGTTCGGACCGGTTCGGATACGGCGGGGGGAGCCCCTCCGGCGGGATCGCCGGAGAGGACGGCGGCTTCGAAATCGCATCCGGCGGGACGGACGGGGAGAGCGCGCTCGATTTCATTCCGTCGTCCGCCGGGGCGGAGCAGCAGCGTTTCGATCTGGGGCCGGAGCGTCCCGAGTTCTCGGACCCGCTGCCGCTGGGGGCCGGCTACCTCGCCGCGTTGCTGAACGGGCGCTTCGTCGTCGTGGACCTGCGGCGCGCCCGCGAACGGATCCTTTACGAGGATTACCTCCGGATGCTGGGCAACGGCTCGTCCGTGAGCCAGCAGTTGCTGTTTCCCGAGCGGCTCGAGCTGTCGGGCGACGAATACGCCCTGCTCGAGGAGAACGCCGTGGAGTTCGCCGCGCTGGGATTCGACATCGGCTTCTGCGGCGACGGGGCGGTCGAGGTGAAGGGCACGCCCGCCGAACTGCCGCCCGATGCGGTGGACAAGCTGCTTTTCGAGCTGTTGCAGGCTTTTCGCACGCCTTTGTCGGTGGCCGACGTGCGGCGCGAGAAGGTCGCCGCGGTCATGGCCCGCGGCGCGGCGCGCAACACGCCGCGCGTGTTGTCGCGCGAAGAGGCCGCGGCGCTGCTCGCGCAGCTTGCCGAGACGGGAAACGTCAGCTTCTCGCCCTCGGGCAAGGCGATTCTGGCGGAGATCACGCCCGAAGAGTTGCGCGCGAAGCTGGGATAATGGCGAAAGATCGTTATATTTGCACCCGTATCGGTGCGGGCCCGGCCGCCCGCAGAAGACGAAATTGAAAAACGGATAGACGACAGAAAATTCCATGAACCGCTATTTTCAGACCCCTCCGGTGGTCAAAAACCTGATAATCATCAATGTCCTGGTCTATATGGCCACGGCGCTGCTGCCCGTGGGCAACGAGATCATCCGCTTCTGCGCGCTCTGGTTCGGGGCGTCGCCCTTCGGCGAGTTCCACTCCTACCAGTTCGTCACCTACATGTTCCTGCATGCCAGCGTCGAGCATATCTTCTTCAACATGTTCGCACTGTGGATGTTCGGCCGGACGCTGGAGTACGAGCTGGGGTCGAAGCGTTTTCTGATCTACTACATGGTCTGCGGCGTTGGTGCGGCGCTGATCCAGTTGGCGACGGCCTACCTGACGGGCGAAATGCCCATCCAGCTCGTCGGCGCGTCGGGAGCGGTGATGGGGCTTCTGCTGGCTTTCGGCGTGATGCATCCCAATGCGGTCATCATGCTGCTCATTCCGCCCATTCCGATGAAAGCCAAATGGTTCGTGGTGATTTACGGCGTGATCGAGCTGTTCCTGGGCTGGACGGGATTCGGCGGCAACGTGGCCCATTTCGCCCATGTCGGCGGCATGCTGTGGGGGCTGTTGCTGTTGCAGTGGTGGAAGCGTAACGGAACGATCCGGTTTTAGAAGATGCGCGGCGACTATTACAGCGACTACGGCGAGCGGCCGGCGGCCGGGCGGCGGAGTGTCGTCCTGCGGGTGCTCGACTGGGTGCTGACGCCGGTGACCGTCGCCGTGGGGGCGGCCATGCTCCTGACGTATTTCGTGCCGTATGTCAATCCCGGGCGCGTTTGGTTTCTGCCCGTGCTGGGGCTGGCGGCTCCGGGCGTTTACGTCGCTTCGGTCGTACTGCTGCTCTACTGGATCATCCGCTGGCGGTGGGTGCAGGCCGGGGCGATGCTGCTGCTCGTGGCGGCGGGTCTGGGCAAGGTGTCGCTCTTCTGGCGGCCCGAAATCCGGCGCAGCTACGAGGAGAAAATCTCCGAGCGCGGCACTTTCGGCGTGATGACCTACAACGTCCGCGGTTTCTACGGCGAGGAGGGGCGGAGCAGCGTGGACGAGGTGGTGCGGCTGATCCGCGAGCAGAATCCCGACATCGTTTGTCTGCAGGAGTTCAACGGGCGGCTGGCCGGGGCCTCCGAGGCGTTCCGGCTGCTCGGCGAGGAGTACGAGAGCGCCCGTTTCGGAGCCGAGAAGGATCCCGATCCTTCGGACGACGCGGGGCTGGCGATCCTGAGCAAGTACCGGATTCTGCGCTCGGAGACGGTGCTGACGCCCCATTCGTCGGTGTGGGCCGACGTGCTGATCGGCGACGATACGGTTCGGATCTTCAACGACCATCTTCACTCGACGGCGATCAACGCCGACGACAACGAGTATATCACCACCCGCCGTTTCCTTTCGGATACGGCCCGCGAGGTGAAGCTGCGCAGCATCGTCACCCGCCTGCGCGAGAACAGCGAGCTGCGGGCGGCGCAGGTGGACAGCATCGCCGCACAGATCGGGGCCACGCGCACGGGGCGCATCGTCTGCGGAGACTTCAACGATACCCCCGTGTCGTATGTCTATCGGCGGATGGCCGCCGGCCTCGAAGACGCCTTCAGCCGGTGCGGGTCGGGCTATTCGCACACCTACCGCGGTTTTTTCAATACGCTGCGTATCGACTACGTGCTCTATTCCGACGAATTCCGGGCCGTCGCCTACGGCGTGCTGCCGGTCGAGTATTCGGACCATCATCCCGTCGTCGTGCGGCTGAAGCGGCTGAAAAAGAGTTCGTGAACGCCCCCGGTGCGACGGTAAGAACGACTACGGCGGCCCTTTTCGGAGGCCGCCGTAGTCGTTTTTCCGTCCGCAGGCGGATCACTCGGTGATCTTCTTGCGGGGATGCACCATGTTCTCGGGGAGCAGGACCTTGTGCAGCTCCTCCTCGCTCATGAGGCGGTGTTCGAGTACCAGGTCGTAGATGCCCTTGCCGGTTTGCAGGGCCTCCTTGGCCAGCATCGTCGAGGTCTCGTAGCCCAGGTAGGGATTGAGCGCCGTGACGAGTCCGATGCTGTTGTAGACCATCCGGCGGCAGACTTCGGGGTTGGCCGTGATGCCGACGACGCACTTCTCGCGCAGCGTGTTCATGGCATTGACCAGCATCTCGATGTTCTCGAAGAGCGAGTGGACGATGATCGGCTCCATGACGTTGAGCTCGAGCTGTCCGGCCTCGGAGGCGAGCGTGATCGTCAGGTCGTTGCCGATGACGCGGAAGGCGACCTGATTGACCACCTCGGGAATCACGGGATTGACCTTTCCGGGCATGATCGACGAGCCGGGCTGGCGCGGCGGGAGGTTGATCTCGTTCAGGCCGCAGCGCGGACCCGACGAGAGCAGACGCAGGTCGTTGCATATCTTCGAGAGCTTCACGGCCAGCCGCTTGAGCGCCGAGGAGTTCATGATGAAGGCGCCCGTGTCGCTCGTGGCCTCGATCATGTTCGTCGCCTTGCTCAGCGGCAGTCCCGTGATTTCGCGCAGGTGCTTCGTGCAGAGCTCCGCATAGTCGGGATCGGCATTGATGCCCGTGCCGATGGCCGTAGCGCCCATGTTGATCTCGTAGAAGAGCCGCAGGTTGGTTTGCAGGCGGTCGATCTCCTCGGTGAGCGTCGCGGCGTAGGCTTCGAACTCCTGGCCGAGGGTCATCGGCACGGCGTCCTGCAGTTGCGTGCGGCCCATCTTGATGATGTGGGCGAACTCCTCGCCCTTGGCGTGGAACGCCGCGATCAGTTCGCGCAGCGAGGCCACCGCCCCGTCGATGCTGCGCGCCAGCGCGATCCGCACGGCCGTCGGGTAGGCGTCGTTGGTCGATTGCGAGAGGTTCACGTGGTTGTTCGGATGGCAGTAGGCGTATTCGCCCTTTTCGTGGCCGAGCAGCTCGAGCGCCCGGTTGGCGATCACCTCGTTGGCGTTCATGTTGGTCGAGGTGCCGGCGCCTCCCTGCACCATGTCCACGACGAACTGTTCGTTGAGGCGCCCTTCGCGCAACTCTTCGCAGGCGCGGGTGATGGCGTCGGCGATGGCGGGATCCAGCAGCCCCAGATCGCGGTTCGCGGCCGCCGCCCCCTGCTTCACGTCGGCCAGGGCGCGGATCAGTTGCGGGAAGAAGTTGAGCCGCACGCGGCTGATGTGGAAATTCTCCACGGCCCGCAT
This sequence comes from Alistipes dispar, assembly GCF_006542685.1. Lineage (NCBI taxonomy): Bacteria > Pseudomonadati > Bacteroidota > Bacteroidia > Bacteroidales > Rikenellaceae > Alistipes > Alistipes dispar. The sequence goes on along the minus strand of NZ_AP019736.1, from coordinate 694,275 downwards.
GGTCTGCACGCCGAAATAGTACTCCACGGGAATGTCCATCTCGCCGAGCAGGTCGTGCTCGCGGCGGGTTTTGCCCGAAAGTTCGATGTCCGTAAAATCCATAGTGTGTATTTTTTGTTCGTATTACAAATATAGCATTTTTACGGCAGGTTGTCGAAAAATCTTGCTACCTTTGTATTCCGCCGTCCGGAAAAGGTCTCCGGCGGCGTTTGCAAACACTTGTAATACCATGATTCTCGATTCTCTGAAAAACAGCGCGCTGTATCATTCGCTCAACCCGCGGCTCGAACGGGCCTTCTCGCTCATCGCCTCGACCGACTGGACCGGCATGGAGCCGGGCGTCCACGAACTCGACGGACGGGATATTTTCGTCAATGTGATGGACGTGGACCTCAAGCGCAGGCCCGATGCCAAACTGGAGGTGCACGACGCCTATATCGACATTCAGGTCCTCGTCGCAGGTACGGAGGAGTCGTTCGGCTGGAGCGAGCGCAAGGACCTCCGGCAGCCGCTGGGGACGTTCGATACGCAGAAGGACATCCAGTTCTTCGACGACGAGCCGCAGACCTACTATACGCTGCGTCCCGGCCAGTTCACGATGCTGCTGCCCGAGGACGGCCATGCGCCGATGGTGGGCGAGGGGCATATCCGCAAGATCATCGTCAAGGTCCGCCGGTAGGCGGTTCCCTTCCGGACCGGAAAACGGCTCAGGCTTCGGTTTTTCCGAAGCCTGAGCCGTTTTCGTCGCCCCGTATCGCTGTGCCGCGGGGTTGTTTCCGCCTTTCCGGCTGCCGTACCGGATTTTACCGGATCCGCCTGCACGGACCGGAACGTTCCGGACTTCCCCTCCCCGTCATTTGCCGATCCCGCGGTAGCGGAATCCTGCGGCGAGGGCCTCCTGCTTGTCGAAGATGTTGCGGCCGTCCACGATTCCGTCGCCGCGCATCGTCGCGCGGAGCCGCGGCCAGTCGGGCATCCGGAACTCCTTCCACTCGGTGACCAGCAGGATGGCGTCGGCCCCGTCGGCCGCGTCGTACATGTTCCGGGCATAGCGCACGGGCCGGTCCTTCAGCAGGCGGCGGCACTCCTCCGTCGCCACCGGGTCGTAGGCCGTCACTTCGGCCCCGGCCTCCAGCAGTTGTCCGATCGCCGTCAGCGCCGGCGCCTTGCGCATGTCGTCCGTCTCGGGCTTGAACGCGAGGCCCCATACGGCGATGCGCCGTCCCCGCAGGTCGTCGCCCAGCAGTTCGCGGAGCTTGCGGACGAGCACCCCTTTCTGCGCCTCGTTCACCCGTTCCACCGCCTCGACGACCTGCATCGTGTAGCCGTGTTCGCGGGCCGTGCAGGCGAGTGCCTGCACGTCCTTCGGGAAGCACGAGCCGCCGTATCCGCAGCCGGGGTAGAGGAATTTGTTGCCGATGCGGGCGTCGGAACCGATGCCCTTGCGGACCATCTCGACGTCGGCCCCCACGCGGTCGCAGAGGTTGGCGATGTCGTTCATGAACGAGATGCGCGTCGCCAGCATGGCGTTGGCGGCGTATTTGGTCATTTCGGCCGAGGCGATGTCCATGAACAGCACGCGGAAGTTGTTTATCAGGAACGGACGGTAGAGCCGCGCCATCAGCCGCCGGGCGCGTTCGCTCTCGACGCCCACCACCACGCGGTCGGGCGACATGAAATCCTTGACGGCCGCACCCTCCTTGAGGAATTCGGGGTTCGACGCCACGTCGAACGGCACCTCCGCGCCGCGTGCCGCCAGCTCCTCGGCGACGATCCGCCGGATGCGTTCCGCCGTGCCGACGGGCACCGTGCTCTTGGTCACGAGCAGCGTGTAGCGGCCGATGTGACGGCCGAAGGTGCGGGCCACCTCGAACACCTGCGAGAGGTCGGCCGAACCGTCCTCCCGGGGCGGCGTGCCGACGGCCGAGAAGACCACCTCCACCTCGCCGAGACACGCCGCGAGGTCGGTGGTGAAGTGGAGCCGCCCGGCGTCGAAATTGCGCCGCACGATCTCCTCCAGCCCCGGTTCGTAAATCGGAATCCGGCCCTCGTTCAGCGCCGCGATCTTCCTCCGGTCGGTATCCACGCACGTGATGTCGAGGCCCATCTCCGCGAAGCAGGCCCCCGACACGAGCCCGACGTAGCCCGTTCCGACAATGGCGATCCTCATCATGGCGCGTCCGTTATTTGCGCAGCACCCGTTCGGCGACGGCGGCGGCGAGCGAGCGGCACGGGTCGATCATCGCGGGCGAGTAGCCCTGCTTCATCTCCACGGGACCGCACACCGGCTCCCACTTCATGCGCTCGGAGAACTCCTTCATCCGGCGCACGGCGGCCGCGGCCCACGTGAAGGAGCCGAAGAAGGCGAAGTTGCGCTGCGGGATGCAGCGCGCCTCGAGGCGGCGCAGCAGTTGCTCGACGGGCGGGAAAAGCTCGGCGTTGTAGGTCGGGCTGCCGACGACGAGCGTGTCGTAGCGGAAGACGTCGCGCAGCACGACCGACGGATCGGCGTAGGAGAGGTTGTGGACCCGGATTCGCCGCACGCCCGCCTCGGCCAGCTCCCGGGCGATGCGTTCGGCCATCTGCTCCGTGTTGCCGTACATCGAACCGTAGGCCACGACCGCGCCCGGTTCGCCTTCGTAGCGGCTCAGACGGTCGTACAGATCTACCACGCGGGGAATCTCGCGCTGCCAGACGGGGCCGTGCGTCGGGCAGATGGTCCGGATCGGAAGCCCGCCGACCTTTTGCAGCGCCTTCTGCACGGGGACGCCGTATTTGCCCACTATGCAGGCGTAGTAGCGGCGCATCTCGTCCCAGTAGCGTTCCGGTTCGACCTGCGAATCGGTGATGCCGCCGTCGAGGGCGCCGAACGTGCCGAACGCGTCGCCCGAGAAGACGACCCCCTCGTCGGCATACCACGTCACCATCGTCTCCGGCCAGTGGACCATCGGGATCAGGTGGAACGAGAGCACCTTGCCGCCCAGATCGAGCGTCGAACCCTCCCCGACCTCGACCGTCCCCGTGCCGATGCCGTAGTAGCCGCCGATCATCTGGAGCGTCTTGGCGTTGCCGACGATCCGCAGGTCGGGGTAGCGCAGCCGCAGGGCCGCGATCGACGAGGAGTGGTCGGGTTCCATGTGGTTCACCACGAGGTAGTCGATCTTCCGCTCGCCGATCACTTCGCGGATGTTCTCGAACAGGCGGCTGCCGAAAGCCTCCTCCACGGTGTCGATGAGGGCGATCTTCTCGCCGATGACCAGATAGGAGTTGTACGAAACCCCCGAAGGAAGCGACCAGAGCCCTTCGAAGCGGGTGGTGGTGCGGTCGTTTACGCCGACGTAATGGATGCCGGGCAGAATTTCCGTGATAGCCATATCTCGTTGTCTTTTTTGGTTTCTGCGGCGAATTTACGAAAAAAAACGCCAGCGTGCAACCGGGGCGGCTTCCGTCCCGAAAACACGAGGAGCCGACCCGCAAAGGGCCGGCTCCGTAAGAGTGCGAATATCCGTTGTCAGTTCGCGTCGGGAACGAAGACGTCCGGATCGTATCCGAGAAGTCCCGCACTGACCACATAGAAGTTCGAGAGAGAGACGCGATTCTTGTTCTGACCTTCCGTGCAGAAGAGGTTGTCGAAGCCCTGTCCCATGACGTAGCTGTCATCTTTCTGGTAATAGCCTGCATCTATGACGGATATGGCTCCGTACGGATTGACTGAAAGACCTGTATCTTGCTGGGCGACACGGCAATAGTGGTATATGTTGCCGGATTCGTCCTCGGTCTGGTTCGTACCGTAAAAGGAGAACTTGAGGTGCAGGCCGCTTCCGTACATGTCCTTGAAACGGAAAAGCGTGTCGTCGGAGTCGCAGGATTGCAGTTCGACGTGGTTGGGGCCCAGGCCCATCTGACCCAGCGTTCCGTAGGTCATCGTACCTCCGGTGATTGTAGTCCAGGTCAGCCCCTGGAAAGTGGTCGAACCGACGGCTTTCTTGCCGTTTCCTGCGAGGCCGACCACCGTAATCGTGTAATTGCCGAGCAATCCGGTCAGCGTGACTTCCGGATCGGCATCGTCTTCGCTTTCGATCTTCGTGCCGTTCTCCACGACATAGTCGGCATACGCGTTTTCCCCGTTTTCGGCGACATACTCCTGCTTGGCCGTTGTGAGTTCGCTCAGATAGTAAATATCCTTGACCTTGCTGTTCGGGGCGATGCGTATTTTCACGTCTTCGTCGGCATTGTATCCGCTCCCGGGAGTGTACGAATAGATCGTGACTGCCGGCGCGCTGTCGTGCCCGGGGTCGGTTCCCTCGTCGTCCGAACAGGCGGCCAGGGCGATCGCGCTCACGACTGCCAGCGCCGCATAGAGATATTTTTTCAGTATCATAAAATTCGAATCTTTAATCGGTTCCACAAATTACCATACTTTCTCCGGAGAGTCCTCGGTGGGCTGGATCGGAGTCGGGTTGTTCGTGCAGGCCTGGTTGAAGTTCACCTCGGTTCCCACGATGCAGAGGTTCATCCAGTCGGGCACGCCGTCCGTGTTCCAGCGATAGCCTTTCGGGTGGTTCGTGCCGGCGTAGCTGCGCGTGATGCCCTTTTCGAAGCGCTTGATGTCGAACGTCGCAAAGCCTTCGCCCCAGAGCTCGACGCGGCGCTGCCACCAGACGTTGTCGCGGAACGATTGCAGGTCGTTGTACGTGTACTGCGGGTCGCGCGTCTTGGCGAAGGCCTCGAGCAGCGTCTTGCCGCGTCCCTCGTCCTGCATGCCGGCCGCTTCGGCCTCGATGAGCTTCATCTCCTCGACGCGCATCAGGGGAACCGCTACGACGAATCCGACGAACTGCGCGTTGCTGTGGCCCGCGTCGCCTCCGCCCAGGCGGAACTTGAGCGACAGGCCGCCGAAGGCGCCCGAGGCCGAAGCCTGTGCGGTGGAGGTGATCGTCTCCGGGTAGGACGAGACGTCGGAAAGGTAGTCGGCGACGATCTTGTTCAGCTCCTCGACCGTTTGCGCTTCGGCTACGAGCTCGTCCAGCTCGGGGTCGATGAAGCACTTGCGGCGCCAGTCGGTCTGCGGAATGGTCTCCAGCAGGTGCGCGTCGATACGCTTCACCGTGCCGGCTCCGTGCGCATAGCCGTTGGAGGTGGTGATTTCGATCATCATCTGCGAACCCCAGCTCGAGTCGCCGTCGTTCAGCGTGATGTTGGGATCCTCGGCGTCGTACTTCGTCATGAACATCCACGAATTGTTGGGCGTGTTGAAGCCCTTGTCGTGGTCGAGGTATTCCGCTTCGGTCATCATCGTATAGCCTTCCTGGGCCTTTTTCGCATACTCCTCGGCTTCGGGCCACTTCTCCATCGTCAGGTAGGCGCGGGCCTTCAGGCCGTAAACCACGCTCAGGTCGGGCGTCGTCTGGTCCGTGCGCTTGTAGTCGGCCAGATAGCTCTCGGCCTTGTCGAGGTCCTTGAGAATAAGCTCCTCCCATATCTCCTTGTTCGTAGCGCGCGGGTTGTTCGTGGCTTCCGCGTTGGTCGTTTTTTCCGTGACGATGGGCACGGTCGGGGCGTCTTCATGACCCTTGTAGGTCTGGGGTGCGTACATGCGGGCCAGGTCCATGTAGTAGAAGGCGCGCATGGCATGGGCGATGCCCGCTCCCACGATATGCTCCTCGTCGGGCTTTTCGCCGGCGAGCGAAATCACCACGTTGCAGTTCTTGATCCATCCGTAGTAGATCGTCCAGGGAACCTGGCAGATGGCGTAGTCGGGACCCAGGCCCACACCGCAGGTGTACCACGTCGTGAACTGTTCGTATCCCGTGTCTTCGAGCGCGATGTCCTGTCCCATGACGTCGCGCTGGAGCAGGAACGACGGATAGCCGAAATCGTATGCATTCATATTGGCGTTTCCGGCGTAGAGGAACTCGCCCGCGAGGGTCGAGGTGCAGGCCGTGACGAAGTTGTTGAAGGCGTTCGGCGCATCGCCCGCCTGATCCACGGTGACGGTCCCCTGCTGCGGGAAGGTCTCCTCCAGGCAGCCGGTGGACAGGAGGGATGTGCCGATAAGCAACGCTGCTGCAAATTTTATGGTCTTTTTCATAGATAATCTCTCCTTATTGAATTAGAACGTGAGTTGAACGCCGCCCGAAATGGTCCGGATCGGGGAGTAGGGAGATACGCCCGTGGAGGCGGTTCCCTCGAAGCTGTAACGCGGGTCGAGGCCCTTGCGTGCCGACCAGAACCAGAGGTTCTCGCCTGCGGCGTAGATGCGCACCTTCACCTTGTCGCGGAATACCCGCTCGGGAATCGTGTAACCCAGCGAGAACGACTGGAAGTTGAGGTAGCTGGCATCGGTCAGGAAGCGGTCCGATTTGGCGCCGCCGTACTGGTCGCCCTGCTGCCAGCGGGGCATGTCGCTGTCGGTGTTGTTCGGACTCCACGACTTTTTCCAGTCCTTGTGGATGGCCGTACCGCCTGCCGCGCCCGTTTCGGGGGTGATCAGCCCTGCATAGCCTGCGTCGAAGACCTTGCCGCCGATCTGGTAGTCGAACGTGAGCGACAGGTCGAAGTCGCCGACGCGCAGGTTCGTGCCGAAACCGCCGAAGACCTTGGGAAGCACGCTGCCGTGTTCGTATTCGGTGGCGTCGTTGAAGTCGTAGGTCGTCGTGCGGCCCACCACCTTGCCGTCCTCGATGACGTCCTTGTAGAACATGGCCTGGCCGTACTCGTCGGTTCCCGCATAGACGGGCAGGTATGCGTTGTAGAGCGGACCGCCCACCTCGTACCAGTAGGGCACGAACTGCGTGGGAGCCTCCTGGAATCCGATCTTGCCCGAAGCGGTCTTGGTGAGTTTGCTGGCGGGCAGGCTCAGGATCTTGGTCGAGTTGTGCGCCAGGTTGGCCGAAATGCTCCAGTCCACCGTCTTGGTCTGGATGAGCGTACCGGTCAGGTTGATTTCGATACCCGAGTTGCGGATGTCGCCCAGGTTGCCGTACATGCCGCGCGTGCCGACCGATTCGGGCAGCGACAGCCAGAAGAGCAGGTCGGTCGTCTTCTTGCGGTAAACGTCGATGCCTCCCGACAGGCGTCCGCGCCAGAAGCTGAACTCTACGCCGACGTTGAGGTTCGTCGTGGTTTCCCACGTGATGTCCGGGTTGCCCTGGATGGCGAACGATGCGCTCATCGACTTCTCGTCCACCTTGCTCAGCGAATAGAGGTCGGTGTAGTAGTAGTCGCCGATCAGGTCGTTGCCCTGCTGGCCGATCGAGGCCTTCAGTTTCAGCATGTCGATCCATTTGGCGTTCGCGAGGAAGTTCTCTTTCGAGAGGATCCATGCCGCGCCTACCGACCAGAAGTTACCCCACTGGTGGCCCGGTGCGAAACGCGAGGAGCCGTCGCGGCGGTAGGAGAACGAACCGTAGTACTTGCCGTTGTAGTCGTACTGGGCGCTGAGGAAATAGCCCTCCACGTTGTAGTGCGTGGTGTAGCTCGACGCGTCGGCGAGCGTGGCGGCTGCCGAAAGCTCCTGGATGTCGGGCGAGAACATGCCGTTCTTCGAGGCCGCGAGGTTACGCGTCTTCACGTTGTAGTATTCGTGGCCAGCCAGTACGTTGATGTTGTGCAGGCCGAACGAATCGTAGTAGGTGATCGTCTGGATGTTGTTCGTGCGCAGCGACGACTGTACGGTTTTCTCGATGCTGCCGTTCGTGCCGGCGCTCGTGCCGTAGTACATGTTCCGGAAGTTGGAGATGTAGGTCTCGCCCCACGTAGCCGTGCTCGTGACGTTCACCTTCAGGAAGTCGGTGATGTCGAAGTCGGCCGTGAAGGTTCCGTTGAGCTGGTTGCCGATGGAGGTGTAGTTGTTGTACCGCGCCTCGCCGAGCGGGTTGCCCTGCGGCGAGAAGGGGCGCGTCACGCCGTAGCCGGTCTCGGCCACGCCGTAGTCGTAGGCCTTGTTGCCGTACTGGTCGCGCTTGATGCCGATTTTGCCGTCGGCGCCGATCGTGCGCACGTAGATCGGGTAGATCGGGGCGATGCGCGAGGTGTAATAGAAAAGGTTGTTGGTGTAGGTGCTCGTACCCAGACCGACGTCCAGATCCTGCGACGAGTGGATGTAACCCACGTTGGCTCCCAGTTTGAGCCACTTCTTGGCCTGGTAGTCCGCCTTGATGCGTGCCGAGATACGCTCGTAGCCCGAATTGTCCACGATGCCGTCCTCGTTCAGATAGCCCACGCTCGTATAGTAGGTGGCCTTGTCCGTACCGCCGTTCACGCTCACGTTGTACTCCTGGCGCAGGCTGTTCTTGTAAGCCGCGTCGGTCCAGTCGTCGGGCTGCATCCAATAGTCCGTGCCGTTGAACGACACCTTGCGGCCCAGCGTGGCGTTGGGGTTGAGCTTGCCGTCCAGCCCGATCAGGTTCTCGCCGTCGGGACGCGTGTAAACGTCGTAGGCGAGTGCCTTGAGCATGTCCGTATTGGCCTGTGCGTTGGCAGTTGTGGCGTTCATGCCCTGCCCGTAGAAGTAGCGGTTGTAGTACTGTGCGTACACCGCCTCGTAGTATTCGCCCGGGTCGGTGATGACGTCGTAATCCTGCACGGCGCGCGAGTTCACGCCCCACTTCATGTCCACGTTGATCACCGCGTCGCGGGCCTGCGAACGCTTCGTCGTCACGATGATTACGCCCGATGCGCCGCGGGCTCCGTACAGGGCGGCCGAAGCGGCGTCCTTGAGCACGGTGACCGATTCGATGTCGGACTGCGGAATGTTCGACAGGCTGGCGCTGTAGGGCGCGCCGTCCACGATGATGAGCGGGTCCGTGTCGGCGTACATCGAGCTGATGCCGCGGATGTTGATCGAGCCCGAATCGGAGCCGGGCGTGCCCGAGCCGCCGCGCATTTGCAGACCGGCCACGGAACCCACCAGCGCGTTCATCACGTTGGTCGTCTGACGCTTCTGGAGGTCTTCGGACTTGATGACCGAAGCCGATCCGGTGAATGCCTCTTTCTTGGTCGTACCGAACGCTACGACGAGCACGTCGTCGATAGCCGTGATATCCTCCTTGAGCTGAATATTGACCGTCGTCTTACCGGCAATGGGCACTTTCTGCGACTCGTAGCCGATGAACGAGACGTTCAGGTAACCGTCGCTCCGGGCTTGCAGGCTGAATTGGCCTGCGGCGTTGGTCGTCGTACCCGTCGTGGTTCCGTCCACCACGACCGTAGCACCGACGATCGGGTTGCCGTCAGCATTGGTAACTGTACCGGAAACCTGCTGCTTCTGGGCCATCGCAAGGAGCATTCCCCCCCCCAGTACAGCAATTAACGATAGTACAAGTTTTCTTACCATAAGCGTTAATTTTAATAAGATTTTAAAATAAAAAGCGATCCGCCCGATCTTTTCCGGTCATATATCTTATAATCAACCACATGCGCCATATCGGAATAAATTTCCGGTTGCGGGCCGCAACCGATTGGCCCCGAACGGAGAATTTGCGGTCCGGCGCGATTGCGGCACGACGGTTGCGGTGACAGATAGTTACCGGACGGAAGAGGTCAATCGCCGGGAAATAAGTCGATTGGTCGCAATGATACGCCATTCGGAAGTTACTTTATCGTTACCTTCGGGCGATTGTCGCACCGATTAAGGTCATGAAAACATGAGAAACACATTCAGGGTACTTTTCTACATCAAGCGCACCGCGCCGCGCCGCAACGGCGACGTGCCGGTCATGGCGCGCATCACGATCAACGGCGAGCGGGCGCAACTGGCCGTCCGCGCATACGTCGATCCGGCCTTGTGGGACGTCCGCACGGGGCTCGCGGCGGGACGGAGCGCCGCCGCTTCGGAACTCAACGAGAAACTGCTCCTCGTCCGCCGCCGCATCGAACGGTGTTATGAAACGCTGCTGGCCCGGCAGGCCGCGGTCACTCCCGCGCTGGTCCGGGAAATGTATTTCGGGAACGACCGGCAGCAGGAGACGCTGCTGGCATTTTTCCGGCAGCACAACGAGGAGTTCGGCCGCATGGTCGGCGTCAGCCGCAGCAAATCCTCCTATTACAAGTACCGGAGCGTTTACCGGCTGCTCGCCGCCTACGTCCGCGAGCGCTGCCGCCGCGCGGACATTCCGTTCCGCGAACTCGACAAACGGTTTCTCGCCGGATTCCACCAGTACATCGCCCGGGAATCCCCGCACAAGAAGAACACGGCGTGGGTCTATATGATCGCGTTCAAACACATTCTGATGCTGGCCCGCAGCCGCGACCTGCTCTCCGCGGACCTCTTCGCCGGATACAGGCTCCGCAGCGAATTCGTGGCGCGCGACTACCTCACCGAGACGGAAATCCGCCGGCTCATGCTGCTGGCACCGACCGACCGGACGCAGCGGCTCGTGCTCGACGCCTTCCTGTTCAGTTGCTTCACGGGCCTTTCCTACATCGACATCCGCCAATTAAAACCCGCGAATATCCGCTATACGCAGGGGCAGCTCTGGATCGGCACGACACGCCGCAAGACCGGTTCGGAGGTGTATGTCAGGCTTTTCGCCGTTCCGAACGCCATCCTGTCCAGGTACCTGACGGACGCGGCCGACGAACCGATTTTCGCCCTGCCGAGCAACGGCTGGTGCAACGCCTGCCTGCGCCGGCTGCTCCCCGAGGCGGGAATCGTGCGCCCGGTCACCTTCCATGTCGCGCGCCACACGTTCGCCACGACGATCACGCTGTCGCAGGGTGTCGCCATCGAGACCATCAGCAAGCTGCTGGGCCATCGGAACATCCGCACCACGCAGATTTACGCCGCCGTCACCCACGCCAAGCTCGAAGGGGACATGGAGCGGCTCTCCCGGCAGCTCGACGTCTGCTATCGTCTCTGACCACCTATATATATGGGAATACCGGGTCTCCGGAACGTTCCGGGGCTGTCGGAGAGCGTCCGGAAAGGCTTTCCGGACGCATCGTCGCATGCCTGCACCCGGAAAACGCCCGAATGTCCCATTACAATTCGTAATCGCTCGGGGGGGGGTACGCAGAAAATCGTAATCGGCTGTCGCTTATATCTATAAATAATGTTATTTACGGGAAATTCTTTAATAATTTACTTGCATGTACCACCCTTTTTTCCGATCTTTGCAGGTGAACTTTTTATTTTAAAAACATTATTAAAATTAACGCTTATGGTAAGAAAACTTGTACTATCGTTAATTGCCGTGCTGGGCGGGGGAATGCTCCTTGCGATGGCCCAGAGTCGGCAGCTCTCCGGTACGGTAGTAGACCAGGCGGGCAGTCCCGTCGTCGGAGCGACCGTGATGGTCGAAGGCTCCACCGTCGGCACGACGACCGGAGCGGGCGGCAGGTTCACCCTGGCGGTTCCCGCCGACGGCACGTTGCAGGTTTCGTTTATCGGGTATCAGACGCAGTCGGTTCCCGTGAACGGCCGGACCTCGGTTGAAATCAGACTTTCCGAAGATACGAAGGCCATCGACGAGGTGCTCGTCGTCGCTTACGGCACGGCCAAGAAGGAGTCCTTCACCGGATCGGCCGCCGTCATCAAGTCGGAGAATCTCGAGAAGCGCGTGGTATCCAACGTCTCGAAGGCTCTCGACGGACAGGTGGCCGGCGTGCAGACCACGTCGGGCAGCGGCCAGCCCGGATCGGAGGCTACCGTGGCCATTCGCGGTTTCGGTTCGATCAGCGCCAGCTCTTCGCCGCTCTACGTCGTGGACGGTATCGCCTATTCGGGTTCGATCAGCGCCATCAACCCCGATGACATCGAGTCGATCACCGTGCTCAAGGACGCTTCGGCCGGTGCGTTGTACGGTGCACGCGGAGCCAACGGCGTCATCGTCATCAACACCAAGCGCGGCCGTGAAGGCAACGTGGAAGTGAACTTCAAGGCCACGCTCGGCGTTTCGTCGCGCGCCATTCCCGACTACGATCTGGTCAATCAGCGCGAATTCGTCGAGCTGAACTGGCAGTCGCTCTACAATACGGCCTATTTCACCTCGGGCTATACCGACGCTGCGGCCCGCGCCTACGCGTCGTCGCGTCTGAGCGGTACGCTGGGCGCCAACTACAACCCCTTCAAGAATTACAGTTGGGACAATCTGGTGGATCCCGCGACGGGCAAGGTCCGCGCCGATGCGAAATCGGCCTGGGACGAGAGCTGGATCGACAATGTGACCGAGGACGCCGCTTTCCGGCAGGAATACCAGGCCTCGGTGTCGGGCGGCAACAACGTTCACCGCGGCAGCATGTCATTGAGCTACCTCGATGAGGACGGTGTGCTCAAAACCACCAATTTCCAGCGTTATACGGGGCGTGTGAGCTACGATACGACGCCCAAGCACTGGTTCAAGGGCGGTATGAACGCCAACTTCGCCCACGCGAAGTCCAACACGAACCGTTATACGGGCTCCTCGAACAGCAATGTCTTCTATACGGCGCAGCTCATGGCTCCGATCTATCCCGTTTACATGAAGGACGAGAACGGCAACAACCTGCTCGACGCCAACGGCAAAAAGCAGTTCGACTACGGCGAAACCCGTCCGCAGGACAACAACAGCAACGCCATCGCCGGTTTTTACGACGACCCGACCACGAATACGACCGAGAGCCTCTCGGCCCGCACCTACCTCACGTTCGGCAGCGACGACGAACGCGCCGGCGCTCTTCAGGGACTGAAAGGCACGGTCAATTTCGGCGTGGATTACAGTATTTCGAACAACATGCAGTATTTCAACCGTGAACACGGCAACCAGGCGTCGAACGGCGGTCTGATCTACAAGTACAACTACCGTTACATGACCTACACGTTTAACCAGTTGATAACTTACGACCGGACCTTCGCGGACCGGCACGAGGTGAACGCGCTGCTGGGTCACGAGTTCTACAGTTACGAGCAGAACTATCTCGAGGCCAGCCGTTCGGGACTGGTGGAAGGGATCTACGAGGTGGTCGGTTCCACGATTAACTCGGCCTCGTCGCTCACCAAGGACCACCGCATCGAGTCCTACTTCGCACGTCTGAACTACGGTTTTGACCACAAATACTACATCGACGCCAGTTGGCGAACCGACGGTTCGTCGCGTTTCGCCCCCGACACGCGCTGGGGCCATTTCTGGTCGGTCGGCGCTTCGTGGCGTATTTCGCAGGAGAAGTTCATGCGGGACCTCTCGTGGCTGGACAACCTGACGCTGAAGGCCTCCTACGGCGTGCAGGGTAACGAGGGCATCCTCGATTCGTCGGGCTACGACAATTTCTACGGCTGGCAGGGCTACTACGACATCAACTCGACGGGGACCGACTACGGTTTCTCCGTGGCGCAGCTCGAGAACGCCGGCCTGACGTGGGAAAAGAACTCCAATGTGAACGTGGGCATCGAGGCTTCGCTGTTCGGCAACCGGCTCAATGCCAGCATCGAGTATTACAACCGCAAAACCATGGACATGATTCTGGAGCGTCCGATGGCCTTCTCGTCCGGTTTCGAGTCCTATCTGGACAATATCGGCGAGATGCGTAACTCGGGTTGGGAGATCACGCTGAACGGCATGCTCATCAAGCGTCCCGACATGCGCTGGGACGTGACCGTCATGGCCTCGACGCAGAGCAACAAGGTGCTCAAACTGACGCCCGAAACGCCCGAGATCATCGACGGCTCGACGATTATCCGCGAGGGGCTGCCGATCTATACCTATTATATGTCCAAATTCGCGGGCGTAGATCCTGCGACCGGTGCGGCGCTTTACTACGCCTATAAGGACGTGACCGACGAGACGACGGGCGAGACCCGCCGCGAGGAGTACATCACTTCCGATACGAGCGAGGCTTCGTCGAGCCGTTATACCTGCGGCAGCCGTATTCCGGACCTGTTCGGCAGCATCGGTTCCACGTTCCAGTGGAAAGGGCTCGATTTCTCGATCCTGACGACCTACTCGATCGGCGGCAAGGTCAACGAGGCGATCTACTCCTCGACGATGAATCCGTTCTATTACGGACAGACGTTCCACAAGCACCTGACGCGCGCCTGGAAACAGCCGGGCGACATCACCGACGTTCCGCGTGTGGAGGTCGGCACGAGCAGCATTTCGTCGGACCGCTTCCTCGTGGATGCGTCGTACTTCTCGATCAAGAACATCACGATCGGTTACACGATTCCTGAGAAGGCCGCCAATTATATCGGCATGAAGAGCGTGCGCGTCTATTGCTCGATGGACAATCTGGCGCTCTTCACCCACCTGAAGGGCATGAATCCGACCTATACGCTGACCGGTTCGACCGGATTCGTTTACACGCCTTCGCGCAGCTTCGTGGCGGGCCTGGACATTAAATTCTAATTAAAACCGGAGACAAAGACTATGAAAAAAATACTTTTATTGAGCATCGTCGCATCGTTCGCGCTCTCCTGCTCGAAAGATGCGCTCGAAACCTTCCCCGGCGATAAGGTTCCCTCCGATGTCGTTTACGGCAGCGTCGAGAACGCCCGGTCCGCACTGACCGGTGCGCTGGCCGGACTGGGACAGGGCGGCTGGCAGGGCAACTACAATTCGGGTATCGGGTTCGGACTTACGGAGACCTACCTGACCGGTGACGCTCTGGCCGAGGACTACGTGCTGTCCGGCTCGGGAAGCGGCTGGATGTGGCAGACCTACTCCTACAACGTGAAAAGCTGGTTCGACGATCCGCGTCTGCAATGCTCCACGACGTGGAACTGCTACTATACGACCATCAATTCGTGCAACAACCTGATCGGTTCGGCCGAACTTCTGGAGACCTCCGCCGAGGGTAAGAACATCCTCGGACAGGCCTACGTGCTGCGGGCCTTCTGCTACCACATGCTGGCCCAGGTGTATGCCCGCGCATACTACTATTATCCCGATGACCTCTGCGTACCCCTCTATCTGGAGCCTACGACCTCCGAGACGAAGGGTGCGGCCCGTTCGACGAACAAACAGGTTTACGAGGAGGTCATCTATCCCGATCTGACGACCGGAGTCGGCCTGCTCGAAGAGGCTGCCGCAGCCGGAATCGCCCGCAGCTCGAAGACCGAAATCGACTACTACGTGGCCAACGGTATCAAGGCCCGCGTCGCGCTGACGATGCACAAGTGGTCGGATGCCTACAAGGCCGCCGAAGAAGCCCTGAAGGGGTATGCCGGCAGCGAGGCGCTCGACGCTTCGCAGATCACGGGCGGCATGAACGACATCACGGCCCTGCCGAGTGTCATGTGGGGCGAGGTAAAGACGACGGACAATTACGGCATGTATCTTTCGTTCCAGGCCCAGATGGACGCCGGACACGACGGCTATGCCAAGACGGCCCGCCGCTGCTGCACTTCGTGGCTTTGGAACCGCATGAATGCGACCGACGCCCGCCGCGCCTGGTGGCTGGGAACCTTCGACAACGCCGACTTCGCGGACTCGGGCGAAGCGATCCGCTATTGCCAGGTGAAGTTCAAGTTCAAGGGCGATTCGTGGCTCGGCGACTATATCTACATGCGTGCCGAGGAGATGCTGCTGACCGCTGCCGAGGCCTATTGCCAGGAGGGCAACGACCCGCAGGCCCGCATCTATCTCCAGAAGCTCATGGCCAAACGCGATGCGTCCTATACCGGCGCGGAGAAATCCGGCAATGCGATCAACGGGCTGACTCCGGGCAGCGACGGCGCTTCGATGACCGGTTCGCTGCTGGAGGAGATCCTCATCCAGCGTCGTCTGGAACTTTGGGGTGAATACGGCCGCATCTTCGATATCAAGCGTCTGGGCCAGGGCTTCAAGCGGGTGGCCGTCGAGAGCGCGGACAATCCCCAATTCGATCCCGCTTCGCTCATTGCGGATCACGACACGCAATCGCCCGGCTCGTTCGCCTGGATCCTGCTGTTGCCGCAGAAGGAGCTGGACGGTAACCCCAACATCGTGCAGAATCCGATCGGCGATACGGCCGATTAGGGTGAAACGGACTAACTTGTAAAAATTGGAATTGAATATGAAAAAGATAATCGAATCGCTTTTCGCGTTGGGCATGTTGTTCGCCACGGTCGGCTGCGATCAGGACCAGATCGTTGCGAAGTTCGACACCTCGGGAGAGGATGCCGGCACCGCCTACTTTGTCAAGAACGCCGTCTCCGAGAACTTCGAAGCCTCGGCGACCGGTACGCAGACCATCAATCTCGACCTTTTCCGGCAGGACGCCGCGGGCGAGCTGACGGTGGGTCTTACGGCCGAGATGGACGAGGCGGCCGCGAAGTTCTTCCGGATTCCCGAGAGTGTGACCTTCGCCGACGGCGACTATCGGGTGATCGTTCCGGTTTCGGTCCTCGACGTGGAGAAGTTTGACAAGGGCGTGACCTACGCCGTCTCGATTTCCGTGAATAACGCCGGGACGGAAAATGAGAGTTCGGCGTCGATCGGCTCCAAGTACGCTTCGGTCACGCTCTCCGCCTCCCTGACGCTCAACTGGGTTCCGTGCTACGTGCTGAAGGATTTCTCGAAACTGCTCTCGACCGATCTGACCGATGCGGACTATGTGGTGGGCCCCGACGGCAAGCCGATGCTCCAGGGCGGCGTATATACCTACACGTTCTGGTGGGAAGGCGAGGACGATACCGTCATGCTCGAACGGGCCGAGGGAACCAACGTGTTCCGCCTCACGAATTGGGGCGGCGGCGTGAACATCCTCTTTACGATCAACGCCGACAAGACGATTTCGCTCACGTCGCAGTATGTCGGAGAGGACTATTCCGACGGAACCAAGGTGCTCGTTTCGGATCTTCCTTCTACCGGCGTCGGAACGGACGTCTGTACGTGGGACGGCGATAGGACGTTCACCTTCCCGCTGGTTTACCTTCTGGAGGACGGCCGTTGGTTCGGCGAAACCTGCGTCGAGACCTTCGTGCTGAACGACGGTTCGGCTTCTCTCGAGTAGCGTCGTCTCCGGTGCGCTTTCCGGACGGCTCCCGTGGGGGCCGTCCTTTTTTGTTTCCGGATCCGCCGGAGAAAAAAACGCATAATTTTTTTCGGAGGCCTTGCAGATTCGGAATTTTTGCTTACCTTTGCACCACGATAATACGGATCACTCCGTGAGATCGGGATGGTGCCATAGCTCAGTTGGTAGAGCAAAGGACTGAAAATCCTTGTGTCCCCGGTTCGATTCCTGGTGGTACCACTTGAAAATCAACGGCTTGCAGAAATGCAGGCCGTTTTTTGTTTTCCGAGTCGGTCTTTTCCTTTATAATTTGTGTCATGATGGAGACGGGTCAGGATGAAGTGCGGCGGGAGGCTCCCGCCCTGTGCACGCGGAGGTTGCTGTTGCGCGCCTTCGCCGAGAGCGACGCCGGGGCGCTGTACGCCTGCTGCCGGAATCCGCTTCTGGGGGACAATGCGGGCTGGAAGCCGCACTCTTCCCCCGGGGAGTCGCGCCGGGTGCTGGAGGAGGTCTTCCTCCGCCGGCCGACGACGTGGGCCGTGACGGACGGCGGGACGGGGCGGCTCGTCGGGGCGGTCGGGTTGCTGCCCGACCCGAAGCGCGAATGCCCCGGCGTGGCGATGCTCGGTTATTGGCTCGACGAGGCGTGCTGGGGCCGGGGGCTGATGACCGAGGCGGCGCGGGCGGTCGTCGGCTACGGATTCTCGCAACTCGGGCTGGAGATGGTCACGGCGACCTGCTATCCGCATAACGAGCGGTCGCGGCGGGTGCTCGAACGGCTCGGGTTCCGTTTCGAGGGGGTGATCCACCGCGCCGTGCAGGACCATCGGGGCGTGGTTTCGGACCTCTGTTCGTTTTACCTTCCGCGCGACATCCGGCGGAACGAATAGTCGCGGAGATGCTTTTCAACCGTCACATAGCGGCCGGGGAATTCGGCCCGCTGGCCGGGTTCTTCCGCCGGGAGGGGTGTCGGCTCTGCGTCCGTGCGGGCGATGCCTTCGCCGTGCAGGGGGAGCGGAATCGTCGTTGCGGACTGGTCGAGGAGGGGGCTTTCCGCTATCTTCACGAGACGGCCGAGGGGGACCGGCACGTCGTCGGCTTCGCCTTCGCCGGAGAGTTCGTCGGGGATTATATTTCGATGCGCAACGCCGCTCCGGCCCTCGTCCGGATCGAGGCGATGTGCGACAGCCGTGTGCTGGCGGTCGGGAACGACCGGCTCGAGGCCTTCTACCGCACCGATGCCGCCTGCGAGCGGCTGGGCCGCCGTGTGGCCGAGCGCCTGCTCCTCGAGGTTTACGAACGCCTGCTCCAGCGTTATGCCGCGACGCCGCAGGAGCGTTACGAGGCGCTGCTCGCGCGCTGCCCCGGACTGTTGGACCTCGTGCCGTTGCAGGAACTGGCCTCCTTTCTGGGCGTGCGGCCCGAGACGCTGAGCCGTATCCGGCGCCGGATCCGATGATTTCTTGATTCGGATCAAGCCGCATGCCGGCGTGCGGAGCTATCTTTGCGGCGATGAAACGGGCTATTGTGATCGGCGCGACCTCGGGAATCGGGCGCGGCCTCGCGGAGCGGCTGGCGTCCGCGGGATATACGGTGGGTCTGGTCGGCCGCCGGGAGAATCTGTTGGATGAGATCGCAGCGGGGAATCCCGCGGCATTCCGCCGTGCGGCGGCCGATCTGACGCGCACGGCGGAGGCGGTAGCCGCGCTGGAGCGCCTCGCCGCGGAGCTGGGCGGCATGGATCTGTGCATCGTCTGCGCCGGTACGGGGGAGCTGAATCCTGCACTGGCCTATGCGCTCGAGGAGCCTGCGATCCGCACGAACGTCGCAGGATGGACCGCGTCGGTCGATTGGGCCTGCGGATTCTTCGAGCGGCAGGGTGCCGGACATCTGGTCTGCGTCACGTCGGTCGGAGGGCTGCGCGGCAGCGGCGCCGCCCCGGCTTACAGCGCTTCGAAAGCCTACCAGATCAACTATGCCGAGGGGCTTCGGCAGCGTTTCGCCCGGTTGCGGATTCCGGTCCGCGTCACCGACGTCCGGCCCGGTCTCACGGCGACGGCGATGGCCCGGGGCGAAGGCCTTTTCTGGGTGATGCCCGTCGAACGGGTCGTCGAGCAGATTCTGCGGGCGATCCGCCGCCGGAAGGCCGTGGCGGTCGTCACGCGCCGCTGGCGGCTCGTCGCATGGATTCTGCGGCGGCTTCCCGATCGGATTTATCTCAACATGCGATAGGTATGAATGGCTGGTTTGTGGCTGCGGGGACGCTTCTGGCCGCGGCTTCGTTCGTCCATACGGTTTCGGGCAGCCGCTTCTACGCGCAGGCCCGGCCTTGCCGGGAATCCGGCGGCGGGGCTTACGGCGCATGGCTCCTGGGCCGCTGCGGTTTTCAGCTCGTTACGACGGACCTCGTGCTGGGGGCGGCGGCATTTCTGTCGCTGGGGTTCGGGGCGCTTCCGCGCTCGCTGCCGCTGGAACTCTTTCTGACGGCCGTTTACGGCGGCTGGAGCGTGGCATGGCCCGCGGCGCTGCGGTGCGAACGGGCTTCGGCCCGGTATTGGCGGAGGCTGTGCCATTGGGTGCTTTTCTGCACGGTCGCTGCGCTGGCCGGAATCGGTGCGGCGCACTGACCTGTTGCGGAAGTCGCGATTTTGCGTATCTTTGCCCCATACAACCAAACACTCTTGTACCGATGTACGACGTCGAATTTTTGCCGAATCCCTCTGCCGCCGACCTGGATGCGCTGACCGACCTTTGGGAGACGTCGGTGCGCGCCACGCACGACTTTCTCGCTCCGGACGAGATCTGTTTCTACCGCTCGCTGGTGCGGGGCGGGGCGTTGTCTGCGGTGCGGCTCTGGGTCGTCCGCCGTCCCGGCGGCGGTTTCGCCGCCTTCGCGGGCGTTGCGGACGGGATGCTCGAGATGCTTTTCGTCGCGTCCGACCTGCGGGGCCGGGGGCTGGGGCGGTGTCTCGTGGAACATGCCGTCGCCCGCTGCGGCGTGCGGCGTGTCGATGTCAATGAGGAGAATACGCAGGCCGCGGGCTTCTATGCGCGGCTCGGATTCCGCGTCGTGTCGCGCGATCCGCTCGATGCGTCGGGACGGCCGCATCCGATTCTCCACCTCGCTTTGTGAATGTGCGGCGGTTCTTCGGCCTCCGGATGGCCGGTGCGGGCGGACGGGCCGGTCGAAACGACGGACACCTCCGGAGAGGTGTCCGTCGTGCGTGTTCCGTCCGTTCCGGAATCACTCCATGTAGCCCGTCACGGTCACGGGGTCGTCGGCCACCGCGGCCGTGACCTCCGTCGTCTCGCCGCGTGCGTTCGCATAGCGGAACGTGTAGGTGCGGTTCTTCTTCAGCAGGAACCGCAGGGCGTCGTTCATGTCCTGCAACGGTCCGGCCGTGCGTCCGCCGCCCATCTGCTCCGTACCGCAGAAGACATCGACGTTGGCCGCCACGCGGTCGCCCGAAGCGGCGGCGTGGCGCGGGTCGCGGAACATGCGGAACGTGACGGTCGTATGCGTGCCCTCTTCGGCCGCCTTGCCGGCGAAGGAGGCGTAGGCGTCGCGGTAGCGTTGCGTGACGTCCGTGGCGTGGACCTCGCGCGAGGTTTCGTTCCACACCATCGGGAACCAGTCGCCCGTCGGGGCGAACGATACGGCATAGACGGCATGCTGCCGGTCGCCCGGCGTGGCCTGTCCCGCGTCGGCGAGGAACCAGGCGCGGTCGAGCGCCGCGGGCTGGTAGAACTCCGTGAAGTGCCACTCGCCGTCGATCCACACCTCCGTCCAACTGTGGTTGCCGCGGTCGTCGTGCCAGGCCGCCGTGCCGGCGAAACGGGCCGGGATGCCCACGGCGCGGAGCGCATCGACGAGCAGCACCGAAAGTCCCGTGCAGGAGGCCATGCCCTGACGCATCGACTCCGCGGGGCTTTGGTTGGTCTTCTCGCGCAGCGTGTTGTACTCCACGCCCACGACTCCGGGCAGGATGCGGTTCACCGTGTCGAGTGCGGCGCGCAGGTCGCGGCAGCCGGCCACGCGGGGCGCGAAGCGTTCGTAGAGATCGCGCCGCCAGCCGTCGCGCACCTCGTCCACCACGGCGTAAGGCAGCACCTCGTTCCGGAAGACCGAGTCGGGCAGCGCCTTCGTCCACGGGAACTCCTCCCGGGCGCGGCAGGCGTATGCGACGTTCTCGCGCAGCAGGTCGAGACGCATCGTGTCGCGGTCGCCGCAAGGCATCCGGGCGATGAGCCAGGCCATCGCGGCGCGTTCGCCGCGGGGAGTCGAAGCGAGAAGCTGCCGGAGCGAATCGGCGCGGGGCGTCGTGGCCAGCGCGGCGTCGAGCCGCCGCTGTTCGTCGTCCGGGATTCCGGCATCGCTGCAAGCGATGCCGGCGATGCAGAGCATCGTCAGAAGCAGTTTTTTCATGGTATCGTGTCGTTTTTTCAGGCGAGTCGCCGCAGGATTTCGCGTATCGTTTCCTCGTCGGTTCCGACCGAGGCGTATTCGGGGATTCCGGCGATGCCTCCCATCGAGACCGCGCCGTTGCGGAAGCGCATCCGGCTTTCGACCGTGCGCCGTGCGCTGAAGTGTACGGCATCGACTCCCGCGGCGGCGATCTTCAGGACGTTCGCGGGCCTTACGCCGCTGCCGGCCATCACCTCGATCCGCCCTGCGGCCGCTGCGACCAGCGTGCGGATCGTCTCCAGCCCCTCCGGAGCCGTGTTGCGGCCGCCCGATGTGAGCACCCGGCGGCATCCGGCCCGGACGAGCGCCTCGAGCGCCTCGGTGCAGTCGCGCGTCATGTCGAAGGCGCGGTGGAAGGTCACCTCCATTCCGCCGGCCTCCGCGACCAGACGGGCCGTGCGCTCCTCGTCCACCCGTCCGTCCGGGGTCAGCAGTCCCGCGACGACGCAGTCCGCACCGCATTCACGGGCGAAGCGGACCTCCTCGAGCATCTGGCGGAACTCTTCGTCCGTGTAGAGGAAATCCCCGCCGCGGGGGCGGATCATCACGCTCAGCCGCAGGTTCGGGACACGCCGCGCCAGCCGGATCGCCGCGGCGGAGGGGGTCGTGCCGCCCTCGTAGGGCGAGGCGCAGAGTTCGGCGCGCGTCACTCCGGCCCGGGCTGCGGTCCGGCAGGCTTCGGGCGAGAAGGCGCAGAGTTCGGTTTCGATCATCTTCGGTCCGTTTTGCAGGCCCGGCACCGGCCGGGCGTAGCGAAGATAGCGATTTTCGCCCGAACCGCCAAAGAAATCGGCGCCGGTCCGCAAACGGAACCGCCCGTCCTGCGAAGGACGGACGTCGGGGTGTCAGCGCAGCAGTACCGTGACGGACATCGGGCCGTGCGCGCCGAAGACGAGCGCCTGCTCGATGTCGGCCGTTTTCGACGGGCCCGACATGAAACATCCGTAGCCGAAGTCGTCCACCTCGGGCCGCAGCACGGCTTCGTGCATCGTCGCGACGATGGCATCCCGCGGGATGACGATCATCAGCGCCGTGGCCCCGAAGTAGAGTGCCTTGTGGCGGATGTTCTGCGCAATCCACACCGCGCCGTTCTCGGCGACGCCGAATGCGCCCGTCACGACGCCCAGATCCGCATCCACCAGCTCGCGCGGGTCCTCGATGCGGTCGGGATTCATCGTGGCGACGCTCAGACCGGGGATCGCCGAGACGATCGTCCGTGCTTCGGGATAGCAGCGCCGCACGGCCTCGTCGAGCGTCTCGCCGGGCTGCATGACGACGGCCCGGCCTCCGGCCGCTTCGAGTCGCTCGGCGAACATGGCTTCGGGGTCGTCGAAACGCTGGGGCGTGAATCCGGTTTCGGGGTAGGGTGTCTCGTCCGGCCGTCCGGCCGCGAGTCTTTTCAGTATCTCTTCCTTGCTGTCCATCGTGTTGTCGTTTTTATTCGGGACGCGCAGGCTCTCCGCACGTCATTCGCCGCGGCCCTTTTTCCACCACGCGTTGAATGTCTGCGGCGCGAAGGGCGGCATGGCCCGGCCCGGGGCGCTCCACGGGTTGAGCCCGTTCTCGACGACGAAGCGCGGCAGTTTCCCGGCTGCGCGTGCCAGCGCGATGCCGCCGTAGAAACGCCTTGTCCCGTTCATTACGAAATCCATGCCTTTCACGGCGAATTTCTTCGTGCGGTCGGCCAGCCCCAGCGCGTCGAGCTGCTGCCGCCACATGTAGATCTGCTCCCCGAGGTCGATCTTCGCCGGACAGACCTCCGAGCAGGAGTAGCACAGCGAGCAGGCCGAGACGTTGCCGCGGTGGAGCTCCGGCGAGCGCAGCATCGAGAGGTTGATGCCCAGCGGTCCGGGGATGAAGTACGAGTAGGAGTAGCCTCCCGAACGGCGGTAAACGGGGCAGGTGTTCATGCAGGCGCCGCAGCGCAGGCATTTGAGCATGTTGCGGTGCCGCGCGTCGGCGAGCCACTCCGAGCGGCCGTTGTCCACCAGGATGACGTGGATGCGTTTGCCCGGTGCGGGACGGCGGTAGAGCGACGTGTAGGTCGTCACGGGCTGCCCCGTGCCCGAGCGGGCCAGCAGGCGCGTGAAGACCGCCAGCGCCCGCATGTCGGGAATCACCTTCTCGATGCCCATGATGGCGATGTGCAGGTCGGCGAACGACGTGCCCAGATCGGCGTTGCCTTCGTTCGTGCAGACGGCCAGCGCTCCGGTGGAGGCTACGGCGAAATTGACGCCCGTCATCGAGACGTCGGCCCCGAGGAACTTCGCGCGCAGCGCCTGCCGTGCGGCGTGCGTCAGATAGGTCGGGTCGCTGTCGCCCGGCCGGGTCCCCAGCTCGCGTTCGAACAGCGCGCCGACCTCCTCGCGCCGTACACCGATGGCCGGCAGCACGATGTGGCTGGGCGGCAGACCGAGCAACTGCATGATCCGTTCGCCGAGGTCGCTCTCGACGGCGTCGATGCCGCGTTCGCGCAGGAAGGGCGTCAGGCCGCACTCCTCGGAGAGCATCGACTTGCTCTTGATGAGGTTCCGTCCGCCGTGTTCGCGGACGAGACGCCATACGGTGTCGTTCATCTCGGCGGCGTCGCGCGCCCAGTGCACCGCGATGCCGTTGGCCGTGGCGTTGCGCTCGAATTCGAGCAGGTAGTCGCCCAGACGGCTCAGCGTGTGGCGTTTGATTTCGGAGGAGAGCTGCCGCAGCTCCTCCCATTCGGGGACCGTCTCCATCATCCGGTCGCGTTTTTCGCGTACGGCGTAGAGCGCCCTGTCGTGCCACGCCATGCGGTCGGCGTCGGCGACGAATCGCTTTGCGGCTAAGGAGTGCGTGCTCATGCTTTCGAATTGAGGATTTCCACGATATGAACGGTTTTCACGGGGAGCTTCTCGCGGTCGATGATCCCCTGCATGTGCATCAGGCACGAGGAGTCGGCGCCGGTGATGTACTCCGCGCCGGTGGCCATGTGGCGCTGCACCTTCGCGCGGCCCATCGCCACCGAAACGGCCCCCTCCTCGGCCGAGAACATGCCGCCGAATCCGCAGCATTCGTCCCGCCGCTCGGGCTCGGCGACTTCGACGCCCTCGACCAGCGAAAGCAGATCGCGCAGCTTCGAACTGTAAGGGACGTGCAGCTCGCTGGGCGACGAGAGACCCATTTTCCGCACGCCGTGGCAGGAGTTGTGGAGGCTCACGCGGTGGGGGAAGCGTGCGTCGAGGCGCGTGGGCCGCACCACGTCGTGCAGGAACTCGCAAATCTCCCAGATGCGCGCATCGACGCAGGCGTGTTCGCGGTAATCCTTCAGCAGGCGCGGGTAGCCTTCCCGAACGAAGACCACGCAGCTGGCCGACGGGCCGACAACGTAGTCGTAGCGCCCGAACAGGGCGTTCATGCGTTCGGCCAGTGCGGCCGCATCCCGTTCGAAACCGGCGTTGGCCATCGGCTGCCCGCAGCAGGTCTGGTCGAGTGGGTAGTCCACCTCGCACCCCACGCGCCGCAGCAGCTCGCAGGAGGCGCGCCCGACCTGCGGATAGACGGCGTTGATATAGCAGGGAATGAACAGTCCGACTTTCATTCGTGTCTTTGAGTTTGTGTGTTTGGAATCGGGGGTAAAGATAGCGGATTTTTCGTTATCCTGTTTCCTCCGCCGCATTTCGTGCGCCGGGACGCGAAAAAGGCGGGACCGGCTTTCTGCCGGCCCCGCCCCGCATCCGATCGGCCGCGGCCTTACTCGATTTCGATCTGTCGTGCGGCGGGCGTTGCGTGAACCTCCTTTTTCTTCGGGATTTCCACCGTCAGCACGCCGTGCTCGACTTTGGCCGCGATCTTCTCCTTCTCGACGTTGTCGGGAAGGATCAGGCTTTGCTGGAACTGGCTGTACGAGAACTCGCGGCGCAGGTACGTGCCCTTGCGTTTCTTGTCCTCCTCCTTGTTCTCGGCCTTCTTCTCCATCGAGATGATCAGTTCGTTGTCCTCGTTGATATGGACCTTGAAGTCCTGTTTGGTCATACCCGGGGCGGCCACTTCCACCTTGAAGTCGTCCTCCGTCTCGAGGATATTGACGGCCGGAGCCGTCGCGTTCGATTTATCGACCCATTCGTTGCCGAAAAAGTCGTTGAAAATACTCGGTAACCAATTCTGATTTCTTCTGACTGGCATCATAATTTTGTCCTCCTTATTGTTTTTTGGTTCAACATGCTTTTTTTGACCCCGCCCCTTGCGGAGCGGCTTCGTTCTCGATAAGGTCAAATCCCGTGCCAGGGCGGAAAACGGCATGAAATGTCACCGATTGTCATGAAATGTCACGAATTGTCACCCGTTCGGAAATTTTGTCGTGTCCGGATGACGCCCCGCGACAATTTCGTATCTTTGCCGTCATGAACGAGCAGTTGTTGTTCCGCCGGGCCGCGGCGGCGGACATTCCCCGCATCATGCGGATCATCGCCCGGGCGCAGGCGCAGATGCGGGCGGCCGGCAGCCTGCAATGGCAGGACGGTTATCCCGCCGAATCGGATATCGCCCGGGACATCGGGCGGGGGGACGGATACGTGTTGTCGCTTCCGGCGGCGGATCCGGCCGCCGGATCCGCCGGGAGTGCGCTGCCGGATCGGGATTCCCTTCCGGACATGCTGCCGGGCGGCTCCGCGGCAGGGGAGGCGGTCGCCTATGGTGCCGCGGTGTTCGACGGCGAACCGGCCTATGCCGGAATCGAAGGGCGCTGGCTCACCGACGGCGCATACGTCGTGCTGCACCGTCTGGCGGTGGCCGGCGGGATGCAGGGCCGGGGGCTGGCGACGGCGTTTCTGCGGCGTGTGGGCGAACTGGCGCGGCGGCGCGGGGTGTGCGCTTTCCGTGTGGACACCAATTTCGACAACCGCCGCATGCTGCGTCTGCTGGAGAAGGAGGGCTTCCGTTTCTGCGGAACGGTCCGTTATGCCGGCGGCGAGCGGCTGGCCTTCGAGAAACGGCTCTGACCGGACGGAATCCGCCCTGCCGCCCGTCACCGGACGGCGGAGAACCGGATGCGTTCGCTGTAATCCCCCGATGTCACCAGATCGGGGTCGATGAAACTCTTTCGGACGGTTAGCGTGCCGTGCGTCAGCTCCTCGACGGCCCAGTAGCAGGAACGGAGGTTTTCGGCCGCGATGTAGAGCACGTTGTAATTCGGCCCGACGTATTCCCACAGGAAGAACGTCTCGCTGCGCTCCTCGCTTCCGTCTCCGTGCGTCCGCAGCAGTTCCGTGCGGCCGTTCCCGATCGGGCGGAACGTCCATGTCTCCTTTATCGTTCCCGGGCCGTCCGGGTGTTCCGTCTCCCAGCCGTGCGCCGTGAGCGCGAGAATCGCCTCCCCGGGGTCGGGACCGTAGGTTCCGCTCTTCTCGAAACAGCCCGTCAGCAGCACGGCGGCGCCGAGCAGGAGGCGGAGGCGTATCGGGAGCGTTTTCATCGTCGGTCGTGTCTCAAAGCAGGGTGACGGGCGGTTTCCGGCGTGCGAAGTTGCGCGAAAGGGCCGCCGCGAAAGGCGTTTCGAAGGTGCGCGCACCGACCGGACACCCCTTTACGCAGGCACAGCAGCGGATGCAGCGGGCCGCGTCGGTGCGGAGTTCGTCGCCGCGGGCGATGGCTCCGGTGGGGCAGACCGCCGCGCAGCGGCCGCAGTGCGTGCAGCGGTCCGCGCTGCCTGCGGGCAGCAGGACGACGGGGTGTTTCTTCTGGCGCCGCCGGTAGGCGAGAACGAAACGGATGAAACGCAGCAGCGGGACGAGCGGCGTGCCGGGGGCCTTGAGCCGTGCGGCATCGACCGGCAGGGGTCCCTGCCCGGCGAGTTTGCGCCGGACGGCCCGGCCGAACGCCTCCGCTGCGGCGAGGTCCTGCCCGTCGGGGCGGCCTGCCGCGATGGGCGTGCGTTCCGTGCTGTACGAATGCTCCCCGACGAAGGCCGCCGCGGCCACCGGGACGAATCCCCGGGCGCGCACGAAATCCGCCAGCTCCGCCGCGGCCTTTTCGAAGGCCCGGTTGCCGTAAACGGCGATCACTACCGCAGGCGTGCCTTCGCCCCGGATGCCCTCCATGCGTTCGAGCGCCGTGCGGGGGATGCGTCCGCCGTAAACCGGTGCGGCGAATACGGCCACGGTATCCGCTGACAGCGTTTCGGGGCGCGGTGCGGCGTGCGTCAGGTCGAGGGCGCGTACGGGTATGGGACCGTTCTCCGGCGTCGCGGCGACGCGGTTCGCTTCCGCGGCATGGTTCGCCGGGTCCGTCGAGCCGCTGCTGTCGGCCGTTGCCGTGGCGCGGTCCGTCGCCGTGCTGTCGGCCGTCGCCGCAAAGGGAGCCGCGATTCCCCGCGCCACGGCTGTGGCCGTTTTCCGCGAGGTGCCTGTCGGCGAGAAAAAGAGGGTGCAGATGCGTTCGGGTTGCATATCCGTTCGGTGTGTGCAGGCAAAGGTAGGAAAAATTCGTATATTTGTCCGTAATGTAAATATCGAAATACGGATGAAAACGAAAATGCTGGCCTGCGCGGCGCTGCTGTTGGCGGCGTGCGGAGGCACCCGGAACCCGGAGGCGGAGAAGACCGCCGAAACCCGTACCGAAGTGCGGTACGGCGAAGAGATCGCGCTCGTGCAGGTGCCGCCGAAGGGCGGCCTGACGATCGACGAAGCGCTGCGGAACCGCCGTTCGTGGCGCGAGTACAATCCCGGCGCGCTGTCGCTCGAGGAGCTTTCGGGTATCGTATGGGCCGCCGCGGGCGAGAATAGGCCGGAGGAGGGGCGTCTGACGGCACCTTCGGCGCTGGCGCTCTACCCGGTCCGCCTCTACGTCTTCTTCGCCGAGGGGGTCTATCGTTACGATGCGGAGGCGCACAGGCTCGTGCGCGTGCTGGAGGGCGATCGCCGCAGACTCTCGGGGGCGCAGCCCTTCGTCTATTCGGCGCCGCTGAATCTGGTCTATGTCGCCGACCGGGCGGTTTACGAGGGGCGGAGTATCCCGGCCGAACAGGTCCGCTACCTCTGCGGGCAGGATGCCGCGGGGTGTGCCGAGAACGTGAACCTCTATGCGGCCGGGCACGGGTTGCGTTCGATCACGCGCGGCAGCGCGCCCGCCGGGGAGCTGCTCGAAGCCCTCGGGCTCGATCCGGAACGCTACTTCCTGGCGCTGGCGCAGACCGTCGGACGGTAGGGCGTTCGCCGGAAACGGGAAAGGCCCGCCGGACGTAAAGCCGGCGGGCCTTCGCGGTTCACGGAGCCGTTATCCGACGATGCCCTCTTCGGCGAACCAGCGCCAGAGCGGTGCGGCCATCAACGCCTGCCGGATGCGGTCGGTGCGGAGCAGCTCCAGCACCTCGTCGCGGGAGAAGAGGTGCACGCGGATATCCTCCGTCGGGTCGGGCCGCTGCGCGCCGAGCCGTTCGACGTCCGTGGCGAGGAAGC
Organism: Alistipes dispar; assembly: GCF_006542685.1. NCBI lineage: Bacteria > Pseudomonadati > Bacteroidota > Bacteroidia > Bacteroidales > Rikenellaceae > Alistipes > Alistipes dispar. The sequence goes on along the minus strand of NZ_AP019736.1, from coordinate 665,478 downwards.
AGTGCGTCAGGTTGTTCTGCGTGGCGGGATTGGCGCAGAGGGTCGTCAGCAGCCGCCACTGGCCGCCGCCGTAGCCGGTCTCTTCGAGCAGTTCGCGCTGCGCCGCGGCGAGCATCGTCTCGTCCGAGGGTTCCGCCACGCCGGCCGGGATTTCGTAGGAGGTCTCGCCCAGCCCGTGACGGTACTGGTCGATCATCACGAAGCGTCCCTCGCGGTCGATGGCCGTGACATTGACCCAGTCGGGGTATTCGAACACGTAGTAGTCGGGGATCGTGCGCCCGTCGGGCAGCGAGATCGTTTCGTGGCGCACGGTGAACCACGGCTTGCGGGCGAGGTATTCGCTCCGCACGACCCGCCATTTGCGGTTTTTCGGATTTTCCATCGCTGTTGTCGTTCGTTCGGAGCAAAAATAGCGAAAAATCGTTATCTTTGTTTCGCAATCGGATACCTCGCCGTACCGACGGCCGCCGTTTCCGGCGGTGTCTGCCGGTCGGGGCCGTCGGGACCCGGGAAGGGGACGGCCGGAATGCGGGAAGTGGGCGGTTGTCATTTGTTTTCCAAAACGAACCGGAATTTTTATGGAATCCCCTGCAATGCCCCGGGAAGAACGGGCGCGGATCGTCGCCCTGATGAACCGGGAGGTCGTACCCGCCATCGGGTGCACCGAACCGATCGCCGTGGCGCTCTGTACGGCGCGCGCCGCCGAGACGCTGGGCGTGCGGCCCGAGCGGATCGACGTGCGGCTGAGTGCCAATATCCTGAAAAACGCGATGGGCGTGGGCATTCCCGGCACGGGGATGATCGGCCTGCCGATCGCCGTGGCCCTCGGAGCGCTCGTGGGCCGTTCGGAGTACCGGCTCGAGGTGTTGCGCGACGTGACGCCCGAGGCCGTGGAACAGGGGCGGCGCTATATCGACGAGCGGCGTATCGCGATCGCGCTGAAGGAGGCGATCGGCGAAAAACTCTATATCGAGGTCGAGGTCGCGGCGGCGGGCCATTCGGCTGCGGCGGTCATAGCCGGAGGCCATACGCGTTTCGTCAGCGTGACCCGCGACGGCGAGACGCTGCTCGACCGCCGCACGCCGTCCGCGGACGCCGCGGGCGAGGAGGAAGTTCCGCTGACGTTCCGCCGGGTCTGGGATTTCGCCATGACCGCGCCGGCGGAGGAGCTGCGCTTCATTCTCGAGACGAGCCGCGTGAACAAGGCCGCCGCCGAGCGTTCGCTCGCGGGCGAGTTCGGTCATTGCGTGGGACGGACGCTCCGCTGCGACCGCGAACGCCGCGTGATGGGCGACAGCATCTTCACCCGCGTCCTCTCCTACACCTCGGCGGCGTGCGACGCCCGCATGGCCGGGGCCATGATTCCGGTGATGAGCAACTCGGGCAGCGGCAACCAGGGCATCGCCGCGACGCTGCCCGTGGCGGTCTATGCCGAGGAGACGCACGCTTCGGAGGAGCGGATGATCCGCGCGCTGACGCTGAGCCACCTGACGGTGATCTACATCAAGCAGAGCCTCGGACGGCTGTCGGCCCTCTGCGGCTGCGTGGCCGCCGCGACGGGTTCGAGCTGCGGCGTGACCTACCTGATGGGCGGCGGATACGCCGAGGCGGCCGCCGCGGTGAAGAACATGATCGCCAACCTGACGGGCATGATCTGCGACGGTGCGAAGCCGAGCTGCGCGATGAAGCTCACGAGCGGCGTCTCGACGGCTCTGCTCTCGGCGATGATGGCCATGGACGGTCACTGCGTGACACCGGTGGAGGGGATCATCGAGGAGGACGTGGACAAGTGCATCCGCAATCTGACGGCCATCGGCCGCGACGGCATGAATGAAACCGACCGGCTCGTGCTGGGAATAATGACGCATAAATCGTGAAAGGAAACCGTTTTTCATCGAAGCTCCTCGCTTCGGCATTGTGTGTGCTGACTGCGGGCGCCGCGGCCGCGCAGACCGCGCCGGAGGAAATCGCCGACTGCCCCGAACGGGCCGCCGGCGTCTATCATTCGTACGAATACCGTCCCGCGGAGGCCGAGCCCGTTCCGGAGGGATACGTACCGTTCTATATCAGCCATTACGGCCGCCACGGCAGCCGCTACCACTCCTCCGAAGCGCATTACACGGCGCCGCTCGTCCCGTTGCGCGAGGCTGCGGCGGCGGGGACGCTGACGGCGGCGGGCCGGGCCGTCCTGGCGAAGGGCGAGGCGCTGGCCGCCGATGCCGCAGGGCGCTACGGCGACCTGTCGCCGCGCGGGGTGCGCGAACACCGGGCGATCGCCGAACGCATGTATGCGGCCTATCCCGAGGTATTCTCGACGGCGGACGGCCGCGAATGCCGGGTGGAGAGCCGTTCGACGCTCGTGCCGCGCTGCATCCTGAGCATGGCCGCCTTCAACGAGCGGCTCAAGGAGCTCGATCCCCGGATCCGCATGGTCCGTACGGCGAGCGCCCGCGACCTGAGCTATCTGGCCAACGGGGAGCGGGACAAAGATATGGACAAGGCGGCGCGCGAGGTGGCGGACAGCGCCAAGCGGGCCTGGCTGCATCCCGAGCGGCTTCTTTCGGCGCTCTTTACGGACGAAGCCCCGCAGGTCGCCGATCCGCAGCGGTTCATGTGGGACCTCTTCATGCTGACCTCCATCGCGCAGGACATCGACCGTCCCGAGTGGGCGTTCTACGATATTTTCACGCCCGGGGAGCTCTATGCGCTCTGGGAGAGTCTGAACGCCTACTGTTACCTGACGATGGGGCCTTCGCTGCGTTTCGGCGATCCGGTCGTGGCCTCGGCCCGGCCGCTGCTCCGCGATTTCGTGGAGACGGCCCGGCGGGTGATCGACGGGAAGGAGCCGCTGGCGGCCTCGCTGCGTTTCGGGCACGACGTCTATCTGACGCCCCTCGCCGCCCTGTTGCAGGTGGAGGGCGCCTCGGCGCGGGTGGCCTCCGTGGACGAGGTGCGCTCGTGCTGGAGCATCGAGAAGGTTTCGCCGATGGCGGGCAACGTGCAGTTCGTCTTCTTCCGCAATGCCGCGGGCGATGTCCGGGTGCGGGTGCTTTACAACGAGCGCGACGCCCGGCTGCCGCTCGACGGCGGTCCCTATTACGAGTGGGAGGCGCTGAAACGCTATTGCGAGCGGCTGTACGAGTGATTTGACGGTGCGAGCCCCGTGCGTTCCGATACGACCGGCCCCTGCGGCACATTCGGCTGCCGCAGGGGCCGGCCGTTTCTTTGCATCGCCGGACCCCGGGACCCGGCTTTTCATCCCGGAGGGCGACCCGCCCGGCTTTGCGCCTCTGCGGCGGCTGTCCTGTGTTCATGACGGCTCGCCGCGTCTGTCGGGGAGGGCCCGGCGCCGGGTTTGTGCTTTTTCCGAAGTCCGTCCCCGTGTGCGCAGGGAGGATGCGTTCGCCGGAATTGCCGTATTTGGCCGGGGGGTGTCTCTCTGTCGGCGGGGCTGTGCCGCGGTTCGGGATGTCGTCGGGGCGGAGAGAAGCGCATTCGTGCCGGAGTTCCCGGACGACGCGCGTGCTATTGTTGGAAGATCGTCCGGACGATGATGCCCGTGGCGCCCTGGTGGCGCGTGGTGTAGTCCTTGGCGATGCGGCTGGTGCGCTGGAGGAACTCCTCGTTGTCGCGCAGGGGGACGAACCAGGCGTTCAGCTCTTCGTAGTTGCCGACGGAGCGGGCCGCGCCGAGCGTCACCAGATCGCGCGCCTCCTTGAATTTCCCGTAATTGGGCCCGAAGGCGACCGGCAGTCCGAAGGTCGCCGCTTCGAGCGTGTTGTGGATGCCGACGCCGAATCCGCCGCCCACATAGCTCCATGTCGCATAGCCGTAGACCGAGGCGAGCAGGCCCACGGTGTCGAGGATCATCACCTGCTTCGGCCCGAAAGCCGTGTGGGGCGTGCATTGCGTGTAACGCAGCGCCCCGCCCCGCGTCTCGGCGATCAGCCGCGCGATGCGGCCCTCGTCCATTTCGTGGGGGGCGATGACGAACTTGATTTCGGGATTGTCGTTCGCAAGGCGGATGAGCAGCTCCTCGTCCGGACCCCATGTCGAACCGGCCACGAAGAGGCGTGCGTCGCCCTTGAAGCGGTCGATGAGGTCGATGCGTTTGGCGGCTCGGGCGATTTCGGCCACACGGTCGAAACGGGTGTCTCCGGCCACCAGCACGTTGTCGAATCCCAGCGTCGCCAGCAGTTTTTTCGACTCCTCGTTCTGCACGAACAGGACGTCGAACGATTCGAGCGCCTGCCGCCACATGCCGCCGTAGGGACGGAAAAAGACCGAATTGCGGCGGAAGATGGCCGAAACGATGAAGGTCCGCACATGCCGGCGGCGCAGTTCCGCGAGCAGGTTCAGCCAGAACTCGTATTTGACGAAGATGGCGATTTCGGGGTGTACGGCGTCGAGAAACCGGCGGGCGTTGCGCGGGGTGTCGATCGGCAGGTAGAAGATATGGTCGGCTCCGGCATAGTTTTTCCGGATTTCGTAGCCCGAAGGCGAGAAGAAGGTGAGCAGGATTTTGTATTCGGGGTGTTTCCGGCGCAGCTCCTCGATGATCGGGCGGCCCTGTTCGAACTCGCCGAGCGACGCGACGTGCATCCAGACGATCCGCTCCCCGGGAGCGACCGCTTCGCGTATGCGGCGGAAGAGGTCCCTGCGTCCTTCGATCCAGAGCCGGGCCTTCGGATGGCGCGGCGCCACGAGCCGGATGGCCCATACATAGAGTGTCAGCCCGAGATTATAGAGCCACATCGCTGTTTGCCGGTATTGAGGTTTGTCGTTTCCGCCCGGACTTTTCCCGCGCTTGGCGTTCAGTGTCAGGGAGTTTGTTTTCAGCCGGCAAAGATAGCATAATTTGCCGGATTTGCAAAAATTGCGGACGCTTCCTTCGTGTGCCGGCGGGGCTGCCCGCAGGTCACCAGTGGTGTTCCATCGCCCGCTCGATGAGCTCCACGTCGGCGCGGCCGTCGTCCGACAGCGTGACGGCCGCCAGGTCGAACTGCACCTCGCCCTGCCATCCGGCGGTGCGCAGGTAGCGGGCCGCTGCGCGGGTCAGGGCGCGGAACTTGCGCTGCGTGGCGGCCGCTTCGGGCGGCGTGAGCGACCCGGCTCGACGGGTCTTGACCTCCACGAAATGCAGCACCTCCCCGCGCAGGGCCACGATGTCCAGCTCGTCCCGTCCCGCCCGCCAGTTCGTGTCGCGGATCTCGTATCCCGCCTGCCGCAGGTGTTCCGCCGCGGCGTGTTCGCCCGCGCGTCCCGTCTCGGCCGTCGTCGTCACCGGAGGATGCGCTGGATGGAGTTCGCGCGCTGCATCGCCTCGGTCAGCCCCTCGGCGTCGTCCCGCTCGATCATGCGCCGCATGATCTGCAACTGGTGGATGTGTTCGCGCAGGACGTCCAGCACGTTGTATTTGTTGCGCAGCAGGATCGGAACCCAGGTCCCCGCGGCGCTTTTTGCCAGCCGCACGGTGCTCTCGAAGCCTCCGCCCGCCAGGTCGAAGATATGCCGTTCCTCGCGCTCCTTTTCGAGTACGGTGAGCGCCAGGGCGAACGACGTGACGTGCGAAATATGCGACACGTAGGCCGCGTGCAGGTCGTGTTCCTCGGGGTCCATATACACGAGCGGGCATTCCAGCGTCCGGAAGATCCGCTCCACGAGGGCCACCGCGTCGGCGTCGCTGCGCTCCGTGTCGCACAATACGGTGATCCGGCCCGAGAAGGCGCCCCGCTGTGCGGCCTTCGGACCGCTGTACTCCGTGCCCCACATCGGATGGGCGGCGACGAAACGTCCGCGGCGGGCGTGCATCGAGACGACCTCGCACAACTCGCCCTTGATCGACCCCATGTCCATGACCACCTGCCTGTCCGTCGCGCGGTTGAGCGCCTTGACGGCCATGATCGGAATGGTGTCCACGGGGGTGGCCAGCACCACCAGGTCGGCCTCGGCGATTCCCTCTTCGAATTCCACGATCCGGTCCGCGAGACCCAGCCGCATCGCCTCCTCGGCGATTTCCGGCGATTTCTCCACGCCGAGAATCTCTTCGGCGAGCGCACGGTCGCGCAACGCCAGGGCGAACGAGCCTCCGATGAGGCCCAGGCCCGCTATCATCGCTATCATACCTATTTATAATAAGAATGAAAGGTCTCCGCCCGGTTCCACTTCGAACGGTTCGACGCCCTTGCGGAACATCCGCATCGGCCGTCCTCCGATCAGTTCCAGCCGTCCGCCGTCGTAACGCAGCATGCACCCTTCGCGCAGCCCGGCCACCCAGCGGCGCGGGTTGGCCTCGATGTATTCGCGGATGCGCTGCTCGCGCGTCTCCCCGGCGTGTCCCGCGGGATTGGCGTCGAGGTAGTGGGGGTTGATCTGGAACTTCACCGCTCCGATGGCCCGGAACGATTCGGGCTGGACGATCGGCATGTCGTTCGTGGTCGAGATCGTCGGGCAGCAGACGTTGCTGCCGGCCGACCAGCCGACGTAGGGCACGCCTGCCCTGATCCGGCGCAGGATGGCCTGCATCAGCCCCTGCTGCTGCATCTTTCTGGCCAGCGCGAAGGTGTTGCCGCCGCCCACGCAGATCGCTTCGGCCCGGCGGACGAACGCTGCGGGATCCCCGGCCCGGTGCACCGAGCGGACGCGGATGCCTAGCTCGGCGAAACGCGCCTGCACCCTGCGTTCGTATTCGGCGTAGGAGAAGGTGACCGCGGCGTAGGGCACGAAGACGATTTCGCGCACGCCCTGCAGGAAGCGTCCGATTTCGGGCAGCGGATAACGCAGGTATTCCTCCCCGGCGTTGGTCGAATTGGAGATGAGAAGTAATTTCATAATCGGTTGTTTCTGAATGTTTTTTGCGAATTTTTGTGCTAAATGTCGAAAAAATTGTGAACAAAAAATCGCAGCGTTTTGTCAAAAGTAATAAAAAAAGTGTTACTTTTGCGCAAAATTACGCTGGAAATGTGAGTTGCTATTTCCAAATAATTGTTTAACTAAAAACTTAAAATTATGGCAGATGTTCAATCAAAAGTTGTCGAGATCATCGTCGACAAGCTGGGTGTCAAGGAGTCGGAGGTAGTGCCCGGAGCAAGCTTCACCAACCACCTGGGTGCGGATTCGCTCGACACCGTGGAGCTGATCATGGAGTTCGAGAAGGCTTTCGACATCCAGATTCCGGACGAGGACGCCGAGAAGATCGCTACCGTCGGCGACGCTATCAAGTACATCGAGGAGCACAAGAAATAATTTCTACCATATTCGTTTCACGGCAAGAAGCCTTAAATTTATGACAGGAAGAAGAGTAGTTGTTACGGGTATCGGGACGATCAACCCGCTCGGCAATAGTATTGAGGAGTATTTTTCGAATTTGGAGAAGGGAGTCAGCGGTGCCGCGCCCATTACTCATTTCGACGCTGAGAAATTTAAGACACGCTTCGCTTGTGAAGTAAAGAATTACGACCCGACCCGGTATTTCGACCGGAAGGAAGTGCGCAAGTACGACCTTTTCACCCAGTACGCTCTGATCGCGGCCGAGCAGGCCGTGGCGGATTCGGCCCTCGATCTCGAGAAGGTCGATAAGGAGCAGGTGGGCGTCATCTGGAGTTCGGGTATCGGAGGACTCAAGTCGTTCTTCGATGAATGTCTGGGCTATGCCGCCGGGGATGGAACCCCGCGGTTTAGCCCGTTCTTTATTCCCCGCATGATCGCCGACATCGCGGCCGGTTTCATCTCCATGAAGTACGGCTTCATGGGGCCGAACTACTGCACCGTGTCGGCCTGCGCTTCGTCCAACCACGGCATGATCGCCGCCATGGAGGCCATCCGCTACGGCAAGGCCGACGTGATGGTCACGGGCGGCTCGGAAGCCGCCGTGAACGAGCCTTCGGTGGGCGGTTTCAACTCCATGCAGGCGCTTTCGACGCGCAACGACGATCCCGTGCACGCTTCGCGTCCGTTCGACAAGGACCGCGACGGCTTCGTGATCGGCGAGGGTGCGGGCGCGCTGATTCTGGAGGAGTACGAGCACGCCAAGGCGCGCGGGGCGAAGATCTACTGCGAGATCGTGGGCGGAGGCGCTTCGGCCGACGCCTACCATTTCACGGCGCCCCATCCCGAGGGCAAGGGGGCCATGAAGGCGATGCGCGACGCCATCAAGGACGCCGGCATCACCCCCGGGGAGATCGACTATGTGAACGTGCACGGAACTTCGACCCCTGCGGGCGACATTCCCGAGCTGAAGGCCGTCGCTGGCGTATTGGGCGACCACGTGTACGACATCAACATCTCCTCGACCAAATCCATGACGGGACACCTGCTGGGTGCCGCCGGCGCCGTGGAGGCTCTGGCCTGCATCTTCGCGCTGACGCACGGCGTCGTGCCCCCGACGATCAACTGCGAGAACCTCGATCCCGAGATCGACTCGAAGCTGAACCTCACGCTCAACACGGCGCAGAAGCGCGACGTGAAGTGTGCGCTGAGCAATACGTTCGGCTTCGGCGGCCACAACTCGACGGTCATTTTCCGCAAGCTCTAACGCCCGAAGGGTCCCGCCGCCGTGATCGACTTTCTGCTGCGTCCGTGGAGACGGAATTTCGGGCCCGACAAGGCGTATTACAGGATTATCGACGATTTGTTCGGATTCGTTCCGCACAATATCGAACTCTACAAGCTGGCTTTGGTTCACAAGTCAGCTTCTTTGGTTTTGGAGGACGGCCGTTCGATCAACAACGAGCGGCTCGAATACCTGGGCGATGCCGTGATCGAGGCCGTCACTTCGGACTATATCTTCATCGAATACCCCGACCGCGACGAAGGGTTCATGACCAAGCTGCGCTCGAAGATCGTTTCGCGGCAGTCGCTCAACGGACTGGCGGTGAAGCTGGGACTCGACGCGCACGTGATTTCGGCCAACGGCGCTGGAATCGCCCAAAAGCATATCTACGGCGACGCTTTCGAGGCGATGATGGGGGCGGTCTATCTGGATCAGGGGTACGATTTCGTCAATCGGCTGCTGATCAACCGCATCTACTTCGGACTGCTCGACCTCGAGGAGCTCACCGAATCGGAGAACGACTTCAAGAGCCGCCTGATCGAGTGGTGTCAGAAGAACCGCCACAAGGTCTCGTTCCGCACGGGCTTCGACAAGGAGGCGGCTCCGAACCACCCGGTGTTCCACTGTACGGTGCTGGTGGACGGCATGGAGGTCGGCCACGGTGCGGGCGACTCGAAGAAGGAGGCCGAGCAGCATGCGGCCTTCTCCGTGTCGCAGTACATGACCGACGAGCAGTGCGCCTCGCTGCTCGACAAGGTGGACCGGCTGACGGGGACGAAATGACACGCTCTCCGGGCGAAGTCCCGGAACGGGCGTACGGAATACCTATGACGACGATTTCCGACAAGATGGCTGCGCGGGGAGTCGGGGCGCTTACCGACCGGGAACTGCTGACCCTGCTTACGGAGGACGGACAGCGGGCCGACGCGCTGCTGGCGGCCTGCGGGGATTCGCTGGCGCGTATCGCCGGCGAAGGGGAGGCGCGTCTGCGCATGATCGGCGGGTTGGGCCTGCGGCGGGCGCGGCTGTTGCTCGCCGCCGCCGAGTTCGGCCGCCGGGCCGTTGCGGAGCGTGCCGCGGAGGCCGACTGCATCGCCACGAGCGACGACGTGGTGCGGCTGTTCCGGCCGCAGCTCGAACAGTTGCCGCACGAGGAGTGCTGGGCGGTGTACCTCACCGCGTCGAACCGGATCATCGAGCGGCAGCGGGTGAGTCAGGGCGGTGTGACGGGAACGGTCGTCGATCACCGGATCGTGGTCAAGCGCGCCCTGGAGCTGCTCGCCACGCAGCTCATTCTCATTCACAACCATCCCTCCGGAACGGCCGAAGCCAGTCCGCAGGACCGGGCGCTGACCGAGCGGATCGCCCGTGCCGCGGCGCTGTTCGACATCCGCCTGCTGGACCACATCGTCATCGCCCGCGGCGGCGATTTCTCCTTCCTGCGCGCGGGGCTTCTCGGCTGACCCGTCCGGTTCCGGGGTCGTTTCCCCCGGGAAATAAATTCTCCGCCGGCGGGAGGGAATATCCATTTATTTTGTACTTTTGTAGTCCGGAAAATCAGTAAAATACCAAAATACGATGACGCAGGAAGAACTTTTCAAGAAGCTGGTCGCCCACTGCAAGGAGTACGGGTTCGTGTTTCCTTCGAGCGAGATCTACGACGGTCTGGCCGCCGTTTATGACTACGGGCAGAACGGCGTGGAGCTGAAGAACAATATCAAGCGCTACTGGTGGGATTCGATGGTCAAGCTGCACGAGAACATCGTGGGCATCGACGCCGCCATTTTCATGCATCCCAAAACCTGGGAGGCTTCGGGCCACGTGTCGGCGTTCAACGACCCGCTGATCGACAACAGGGATTCGAAGAAGCGCTACCGTGCCGACGTGCTCATCGAGGAGTGGATCGCCAAACAGGACGAGAAGGTGGAGAAGGAGGTCGAGAAGGCCCGCAAGCGTTTCGGCGAGGCGTTCGACGAGGCGAAGTACCGCGAGACCTCGCCCCGCGTGGCGGAGACGCTCGCCCGCCGGAATGCCGTGCACGGGCGTTTTGCCGAGGCGATGAACGCCAACGACCTTGCCGGGCTGCGGCAGATCATCCTCGACTGCGAGATCGCCTGCCCCGTTTCCGGGACGCGCAACTGGACCGACGTGCGGCAGTTCAACCTCATGTTCTCGACGCAGATGGGTTCGACGGCCGAAGGGGCCTCGACGATATACCTGCGGCCCGAGACGGCGCAGGGCATTTTCGTCAATTTCCTCAATGTCCAGAAAACGGGCCGCATGAAGCTGCCGTTCGGTATCGCGCAGATCGGCAAGGCGTTCCGCAACGAGATCGTGGCCCGGCAGTTCATCTTCCGCATGCGCGAGTTCGAGCAGATGGAGATGCAGTTCTTCGTGCGCCCCGGGACCGAGATGGAGTGGTGGAACCGCTGGAAGGAGACGCGCATGGCATGGCACCGCGCGCTGGGCTTCGGCGACGACAACTACCGTTTCCACGACCACGAGAAACTGGCGCACTACGCCAATGCCGCCACGGACATCGAGTATAACTTCCCGTTCGGCTTCAAGGAGGTCGAGGGCATCCACTCGCGCACGGATTTCGACCTGGGCAACCACCAGAAGTTCTCGGGCCGGAAGATCCAGTACTTCGACCCGGAGACGGGCGAGAGCTACGTGCCCTATGTCGTGGAGACGTCGATCGGCGTGGACCGCATGTTCCTGCAGGTCATGTCGGCGGCCTATACCGAGGAGACGCTCGACGGCGGCGATTCGCGCGTCGTGCTGCGTCTGCCCGCCGCGCTGGCGCCGGTGAAGGTGGCCGTGCTGCCGCTGGTCAAAAAGGACGGCATGCCCGAGGTGGCGCAGCGGATCGTCGATGAGCTGAAATACGATTACAACGTCATCTACGACGAGAAGGACTCCGTGGGCAAGCGCTACCGCCGTCAGGACGCCATCGGCACGCCGTTCTGCGTGACCGTGGACGGGCAGACGCTCGAGGACGGCACGGTGACGGTCCGCCACCGCGATTCGATGGAGCAGGAGCGCGTGCAGATCGAGGCGCTGCCGTCGCTCGTCGAGAAGGAGTGCTCGTACCGCAGGCTGTTCGGAAAGCTGAATCTGTAAGGGGAATGGACTTTTTCTCCGGAGATCGTCTGTGCCGGAGCCGCCGGCGGGTGGCGCGGTTCTGTTTCGTGTCGGGGGCGCTGGCCGGCCTGCTGCTTTCGGGAGTGCGGTCGGAGCATTGGACGGGAATCAATCTTTGAACCGTGGGACGCATTCTCGCCATAGACTACGGGACGAAGCGCACGGGAATCGCCGTGAGCGACCCCCTGCGCCTGATCGCCGGAGGACTGGAGACCGTGCCGACCCGGGAGCTGGAGCGGTGGCTGGCGGACTATTTCGCCCGCGAGGAGGTCTCCACGATCGTCGTGGGCAAGCCTGCGCGGATGGACGGCACGCCTTCGGAGACGTGGCGTTTCATCGAGCCGCTGGCCGCGCGCCTGCGCCGGGCCTGGCCCGACAAGGAGGTGGTCTTCTACGACGAACGTTTCACGTCGGTGCTGGCGCATCGTGCGATGCGCGACAGCGGTATCGGCCGGATGGCCCGCCGCGACAAGGCGCTGGTGGACAAAATATCGGCGACGATCATCCTCCAGGGCTATATGGAATCCGCCGCCTCCCGCTGACGGGGCCGGTAGCCGCACGAGCTCCGGGCCGGAGCCGTAGCGCGGGCCGCCGCGGTTTTTTACGGGACGATACAATAAAATTAGGCAATATACGATTGTTTTTCAGATTATGATTTATCCGATTGTCATATACGGGGACGAGGTGCTGCGCAAGCGCTGCCGGGAGATCGGTCCCGACTACCCCGAAGTGAAGAAACTCGCCGAGGACATGTTCCTCACGCTCGAAGAGGCCGAAGGCGTCGGGCTGGCCGCGCCGCAGATCGGCAAGGACATCCGCCTGTTCATCGTGGACTGCACGCCGTGGGCCGAGGACGACCCTTCGTGCGCCGACTACAAACGGGCCTTTCTGAATCCCGAGATTTACGAGTACTCGGCCGAGAAGAAGACCTACAACGAGGGCTGCCTCTCGTTTCCCGGCATCCATGCCGACGTGCCGCGCTCGCTCTCGATCCGGATGCGCTACATGGATACCGATTTCGTGGAGCACGACGAGGAGTTCACGGGGCTGAAGGCGTGGGTCATCCAGCACGAGTACGACCATATCGAGGGTGTGGTCTTCACGGACCGCGTCGCGCCGCTGCGCCGTCAGTTGCTCAAGGGCAAGCTGCTCAATCTGGCCAAGGGCAAGTATCGCTGCGGATACAAGACCCGGTAGGAGACGGAGGATCCGGTGGGAGCCGGGGTGTTCGGCTCCGGGCGAAAATGGAAAAAGCAGAGACCGATGTCGGTCTCTGCTTTTTTATGCGGGGTTCGTCTCTCCGCTTTCTCCGTTCGGATCAGAAGCGGTAGGTGGCGCCGATGTTGATGATGATCGGGTTCTTGTGCCATTTGGCCGTCTGGATCATCCACTTGAATCCGGCCGAGAGGTCCCAGTTGCGGGCCACGTTGAAGTCCGTGCCTGCACCGAGGTTGATGCCGCACGACCAGCCGCCGATGTCGTTGGCGCTCAGACCGGCCTGCGGATAGACGTCCCACGAACTTGCGACCTCGAAGAGGTACTGCACGTCGGCCGCGATATCCACCGAGCAGCCCGATTTGCAGAGGGCCGTGAGCGACGGCTGGATGCGCCACGTGTCGGTGAAGCTGTAACGTCCCGTGGCGCCGATGCCGAAGATGGCACCGTCGGCTCCCGTATTGGTGTAGATGCCGATTTGCGGCCCTACTCCCCAATTCCCCTTGTCCTGTGCTGAAACCGCGGTGAATGCGCACAGCGCGGCGATGGTCAGAAGAATGATCTTTTTCATATTTTTTGTGTTTAAGTTGTGAATACTCTCCCTCCGAATCATTTATCAAACAAATATACGTAAAATTCTCATCCCGGACAAATGAATTCAACGAATCCGGCGTTTTGAATCACAAAAAAGGAGGTCTGCAACACTCGTGCCGCAGACCCCTTTCCGTTGCGCCGGTCCGTGCCGGCGGCGTCTATTTCTGGTTGAGCGCTGCGTGGGCGGCTGCCAGGCGTGCGATGGGCACGCGGAAGGGCGAGCAGCTCACGTAGTTCAGTCCGGCGTAGTGGCAGAACTCCACCGACGAGGGTTCGCCGCCGTGTTCGCCGCAGATGCCGCACTTGAGGTTCTCGCGCGTGCCGCGGCCCTTGAACACCGCCTCGCGGATGAGCTGGCCCACGCCGTTGCGGTCGAGAATCTGGAACGGGTCGTTCTTGAGGATGCCCTTCTCGAGGTAGATGGGCAGGAACTTGCCGATGTCGTCGCGCGAGAATCCGAGCGTCATCTGCGTCAGGTCGTTCGTGCCGAACGAGAAGAACTCGGCGACCTCGGCGATCTGGTTGGCCGTGACAGCCGCGCGCGGCACTTCGATCATCGTGCCGACCATGTATTCGATCTTGTCGTTGCGCTCCGAGAAGACCTGTTCGGCCGTCGAGTCGATGATCTGCTTCTGGTAGCGCAGCTCCTTGTGGTTGCCCACCAGCGGAACCATGATCTCCACGTGTACGGGCATGCCCGAAGCCTTGACGTTCATCGCCGCCTCGATGATGGCGCGCGTCTGCATCTCCGTGATTTCGGGGTAGGTGTTGCCCAGACGGCAGCCGCGGTGGCCCAGCATGGGGTTGAACTCGGCCAGCGACTCGACCTTGGCGACGATCTTCTGGAGGGGTACGTTCATTTCGGCGGCCATTTCGCGCTGTCCCTTCTCGTCGTGGGGCACGAACTCGTGCAGAGGGGGATCGAGCAGGCGCACCGTCACGGGGAATCCGTTCATGGCCTTGAACAGCCCTTCGAAGTCGCCCCGCTGCATCGGCAGCAGCTTGCCCAGCGCCACGCGGCGGCCCGCCTCGTCGTCGGCGAGGATCATCTCGCGGATGGCCTTGATGCGGTCGCCCTCGAAGAACATGTGCTCCGTGCGGCAGAGGCCGATGCCCTCGGCGCCGAACTCGAAGGCCTGCCTGGCGTCCTTCGGCGTGTCGGCGTTGGCGCGCACCTTCAGCACGGAGTACTTCCCGGCCAGCTCCATGAGCTTGCCGAAGTCGCCGCTCAGGTCGGCGGCCTTCGTGGCCACCTGACCCAGATAGACCTCGCCCGTCGAGCCGTTGAGCGAGATCCAGTCGCCCTCCTTGACCGTGAAGCCGTTCACCTTGATCGTGCGGGCCTTGTAGTCGATCTCCAGCTCGCCGGCACCCGAGACGCAGCATTTGCCCATGCCGCGCGCCACGACGGCCGCGTGCGAGGTCATGCCGCCGCGCGCTGTGAGGATTCCGGCCGCGTCGAGCATGCCCTTCAGGTCTTCGGGCGAGGTTTCGATGCGCACCAGGATCGCCTTCTGGCCCGTCCTGGCCAGCTCCTTCTCGGCGTCCTCGGCGAAGAACACCACGGGACCCGTCGCCGCGCCCGGCGAGGCGGGCAGCCCCTTCGTGATGACCTGCGCCGAAGCGATGGCCTTCTTGTCGAATACGGGGTGCAGCAGCTCGTCGAGCTTCGCGGGTTCGCAGCGCAGCACGGCGGTCTTTTCGTCGATCAGCCCCTCGCGCAGCATGTCCATGGCGATCTTGACCATCGCTGCGCCCGTGCGCTTGCCGTTGCGGCACTGGAGCATCCAGAGCTTGCCGTCCTGGATCGTGAACTCGATGTCCTGCATGTCCTTGAAGTACTGCTCGAGGTGGTGCTGAATCTCGTCCAGCTCCTTGTAGACCGCGGGCATCACCTCCTCGAGCGAGGGGTATTTCGCGGCGCGCTCCGCCTCCGGAATGTTCTGCGCCTTGGCCCAGCGCTTCGAGCCTTCGATCGTGATCTGCTGCGGGGTGCGGATGCCGGCCACGACGTCCTCGCCCTGCGCATTGATCAGGTACTCTCCGTTGAAGATGTTCTCGCCCGTCGCGGCGTCGCGCGAGAAAGCCACGCCCGTGGCCGAGTTCTCACCCATGTTGCCGAAGACCATGGCCTGCACCGAAACGGCCGTTCCCCACTCGGCGGGGATGTTGTTGAGCTTGCGGTAGAGGATGGCGCGCTCGTTCATCCACGAGCCGAACACGGCGCACACGGCGCCCCACAGCTGCTCCCAAGGGCAGGCGGGGAAATCCTCGCCGGTCTGCCGCTTCACGGCCTCCTTGAAGCTCCGTACCAGTTCCTTCAGGTCGTCGGTGGTCAGGTCCGTGTCGTTCTTCACGCCGCGCCTGGCCTTCAGCGCGTCGATGATCTCCTCGAACGGATCGTGGTCCTCCTTCGAGACGGGCTTCATGCCCAGCACCACGTCGCCGTACATCTGCACGAAACGGCGGTACGAGTCCCATGCGAAGCGCGGATTGCCCGTGCGTTTCGAAACGGCCTCCACGGCCTGGTCGTTCATGCCGAGGTTGAGGATCGTGTCCATCATGCCCGGCATCGAGGCGCGCGCGCCCGAACGCACGGAGACGAGCAGCGGCGTCTGCGCGTCGCCGAACTTCATGCCCGTCAGGCGTTCGATGTTGTGCATCGCCTTCTCGACCTCGGGGCGGAGCATCTCGATCACGGCCTGCTTGCCGTGTCTGTAATACTCCGCGCATACCTCCGTGGTGATCGTGAAGCCCGGGGGAACGGGGATGCCGATGAGGTTCATCTCCGCGAGGTTCGCACCCTTGCCGCCGAGCAACTCACGCATTTTGCCGTTGCCTTCGGCCTCCTTGTTGCCGAAGGTGTAGACTCGTTTAACGTCTGCCATAATTTTTCGATTTAGTATGTGAATTTAAAAAGTTTTTCAAAAAATCCGCTTGCCCGGAGGCGGAAAAAATTGCGGTGACGTCGCCGTTACCGCATTTCGGAACCTCTTATCCGTCAAAGGGATTGCGAATATAAGAAAACTTTTCGCAAACTCCAAATAAATTGCCGTGACGATTGTACGTTCCGGGTCTCCGGCGTGCGTTTTTTTCAATATTCGTCGGAAAATGCGCCCGGTTTTCGTTCCGGGAACCGGAACGGAGCGGAATTTCCGGGGCGCCGGGGGCCGCGCCGCCGTCACCGGATGTGGACGAACACCGGAAGCGAATAGCCGTAGCCGCCCGTATAGACCCGCCGCGAGTAGGTGGCCGTCGGACTGCCGCTTCGGGGATCGAGCAGGTATCGGCGGGCGAACACGTCGCCTCCGACGACGGTGAAGGCCGTGTCCGCCAGAATGCGGTCGCGCATCACCCAGCGTCCGCGGCTGCGGACCGTGCCCCGTCCGGCGCGCGCTGCCCGTGCCGTGGCGTCGCGCAGTCCGTAGCGGGCGGGTTCGAGCGATGCGGAGCGTCCCAGGACGAGCAGCTTCGCTCCGGGCCTTTCGGCGCGCAGGTCGCGGACGACCCATTCGCTCATGCGCGTGTCGGCGCTCAGGACCAGTCCCACGGTGTCGCGCCCCATCGTCCCCTCGATGTAGAGGTAGTGGCGTCCCGGCTCGGCGTAGTGGGGATAGAAGAGGTCGCCGTAGTAGAGCAGGGCGAAATCCAGGCCGTCGAGCGTGTTGAGCGTGCGGTGCAGGTAGGAGTAGTCGCCCCGGCAGGCGGCGGCCAGGTCGCGCACGACCCGTTCGTTCTCCACGCCCCGGAGCGCCACGACGGGCAGGGCCATCGAGTCGATGACGGCCGCCGTATTGCGGATCTTGCGGGCATAGCGTTCGGCCGTCCAGCGCAGGCGTCCCCGGGGCGTGTACTCCTCGTCGTCGTAGAAAAGCGCCGGAAGGGTGTCGTAGAGCCGGTCCACGTCGTAAAAGGCGATGCCGACCGTCCTTTCGTCGGCCGGGCGGCTGGTCGCGGCTCTCTGCATGCCGCCGGATCGCTGCGGCGTTCGGCCGGCCGCGGCTTCCCGGACGGGGACGGATCGTCCGTCTGCCCCGGCTGACGGCGGGACGGCCGTTGCGGGGCGTGCCGCCTGTGCGGCGGCCAGCAGCAGTCCGGCTGCCGCGAGGGTGTGGCGTATCGTTCGGCGAAGCGTCATGCCGTGGGGATCAAAGGGATTTTTCGGGCAGGAAACCGCGCGGCGGGCAGCCGGGGAATCGGGCGATTCCGTTGACGTGTTTCGGATCGTATTTGGCCCGGTGTTTCGGATTTTCCACTTGTCCGGAGAACCTGTCGGATATGTCTATTCCATAGGCTGATGTCGCCTGCGATATTTTCTGCGCCATACGCTCTTCGTTTTAACGGGACAAAACCGGGAACCCCGCACTTTTTCTATGTCGGATATGCATGTCTTGGTAATATTTGGCTATGGCCAGGTGCCGCCGCTTATTCTTTCCGCTGGGTGTGGAAACGGGTAGGCCGCGTCTGAAAAAAGAGGGTTCCGTGCTTCTCTCAGGCTTCGATCACCCCCGATCCCACCAGCTCGTCGCCGTCGTACCATGCCGCGAACTGCCCCGGGGTGATACCCCGCTGGGGGGTGTCGAAGAGCAGATAGACGCCGTTTCCGCGCATGAAGAGCCGCGCCTCCTGCAACGGCTGGCGGTAGCGGATGCGGACCCGGAACCGGCGGCTTTCGCCCGGCGCCATCGCCCGGGCGGGATTGACCCAGTGCACATCGCCGGGTGCGATGTGCAGCGCGGGACGCCACAGACCGGGATGCGCGTCTCCCTCGCCCACGTAGATCACGTTCTGCGTCACGTCGGTGGCCAGAATGAACAGCGATTCCCTGCGGCCGCCGATGCCCAGCCCCTTGCGCTGGCCGATGGTGTAGAAATGCGCGCCGTTGTGTTCGCCGATCTTCTTGCCGTCGCGCACGGTGTACCGCCACGGTGCGGCCAATGCGGCCAGTTCGGCGTCCGTCGGCTCCGTAGTACCCTCTCCGGCGGCCGGAACGGCCGTTTCCGTCGCCGCATCCGCCGGTTGCTCCGTTCGCGTCGGTTGCTCCTTTCCCGTCGCTCTCGTATGACCGACCGCCGTATCCGGCCGTTCGGCGGACCATGCCGTCTGGCCTGCCTCCGGATGCCCTGCCTCTGTCTCCGGTCCCCCTGTTCCCGAAGGTCTCGTTTCCGGAAGCTCCGGCCCCGCACCCGGAAGGCCGCTTCTGCGGTATTTCGGCCACGAGGGGAGGATTTCGTGGATGTTCCCCCGCTTCGACGCGAGTTTCTGCTGGAGGAAGACCGGCAGATCTACCTTTCCCACGAAGCAGATTCCCTGCGAATCCTTGCGCCTGGCCGTGGCGAGTCCCTGCTCTTCGGCGATGCGCCGCACTTCGGGCTTGAGCAGGCCGCCCACCGGGAAGAGGGCGTAGCGCAACTGCTCCTGCGAGAGCTGGCAGAGAAAATAGCTCTGGTCCTTGTTGGGATCGCTGCCCGCGAGCAGCCGGTAGACGGTGCGTCCGTCCGGGAGCCGCTCCTCGGCCTTGCGGCAGTAGTGGCCCGTGGCCACGTAGTCGGCCCCGAGCGCGAGCGCCTCCCGCAGGAAGACGTCGAACTTGATTTCGCGGTTGCACAGCACGTCGGGATTGGGCGTGCGCCCCCGTTCGTACTCGGCGAACATGTAGTCCACCACCCGCGTGCGGTACTCCGCGGAGAGGTCCGCGACATGCAGCGGGATGTCCAGTTTGCGGGCTACCAGTTCGGCGAAAACCCGGTCGTCGCGCCACGGGCAGTCGCCCTCGAGCGTTCCCGTCGTGTCGTGCCAGTTCACCATGAACAGCCCCGTCACTTCATGCCCCTGCTCCTTGAGGAGCCAGGCGGCCACCGAAGAATCGACGCCGCCCGAAAGTCCGATCACCACGTGTGCCATGTCATTGCAGGTCGAGCAGTCCCCCGGGCAGCACGAGGTGCACCGTGCGCCCTTCGAAATCTATGTGTGCGATAAACTCCTCGGCGGCGGGCACGAGCACCCGCCGTCCGGCGATCTCCAGCTCGAAGAGCGGGTTGAGGTCGCTGTCGTAGTAGTCCGCGAGGATTCCGGAGCGCTTCTCCGCCGATCCCGCCTCCTCGGCCTCGACCGCGAATCCGATGAGGTCCTCGAGGTAGAACTCGTCCTCCTCCCCGTCCGCCGTGTCGATGCGGAATTCGAGCCCGAGCAGCTCCTGTGCGCGCCGTTCGGTGTCGAAGTCGGCGAAGGCTGCGGCGGCGCCCGAGACGCCGCGCCGTTCGAACCGGTCGCAATAGAGCGGCTCGTCCAGCCCGTCGATCGTGACGACGAGCGGCGTGTCGGTGTCGAAATCCTCGGGGAAAGCGGGGTAGAGCGAGAGCATCACGCCCCCGTCCGTGCCGAAAAGTCGGGTGATTCTGCCTGCGGGAATTGTCATTGCGGTAAAATGGTATTACGGGGTGAAAATACGAAAAAAAACAGTAAATCCCCCGCACCGGGCGATCTACTGTTTCTATCGGATCGGGATCTCGCTTATTCGGCGGCGGGAGCTTCGGCGGCAGCCTCCTCTGCGGGAGCCTCTGCAGCCGCTTCGGCAGCGGCGGCCTCTGCGGCTTCGCGGGCTGCGGCTTCAGCGGCGGCCTTCTTCTCGGCGATCGCTGCGGCGCGCTCCTCCTTGATCTTGGCTTCGGCGGCCAGACGGGCCTTCTCGGCCGACTTGGCGTCGGTGGCCAGCTTGTTGGCCTTGGCCTCGATCTTGCCGTTCTTGGCCTCGAGCCACTTGTTGAAGCGGGCCTCGGCCTCGGCCTCGGTGAATGCGCCTTTGGCTACGCCGCCCAGCAGGTGCTTCTTGTAGAGAACGCCCTTGTAGGAGAGGATAGCCCGGCAGGTATCCGTGGGTTGTGCGCCTTTCTGTAACCAATCCAGTGCTTTCTCGAAGCACAGATCGATCGTAGCAGGATTCGTGTTGGGGTTGTAGGTTCCCAACTTCTCGATGAACTTACCATCACGTGGCGCTCTGCTATCTGCGGCAACGATGTGATAGAAGGCGTAACCCTTCTTACCGTGACGTGCCAGACGAATTTTAACAGCCATTTGCTATAAAATTGTATAAGGTTAATAAAAAAACGCTCGCCCTTACGGGTTTTTAAGCCTGCAAATATAGACAAAATATTCCGCCCGGCAAAATAAATGGCATGAAAATCCGCATTTTGCGTTGCGCCCCGCCGGGGAGGGGCGTCGTTCCGGGAAGCGGAACGCGGAACGCCCCGGGGACATTCCGCGCTTTCGGGTGATTCCGTTGGGATTCGAACCCAAGACCCACAGCTTAGAAGGCTGTTGCTCTATCCAACTGAGCTACGGAACCGACGCTCGCATCGTCGTCGCGGCGCGATGCAGGTGCAAAAGTACGAAATTTCGGGGCTTCTGCAAACTTAATCGTCCGATTTTCCGCTTTTCGGGACGCGGTTTCGGTCTGCGGACTTTTCGTCTGCGGATTCCGCCGGGGCCGGCGGCGGAGAATCCGGTTCGCGCAATTGCTTTCCGAGGCGGCTATCGCAGCACGTAGGGGACCTCGGAAAGGAGGACCTTCCTTTCGTTCTTGCGGAACTCCCGGGCCTTGTGGTACAGCATGGACTCGAGCGCGCTCCGGGAAAGTGCCTGGTTCGTGCACGGGCCGATGACGAAGTGCCGGATGACCTTCAGCGGCAACTCGATTTCGTAGTAGGGGAGGATCAGCCCGTTCCGTTCGCGGAACTGTTTGGGCAGGTCGGGCCGGTCGTCGAAGACCAGTCTCCACTCCCGTTCGGCGGCATAATAGCGGTTCTTGACATGGCTGTACTTGTCGTGCAGGAAGTCGTAGTCGGCATAGCATACCGAACAGCCTCCGTCCTCCCGCGGGCGGATCGCTTCGTAGGCCCGCGCCATGTCCTCGTCGGAGAACATCTCCGCGAACTCCCCGCCGGTCCTGTAAGCCATTTTCAGGAAATGGCAATAGGGGTATTCCGCCGCCGCCCGCGCGAACTCCTCCGTGTCGAATCCGATCGCTACGCCCTGGCCGTTGTTGCCGTACGCGACCCACATCGGCAGCGAGTCGGCGTGTTCGGAGAGCGAGAAGGCGTAGAAGGTCTGCCGGTTCAGGTTCAGTGCGGTGAATGCGAACGGCATGTATCCGGATTTGTCCGGAAGATCGTGCGCGGACTGGTAACGCAGGAATGCCTCGTGGAGGCATTTCCGGAAGAAGACCCCCTCCAGCGGATCGTTCATGTAGTCGGCGCAGGATACCCATATCCGGAAACGGTAGTCCGGGGTCTGTCCGTCCCCGCGGTCGGTCACGCCGTTGAGCATGTTGCAGAGGGCGTTCATCGTCGTGTAGTGGTAGAGCACCTCCGGTCTTTCGGTATTCATGGCGGCTTTCTTTTTGGGGTGTTGTCCGGCGTGTCAGCGTACGAATTCCGTTTCGCAGCGGGTCGTGTTGCCGCAGGCGTCGGTCACGCTCAGGCGCACCGTGTGGCGGCTGCGGGCGGGCGGCGTGTCGAAGAAGTGCACGAGCGTCCCCTTGATCGGGAACCGGTCGCAGGGAACCCACTGTCCGTCGATTTCGAGCGACCAGGCCGCGATGCCCGAGAAGTTGTCCCCGGCGCCGAACCGCAGCCCTTCGGCACGCGAAAGGTCGGCGCCCCGTTCGAAGAGGGGCCGGACACGGGGCGGCAGCGTGTCCGCCACGACGACGAAGTCGCCCGTCGAGCGGGTCGCGGCGCGCACGATGCCGTTGTTGCATCTCCCGCCGGCGGCCGAGAGCCGTCCGTGGCGGTTGCGGACCGCCAGCAGCGTGCGCAGTTGCAGCGGCCGCGGGATGTCGGCGCGGATCTCCGCGGTCGCGGCCAGCCGCAGCGGCGTGGTGCAATCCAGGAACCGGTAGGCGGGCGAGAGGACGACGACGCCTTCCGGGGCTTCGGGGGCCGTGCGGATCTCCGGGCGGACGAAGAGCGGTTCGTAGAGCGCCCCGGCCGGAACGGTGACGTGCGCCGTGCGGCCGATGCGGAGCGTCGAGGTGCGTTCGGGCCGGAGCGCCGTGGCTGCCGGGTCGGCCTTCGCGCGGAAGGTGTCGGCGCGGCCCCGGATGTCGAACTCCAGCGCCGAGCGGTTGCCGCAGTCGTCTTCGGTCTCGATGCGGACGCGGCGCACCTCTCCCGGCGCGGTACGCACGATGCCGCGCTCCTCGGCCACGGGGTAGAAGCATGCCGGCGAGCGCTCCATCCGCGCCAGCCGGATCGCCTCGTTGCGCGAACCGAGCTGCATGGGGTAGCAGCTCACGGCGTCGCAGCAGCGCGAGAGATCGTGCGTGAAGCCGTCCATGCGGTATTCGAAGCGGGGCTCGCCGTCCACCGCGAGCGAGACGCGCCAGACGCCGAACGTATTGTGCACGCCGTTGCGGCGGTCGGTGACTTCGGCCACGAAGTACCCCTTGCGGCCCGTGCCGACGGGCTCTTCGCGCGTCAGGCGGTAGCGGCCTTCGGCTTCGCGCACCACGGCGTAGCTGACCGGACGGCGGTGTACGGGAATCCCGTCCAGCGTATCGACCTCGATGTAGTGCAGGCGCATGATCCGGGGCGGGAGGTCGTCCTCGGGGCGGATCACCCCTTCGCGCACGACGTTGCGGAGCCGTTGCGTCGGCGTGTCGCGCAGTTCGAAGTGGAGGTGCGGGCCCATCGACGAGCCGCTGTTGCCCGAAAATCCGATCGTGTCGCCCTGCCGGACGGGCCACTCCGCGGCGTCGAACCGGAGGTCCGCGCCGTTCGAACGGTTGCGGTAGCGCTCTTCGCGCACGCGTTTTTCGATGTCGTCGCGGAACCGTTGCAGGTGGCCGTACACGGCCGTCGTGCCGTTGTCGAGCGTCAGGTAGATCGCCCGTCCGTAGCCTCCCGCGGCCAGCGAGACGCGCGACACGTAGCCGTCGGCCACGGCCACGAGGGGCTTGCCTTCCACGCCGTCGGTCTTGATGTCGATGCCCGCGTGGAAATGCGCGGGGCGCAGTTCGCCGAAATTGGCGGCGTAGAGCCGCGACACGTCCAGCACGGGATAGACGTAGTCGGCGGGGTCGAGCCGCTGGCCGTAGGCGGCCGCGGCGAGGACGGTGGCGAGAAGCGGGATCAGAAATCGTCGCATGGTTCCGTGTTTTTGGTCATCTCCGAGGCGGCGTCGAGCACCGCTTCGTATTCGTATCCGAGCGAGAGGCCGTATCGGACGAGTTTGGCCTTCAGCTCGCAGGGCGTCGCATGCCGCACCGTGCGGGCCTTGCGTTCGAGCTGGCGTCTCAGCCGGCCGGCCGTGTCGCCGCGGTCGGCCTCCGCCAGTGCGGCGTCGATCCGCTCCCGCGCGATGCCCTTGCGTTGCAGGGCCGCGCGGATCTTGTATTCGCCCCAGCCGCTCAGGCGGAACTTTTCGCGGACGAAGGCCCCGGCATAGCGGGCGTCGTCGATGAAGCGGTCGCTCACGAGGCGCGCGAGCACGCGCTGCGCGTCGCTCTCCGCCAGCCCCCAGCCGCGCATCAGGCGCAGGGCGTCGCTTTCGGACTTCTCGGCCCGGGCGCAGAGGCGCATCAGCGCGGCATACGCCTCCTCCGGGGTTTTGGTGCGCCGCGGCGGCCGTTCGCCGCGGACGGGGCTTTTCTTTACGTCAGCCGGCTGCATATCATGCGGGGTTTGCCGTTGAGGTCTTCGCGCAGCTCGACGGCGGAGTATCCCTCCTGCCGGAGCATTTGCGCCGTCTCCTCCGCGGCGTGTTCGTAGATTTCGAAATAGAGCCTGCCGCCCGGAAGCAGCAACCTCCGTCCGGCGCGGGCTATGGCGCGGTAGAAGAGGATGCGGTCGTCGTCCGGCACGAAGAGCGCCATACCCGGTTCGTGGTCGCGGACGTTGGGGTGCATCGCCGCACGGTCGCTTTCGGGCACGTAGGGCGGGTTCGAGACGATCGCGTCGAACCGCTCGGGAAAGGCGTCGGCCAGTCCGTGCAGCGCATCGGCGCGGCGCAGCGTGACGCGGGCCCCGAGCCGGCGGGCGTTTTCGGCGGCCACGGCGAGCGCCTCGTCCGAGAGGTCGGCGGCGAACAGCTCCGCGCCGGGCAGCCCGAGCGCCAGCGAGACGGCGATGCAGCCGCTGCCCGTTCCGACGTCGAGCAGGCGCCGCGACCGGACCTCGCCGCGCAGCACCCATGCCACCAGCTCCTCGGTCTCCGGACGCG
Source organism: Alistipes dispar (assembly GCF_006542685.1). Lineage (NCBI taxonomy): Bacteria > Pseudomonadati > Bacteroidota > Bacteroidia > Bacteroidales > Rikenellaceae > Alistipes > Alistipes dispar. Next base: position 640,754 of record NZ_AP019736.1, on the reverse strand, counting down.
GGATCAGCACTCCCGGGCGCACGACGAACGGGCGGCCGCAGAACCCGGCCTCTCCGAGCACGTATTGCAACGGCTCCCCCGCGGCGAGCCGCTCGGCGGCGGCTTCGAGCCGCTCGGCGGCGGGCAGCTCCGCGCCGGGGTCGGTGAGCAGCGCCGTCGTCGTGAGGCCCGAAATTCCCGCCGCGGCCGCGAGCGCGATGCTGCGCGCTTCGCGCGGATCGTAGAGGGGGACGAGCCGTGCGGCGAGGTGTCCGATGGCTTCGCGGCGTGTCATGCGCGGCAGCGGAGAAGCAGGTCCTCGAGGGCGATGGCGACGGCCGCCTCGACGACCACCGCCGCACGCAGGGCGATGCAGACGTCGTGTCGTCCGCGGATTTCGAGCGGCTCCATGCGGTCCGTCGCAAGGTTGTAGGTCATCTGTTCGCGGGCGATGCTCGCCGTGGGTTTCACGGCGGCCCGCACGACGAGCGGATTGCCGTTCGTGAGGCCGCCGACGATGCCTCCGGCGTGGTTCGTCGCCGTGAGTCCCGAGGCGTCCACGATCGGGTCGTTGTGCTCCGAGCCGCGCATCCGCGCCGCGGCGAATCCGCTGCCGAACTCCACCCCCTTGACTGCGGGGACCGAGAACAGCAGGTGGGCGATGAGGCTCTCCGTCGAGTCGAAGAAGGGTTCGCCCAAGGCGGGCATCACCCCTTCGGCGCGGCACTCCACGATGCCGCCCACCGAATCCTTCGCGGCGGCCGTCTCGCGCAGGAGGTCGTCGAAGCGCGCCGGGTCGGTGCAGCCGCCGATCTCGACGATTTGCGTCGAGAAGCGGACGCGCTCCCCGAGCATCTTCTTGGCCACGACGCCCGCGGCCACCAGCCCCAGCGTGATGCGCCCCGAGAAGTGGCCTCCGCCGCGCGGGTCGTTGAACCCGCCGAATTTGCGGACGGCCGTCAGGTCGGCGTGCGAGGGGCGGTAGTGGGTCTTCAGGGCGGCGTAGTCCTGCGAACGGGTGTCGGCGTTCGTGAATTCGACGGTCAGCGGCGCCCCCGTCGTGTACCCTTCATAGACGCCCGAGACGATCTGCGGCGCATCGGCCTCGCGGCGGGGCGTCGTGCCGGGCGCGCCGCTGCGCCGCCGGGCCAGGTCTTCGGCGAAATCCGCCTCCGAGAGGGGAATGCCGGGACTTACGCCGTCGATCGTGACGCCGATCTGCGGGCCGTGCGATTCGCCCCATACGGCGAGCCGGAAATTGGTTCCGAATTGATTCATGGAATTTCGGTTGTTCGTTTATCGTTGCCGCAGCCGGCTTCGTGCCGGTACGGTTTCGGCCGCTGTCGGCCGGGGATCAGATGCGGACCCGCTCCAGGTCTCCGAAGAAGTCCGGGTAGCTCTTGGCCACGCTCTCGGCCCCTTCGATCTCCACCTCTCCGTCCGAGCGCAGCGCCGCGACGGCCAGCGACATGGCCATCCGGTGGTCGCCGTAGCTGCGGACCCGCGCGCTGCGGATCGCGCCGCCGCGGATCCGCATGACGTCCTCCTCCGAGGTGTCCACTTCGATTCCGAGCTTGGCGTACTCGTCGCGGATTGCCTCCGCACGGTTGCACTCCTTGTACTCCAACCGCGACGTGCCGCGGATCGTGCTCACCCCTTCGGCCGCCGCCGCCAGCGCCGCGAGGGCGGGGAAGAGGTCGGGACAGTGGGTGGCGTCGAACTCGAAGGCGTGCAGGGGGCGGTGCGCCGCCGTGACGGCCTGCCCTTCGTGGATGACGGCGGCTCCGGCGCGTGCGAGGGCCGTGCAGACGGCCGTGTCGGCCTGCTTCGAGAGCATCGAGACGTTCCTTACGGTGATCTCTCCGGCCGTGGCGCCCATCACCAGCAGCATCGCCGCGGCGCTCCAGTCGCCTTCGATGGCGAAATCCGCCGGCTCGTAGCGTTGCCCGCCGGGGATGTAGAACTCCTCGTAGTCGCGTTGGCTGATCTCTACGCCGAAACGTGCGGCTGTCGCCAGCGTCATATCTAAATAAGGTGTCGAGACGGCCCGCCGGACGTAGAGCGTCGTGTCCCGCTCCGCCCGGGGCAGCGCGAGCAGCAGCCCCGTGATGAACTGCGACGAGACCGAGCCGTCCACCGCGACCTCGCCGCCGCGGATCGGGCCGCGCACCCGCAGGGGCAGCCGCCCGCCGGTGTCCGCGATCTCGACGCCCAGCGCCCGCAGCGGGGCGGTCATCATGTGCATCGGGCGGCTTAAAAGCGTCCCTTCGCCTTCGATGGTGACGGGCATGTCGCAAAGCGCCGCAATGGGGGTGAAGAGCCGTGTCGAGAGCCCCGACTCCCCGACGCGGAGGATGCTGCCCCGCGGGCGGAGACCGCCGCGGATCGTCAGCGTCCCTCCGTCCGCGCCGCGGACGGAGGCGCCGAGCGTTTCGATGCAGCGCAGGGCCGCACGGGTGTCGTCGCAGTATTCGAGGTTGCGCAGGCACGACTCCCCTTCGGTGAGCAGCGCCGCCGCCAGGGCACGCTGTGCATAGCTTTTCGAGCAGGGCGGCGTCAGCGTGCCTTTGACGCGGCCCTGCGGAACCGTCTTGTCCATAAGATTATCCGTTTTTCCGCGGTGCCGCGCCCGTTCCGGGCTTTTCGTCCGCTTCCGCCGGAGCGTTCCCGGCGCCGGTGCCGGCCGGAACCGACTGCTCTCCCCGCGCCGTCCGGGTGTCGGAGGCGGCTTGCGCCTGCAACTCCTGTCCCTTGCGGTTTTTCATCTCCTGCGTCAGTTGGTGGCTTTTCTTCAGCTCGAAGTGCTGTCCCAGGTAAACCTTGCGCACCATCGGGTCGGCGGCCAGCTCCTCGGCCGTGCCGGTCTTGAGTATCTTGCCCTCGTAGAGCAGGTAGGTGCGGTCGGTGATCGCCAGCGTCTCGTCCACGTTGTGGTCGGTGATGATGACGCCGATGTTCTTGTGCTTGAGCGTCGCCACGATCGACTGGATGTCCTCCACGGCGATCGGGTCCACGCCCGCGAACGGCTCGTCGAGCAGGATGAAGGCCGGGTTGATGGCCACCGCCCGCGCGATCTCCGTGCGCCGCCGCTCGCCGCCCGAGAGCTGGATGCCGAGGCTCTTGCGCACCTTCTGGAGGCGGAATTCCTCGATGAGCGCCTCGACGCGCTCCCGCTGGTACTCCTTCGAAAAGTCGGTCATCTCGAGTACGGCCCGGATGTTGTCCTCGACCGACAGGCGGCGGAAAACCGAAGCCTCCTGGGCCAGGTAGCCCACGCCCAGTTGCGCGCGGCGATAGACGGGCAGCCCGGTCAGCTCGGTGATCTGCTTTTCGTCGTTCTCGAGGAAGATGCGCCCGTCGTTGGGCTTGATAAGCCCCACGATCATGTAGAAGGTCGTGGTCTTGCCGGCGCCGTTGGGTCCCAGCAAGCCGACGATTTCGCCCTGATTGACGTCGATCGAGACGTGATTGACGACCGTACGGGCCTTGTATTTCTTGACGAGTTCGCTGGTGTATAGGCGCATGGCGTGTTTTCGATAAATTTTTCACAAAGTTATGTTTTTTTCCGAAATCTTTTTTATCTTTACAATGAATTTTCTAATCTTAACGGAGCAATAGCGTCGAAATGGAACAATACGATTCGGCCTCCTTGCACGGCAAACTGAAAGAGTATTTCGGCTTTTCGTCGTTCAAGGGGAATCAGGAGGCGGTCATCCGCAATGTACTGGAGGGGAAGGATACGTTCGTGCTCATGCCCACGGGCGGGGGCAAGTCGTTGTGTTACCAGCTCCCTGCGTTGCTCATGGACGGGGTGGCCATCGTCATCTCGCCGCTGATCGCCCTGATGAAGAACCAGGTGGATGCCATGCGCACCTTCTCGGCCGAGTCGGGCATCGCCCATTTCCTCAATTCGTCGCTCAACAAGACGGCCGTCACGCAGGTACGCTCGGACGTGCTGGCGGGCAAGACCAAGCTGCTCTACTTCGCTCCCGAATCGCTCACCAAGGAGGACAACGTGGCGTTCCTGCGCAAGATACGGATTTCGTTCTACGCCATCGACGAGGCGCACTGCATCTCGGAGTGGGGCCACGACTTCCGCCCGGAGTACCGCCGTATCCGGCCGATCATCAACGAGATCGGTCCGGCGCCGCTGATCGCCCTGACGGCCACGGCCACCCCCAAGGTGCAGCTCGACATCCAGAAGAACCTGGGCATGTCCGACGCCGCGGTTTTCAAGTCGTCGTTCAACCGTCCGAACCTCTACTACGAGATCCGGCCCAAACACGACGTGGACCGCGAGATCATCCGCTTCATCAAGCAGAACGAGGGCAAGAGCGGCATCATCTACTGCCTGAGCCGCAAGAAGGTCGAGGAGCTCACGGAACTGCTCGTGGCCAACGGCATCCGCGCGCTGGCCTACCACGCCGGCATGGACGCCGCGACGCGCGCCGCCAACCAGGACGCCTTCCTCATGGAGCGCGTCGAGGTGATCGTCGCCACGATCGCTTTCGGCATGGGCATCGACAAGCCCGACGTGCGCTACGTCATCCACTACGACATTCCCAAGTCGCTCGAGGGCTACTACCAGGAGACGGGGCGTGCGGGCCGCGACGGCGGCGAAGGACACTGCCTGACCTTTTACAGCTACAAGGACATTCAGAAGCTCGAGAAGTTCATGCAGGGCAAGCCCGTCGCCGAGCAGGAGATCGGGAAGCTGCTGCTGCTCGAGACGGTCTCCTACGCCGAGAGTTCGATGTGCCGCCGCAAGACGCTGCTGCACTATTTCGGCGAGGAGTACACCGAGGAGAACTGCGGCAACTGCGACAACTGCCGCCATCCCAAGCCCAGGATCGACGCCCGGGCTGCGCTCCGCATGGCCCTCGAGGCGCTGCGCGACCTCGGCGACAAGTTCAAGACGGACTACCTGATCAATGTGCTGGTGGGCAAGAATACGGCCCTCATCAAGAGCTACGGGCACAACAAGTCGAAGTGGTTCGGCGCGGGGGCCGAGCACGACGCGCGGTTCTGGGGCGCGGTGCTGCGGCAGGCGCTCATCATGGGACTGGTGGACAAGAATATCGAGAATTACGGCCTGATTTCGATCAACAAGCGGGGCGAGGACTATGTGGCCATGCCCTATCCGGTCACCGTGACCCTCGACCACGACTACGACGAGGAGGAGAAGGAGGCCGAGGCCGTGGCTCCGGTGGGGCGCGGCGGCGCGGCCGACGAGGAGCTCTTCTCGATGCTCAAGGACCTGCGCAAGAAGGTCGCCAAGCAGCACGGGCTGCCGCCTTTCGTCATTTTCCAGGACCCGTCGCTCGAGGATATGGCCGTGCAGTATCCCGTGACGATCGAGGAGATGCAGAACATCACGGGCGTCGGCGTGGGCAAGGCCCGCAAGTTCGGCGCGGAGTTCGTCAAGCTCATCAAGGCCTACGTCGAGGAGAAGGAGATCATCCGGCCGCAGGACATGGTCGTCAAGTCGGTGGCCAGCAAGTCGGGCAACAAGATTTTCATCATCCAGTCGATCGACCGCAAGATGGACTTCGAGGACATCGCCCGGGCTAAGGACCTCGATTTCGACGAGCTGCTCACGGAGATCGAAGGCATCGTCAATTCGGGTACGAAACTCGATATTTCGTACTACCTGAAGGATTTCATGGACGAGGACAAGGTGGAAGACATTTACCTCTACTTCAAGGAGGACGCCGAGAGCGATTCGCTCGACGCGGCCATCGGGGAGCTGGGGTCGGACTATACCGAGGAGGAGATCCGTCTGGTGCGAATCAAATTCATCTGCGAGCAGGGCAACTGATCCGGCGCAGCGCCGGCGCCGCGGCCTCGGGGAGTGGAGAAGGACAACCTGGAACCTTAAAAATAGATGCCTATGAACAAGAAGACTTTTACGTTGGCCGTATTGTTTTTCTGTGTGACGCTGGTGTGGTTCGGTGTCAATGTCTATTGGGACTGCGTGCGGAGGGTGGACGTGTACAACACGCTGCTTTCGCTGCTGTTCGTCGTCTTCGGGGCCGCCATGGTCTGGAACGAAGCGAAGAAGAAACGGCGCAGACACGTCGCCGAGGCGGACAAATACAGGATACCTTAATTTTTACCGTGTTATGAAACTCAATCTGATGCAGGTCGTGCGCCTGGTGTTGATGGTGTTGGCCGTCGCGGGGATAATCTATGCGCTGGAGTACGTGCCGCACGGGATTGCCGTGTGGTTCTGGGTCGCGCTTCTCGGCGTCGGATTCGTCGGACTGCTCTACACGTTCCGCCTGACGCAGCGGCGGCTGCGCCGGGAGCAGCGCGAGGAGGAACTGCGCGAGAAGCGCCGCCTCCGCCGTTCGAAGCGATGACCGGGCGTCTCCGGTCTCTTTCTTGTCTCCGGGCCGCTTTTCGGCGCGTGCTGTTGCGCTTCCCTGCGGGAATTGCTATCTTTGCGGCACTATGACGGAAGTAAGAGCCAAGAAGGCGTTGGGACAGCATTTCCTGACGGACCTCAATATCGCACGCAAGATCTGCGACGCCCTGTCGGGCGGTGCGATCCGCCTGCATCCGGCCGCTCCGGGGACCGGAGTTCCGGATGCGGCGTTTTCGGAAACGGCCGCTCTGGGGCCGGCGGCTTCGGAGCATGCCGTACCGTGTGCCGGGGCGACCGGGGCGGATGTCCCGGCCGCAGACACGGCTGCGGAGGCGTGCGACGTGCTCGAGGTGGGGTGCGGTATGGGAGTGCTGACGCAGTTTCTGCTGCGCCGCACGGACCTTGTGACCTGGGGCGCGGAGATCGACGCCGAAAGCGTCGCTTATCTTCATGCGCACTACCCGGAGTTCGCCCCGCGGCTTATCGAGGGCGATTTTCTGAAGATGGACCTGCGTGCGCGTTTCCCCCGCGGGCTGCGGATCATCGGCAACTTCCCCTACAACATTTCGTCGCAGATCTTCTTCAGGGTGCTCGAGTACCGCGACCTGGTTCCCGAGTGCGTCGGCATGGTCCAGCGGGAGGTCGCCGTACGGATCGCCGAGGGGCCCGGATCGAAGGAGTACGGCATCCTCTCGGTGCTTCTGCAGGCGTGGTACGACATCGAATACCTCTTCACCGTCAGCGAGACGGTGTTCAGCCCGCCCCCGAAGGTCAAGAGCGCCGTCATCCGCCTGCGCCGCAACGCCACGCGGCGTCTCGCGTGCGACGAGGCGCTGTTCGTCCGTGTCGTGAAGGCCGCCTTCGGCCAGCGGCGCAAGATGATCCGCAATGCGCTCCGGGCGGCTTTCGGGGATTTCGGCGGCGCCGAACATCCGTTCTTCACCCGTCGTGCCGAGCAGCTTTCGGTCGCCGATTTCGTCGCCCTGACGAACTGGGTCGCCGGACACCGCGCCTGACGGAATGCGCCTGGGCTTCCTGTGTCCGGGCTTCCTGCGCCCGGTCGTTTTATGCCTGCTGCGGATCCGCCGCGCCGGCCACCGCCGTCACCAGCTCCTCGCGGGCGAGGTAGCGTTGTGCGAGGCGTTGCACGTCGGCGGGCGTCATGGCGCGGATGCGGCGGATGTTCTCGCCGATCGAGGCGTTGTCCGTGCCGCAGAGGATGTTTTCGATCGTCACGTCCGCAATGCCGAACGGTCCGTCGAGTATGCGCATCATCTCGCCCGTCATCATGTTCTTCACGATCTCCAGCTCTTCGGCGGGCATCGGCTCCGTGCGCAGCCGTTCGATCTCGTCGTAGATCGCTTGCAGGGCCGCGCGCGTCACGTCGGTTCCGACCTGCGTGGCCACGGCGAAGTAGCCTTCGCGTTCGAAATTGACCATCGCGGCCACCACGCCGTAGGTGTATCCGTGCTCCTCGCGCAGGTTCCGCATCAGCCGCGAGCCGAAGTAGCCGCCCAGCGCCGTGGCCACGACCTGCATCCCCAGGAAATCGGGGTGCTGGCGCGGAAAGAGCAGCCGTCCGATCCGCAGCGACGACTGTACGGCGCCGGGGTGTCCGACGAACGCTTCGTGTTCGGTGACCGGGGCGGGAAACGCTGTCGGGACCGTATCTCCGCCGTGCGGAATCCGTTCGGCCAGGGCCGCTACGGCCTGCCGCTCCCGCTCGCCGATCCGGCCGCTGCATACCACGAAGCAGTTCTCCGCCGTATAGCGGCGGCGGTGGAACTCCACCACGTCGGCGCGCGTCAGACGGTCGTACTCCGCCTCGTCGTACGACGTGCCGTAGGGGTGCTGCGGCCCGAACAGGGCCCGGGCGAAGGCTTCGCGCGCCTCGACGTCCACTTTCGTGCGGTCGATGGCCAGCCGCTGCTTCCGCTTGGCGCAGTAGGTGCGCAGCTCCTCCTCGGGGAAGGCGGGGCGCAGCAGGATGTGTTCGGCCACGGCGAGCGTCTCGGCGAAGAATTTCGAGAGGGTGGCGAAATTGACGTAGGCGTAGTCGCGGTCGATGTTCACGTCGTACCACGAGCCGTAGTAGTCCAGCCGTTCGGCGATCTCGGCGGCCGTCATCTCCGGCGACCCCTCCGCGAGCAGGTTCGCGGTGGCCGAGGCCGAGAAGGGCGTGCGCTGCACGGCCGATCCGGCGCGGAATACGAACGAGATGCGCAGCACCTCGAAATCCTCCGAGGCGAGCGTGTAGAGGCGGATGCCGTTTCCGAGGAGGGTCTCCGCCGCTGCGGGAACCTCGACTTCGGAGTGCGTTATGCGGGGTTGTCGTGTCATTTGCGCGCTTTGTAGATGAGTGTGGAGGCGTTTTCGGGCCGGAGCGTGCTGCGGCAGAAGGCGCGGATGTCCTCGTCCGAGACGGCGCGGTAACGCGCCACCTCGCCGTTGATGAGCGGCAGGTCGCCCAGCATTTCGTAGAAGCCGAGGTTCATGGCCTTGTTCATCACGTTCAACTCGCCGAACAGCGTGTTCGCCTCGAATTTGTTCTTGACCTTTTCGGTCTCGTACTGCGATATGGGGTCGGTTCGGAGCGCCTCGATCTCCTCGCGGAAGGCCGCTTCGGCCGCTTCGGGAGCCACGCCCGGCAGCAACTGTCCCGTGAAGACGAACAGCCCCGGGTCCAGGTCTCCCGTCACGTAGGCATTGACGCTCGAAAGCAGCCGCCGTTCCTTGACCAGGTGGCGGTACAGCCGCCCGGAGTCGCCGCCCGACAGGAGGTCCGAAACCAGGTCGGCCGTATAGAAGTCGGGCGAGGTGCGCGTCCCCATGCGGTAGGCCACGGTGACCGTCGTGGCCGGCACGTCGCGTTCTACCTCCTCGCGCCGCGGGGCCTCCTGCGGCGGCTCCTGCGGAATCGGTGCGGCGGGGCGGGGCGTGTCCGGCAGCCCTCCGAACCATTTTTCGGCCAGCTCCAGCATCCGTTCCTCCTCCATGTCCGCCGAGATCGACAGGATGGCGTTCGACGGGTGGTAGTGGGTGCGGTAGAACTCCCCGACGTCGTCCGGCGATGCGGAGGCGATGTGCTCCGTCGTCAGTCCGATGGCCGCCCAGCGGTAGGGATGTACCTTGTAGGCCAGCGCGCGCAGAAGCATCGTCTGGTCGCCGTACGGCTGGTTGAGGTAGCGCTGGCGGAACTCCTCGATGACCACCTTCTTCTCGGCGGCGAGCTTCTCGGGGGTGATCTCCAGCCCTTCCATGCGGTCGCTTTCGAGCCAGAGTGCCGTTTCGAGATTGTCCTTCGGGAGCGTGATGTAGAAGTCCGTGTAGTCGTTGTTCGTGAAGGCGTTGTTGTCGCCCGAGGCCATCTGCACCGGCAGGTCGAAGTTCGGCACTTCGCGCGTGCCGCGGAACATGAGGTGCTCGAACAGGTGGGCGAATCCCGTGCGTGCGGGGTTTTCGTTGCGCGCCCCGACCTTGTAGAGGATGTTCACCGCGGCGAGCTTCGAGGCCCGGTCGCGGTTCACCGCCACGGTCAGGCCGTTGGCGAGTGTCGTTCGTTCGTATGCGATCATACGGCAAAGATAGTGTAAGGAGCGTGCAATGTCAAATTTATTTCCGCAGCCGTCGTCGGGGACCCTTCGTCCCGCACGGTTCCGTCCGGGGGAGGGGGTTCGTGCGGAGTTTCCGGAGAAATGTCCGGTCGGGGCGGCCGGGCTTCCGGGCCTCCGGGGGAGCCTGTGTTCGGACCGTGATGCGGCCGTTCCTGCGTCTCCGGGTCTTTCGCGCTCCGCCGCGCCGTCCATCACCGTGTCCCGCCGCACTTTCTGTGCCGCGCCGTCCTGCCGTACTCCGCCGAGTCCCGCCGCACCCTGCCGCACCTTGCTGTGCCGCACCTTCCTTTGCCGCATTCCGCCGCGCCGCGCGGGAGCGTTGCGGGTAATCCGCTGTCGGAAAGTCCCTTTTCGCAACCCCGTGATTCTATGCGTGTTTCTGTTATCCGAATAACAATGCGGCTGTTATTCGGATAACACCCGAAAACGTGTTTTTTTACAATTTTTCGGACGGAAACCGGGCTGTTTTTTGCGCCGAATTTTTTATCTTTGCAGCGCTGTCCCGCAGGACAGCGGCCGGAAGGCCGTCATAACACACGAATATTATCTAAAACTCGGAAAAATGGCAGAAAAGAAATTCATCACGTGTGATGGAAACTACGCTGCGGCTCATGTGGCTTACATGTTCTCGGAGGTTGCGGCGATCTATCCCATCACGCCGTCATCGACGATGGCCGAACTCGTGGACGAGTGGGCCGCGCAGGGGCGCAGGAATATCTTCGGCGAGACCGTGAAGGTCGTCGAGATGCAGTCGGAGGCGGGCGCCGCGGGCGCCGTGCACGGTTCGCTGCAGAGCGGCGCCCTGACCTCGACGTTCACCGCGTCGCAGGGTCTGCTGCTGATGATCCCCAATATGTACAAGATTTCGGGCGAGCTGCTGCCGGGCGTCTTCCACGTTTCGGCCCGCGCGCTGGCCGCGCAGTCGCTGTCGATCTTCGGCGACCATCAGGACGTGATGGCCACCCGGCAGACGGGCTTCGCCATGCTGGCCACCTCGTCCGTGCAGGAGGTGATGGACCTGGCGGGCGTCGCGCACCTCGTGGCGCTGAAGGCCCGCGTGCCTTTCCTGCACTTCTTCGACGGATTCCGCACCTCGCACGAGATTCAGAAGATCGAGCTGATCGACGAGGCGTCGCTCACGGCGCTGCTCGACCGCGATGCGCTGAAGGCCTTCCGTGCCCGGGCGCTCAACCCCGAGCACCCCGTCACGCGCGGTACGGCGCAGAACCCCGACATCTATTTCCAGACGCGCGAGGCGGCCAACAAGTTCTACGACGCCGTGCCCGACATGGTGGCCGACACCATGCGCGAGATCTCGAAGATCACGGGCCGCGACTACAAACCCTTCGTCTATTACGGCCATCCCGAGGCCGAACACATCGTCGTGGCCATGGGCTCGGTGACGGAGACCGTCAAGGAGACGATCGACTACCTGTCGAAGCAGGGCCGTAAGGTGGGTCTGGTGACCGTGCACCTCTACCGGCCCTTCTCGGAGAAATATTTCTTCGACGTGCTGCCCGCGAGCGTCAAACGAGTCTGCGTGCTCGACCGCACGAAGGAGCCGGGAGCCGAGGGCGAGCCGCTCTACCTCGACGTGAAGTCCATGTTCTACGGCAAGAAGCTCCAGCCGATGATCGTCGGCGGCCGCTACGGCCTCTCGTCGAAGGACACCACGCCGGCCCAGATTCTGGCCGTCTTCGAGAACCTGGCCGCGGAGGCTCCGAAGGAGCACTTCACGGTGGGCATCACCGACGACGTGACGAACCTCTCGCTTCCGGTGGGCGAGGAGATTTCGCTCGCCAAGCCCGGCACGTTCGAGGCGCTGTTCTTCGGTCTGGGCGCCGACGGCACGGTGGGCGCCAACAAGAACTCGATCAAGATCATCGGCGGTTCGACGAACAAGTACTGCCAGGCCTACTTCTCCTACGACTCGAAGAAGTCGGGCGGCTATACCTCGTCGCACCTGCGTTTCGGCGACCTGCCCATCACGTCGCCCTATCTGGTGACCACGCCCGACTTCGTGGCCTGCCACGTGCCGTCGTACGTGGACAAGTACGACGTGCTGAAGGGCCTGAAGCCCGGCGGCTCGTTCCTGCTCAACTCGGTGCATGACCCCGAGACCACCTGCGCCACGCTGCCCGACCACATGAAGGCTTACCTTGCCAAGAACAGGATCAACTTCTACGTCATCAACGCCACGAAGATCGCCGCCGAGCTGGGGCTGGGTTCGCGCACGAATACGATCATGCAGTCGGCCTTCTTCAAGATCGCGAACGTCATTCCGTTCGAGAAGGCCGTCGAGGAGATGAAGCACGCCATCCTGAAGTCCTACGGCAAGAAGGGCGAGGACATCGTGAACATGAACTACGCGGCCGTGGATGCCGGCGGCAGCGCCGTGGTGAAGGTCGAGGTTCCGGCCGAGTGGGCCGCGATCGAGGACAAGGGCTTCGAGCACGTCTCGAACGCCTCGTATCCCGAGTTCGTCCGCCGGATCGTCGAGCCGATCAACGGTCTGAAGGGCGACCGGCTGCCCGTCTCGGCCTTCGACGGCCGCGAGGACGGCACGTGGGACAACGGCACGGCCGCCTACGAGAAGCGCGGTATCGCCGTGAACGTTCCCGAGTGGCAGATCGCCAACTGTATCCAGTGCAACCAGTGCGCCTATGTCTGCCCGCACGCCGTGATCCGTCCGTTCCTCGCCACGGAGGAGGAGGCCGCCGCTTCGGGCGTGGAGTGGAAGCAGGGCCTGGGCGAGACGAAGGAGTACAAGTTCCGCATCCAGATTTCGCCGCTCGACTGTACGGGCTGCGGCAACTGCGTGGACGTCTGCCCCGCCAAGCAGAAGGCGCTCGTCATGCGTCCGCTCGAGGAGCAGCTCCCGCAGCAGAAGAACTGGGACTACATCACCGGGAACATCGGCTACAAGCAGGTCGTCGATAAGACCAAATCGGTGAAGAACCTGCAATTCGCGCAGCCGCTGTTCGAGTTCTCGGGAGCCTGCGCCGGCTGCGGCGAGACGCCCTACATCAAGGCCATCACGCAGTTGTTCGGCGACAAGATGATGGTCGCCAACGCCACGGGCTGCACCTCGATCTATTCGGGTTCGGCTCCCTCGACGCCTTACTGCACCAACGAGAAGGGGCAGGGGCCGGCCTGGGCCAACTCGCTCTTCGAGGACAACGCCGAGTTCGGTCTGGGTATGCACATCGGTATTGAGAAGCTCCGCGACCGGATCCAGGAGACGATGGAGGCCGCCATCGCCTCGTGCGACAAGTGCTCCGAGGAGTTGAAGGGCGTGATGCGCGAGTGGATCGGGAACCGCGGTTCGTCGGCCCGTTCGGCCGAGGTCACGGCTCGCCTGCTTCCGATGCTGGAGGCCTGCGGCTGCGACTACTGCCGGAAGATTCTCGAGCACAAGGACTGGCTCGTGAAGAAGTCACAGTGGATCATCGGCGGCGACGGCTGGGGCTACGACATCGGCTACGGCGGCGTGGACCACGTGCTGGCGTCGGGTCAGGACGTGAATATCCTGGTGATCGACACCGAGGTTTACTCCAACACCGGCGGACAGTCGTCGAAGGCCACTCCCGTGGGCGCCGTGGCGAAGTTCGCTTCGAGCGGCAAGCGCATCCGCAAGAAGGACCTCGGCGCGATGGCCATGACCTACGGCTATGTCTATGTGGCGCAGGTTTCGATCGGCGCTTCGCAGCAGCAGCTCTTCAACGTGCTCAAGGAGGCCGAGGCCTATCCGGGTCCGTCGCTGGTGATCGCCTATGCGCCGTGTATCAACCACGGCATCAAGGGCGGCATGACGCGCACGCAGACCGTGGGCAAGGAGGCCGTGGCCTGCGGCTACTGGCATCTGTGGCACTACAATCCGCAGCTCGAGGAGGAGGGCAAGAATCCCTTCGTGCTCGACTCGAAGGAGCCGGACTGGACGAAGTTCCGCGAGTTCCTGATGAAGGAGGTGCGCTACACGTCGTTGCAGAAATCCTTCCCGGCCGAGGCCGACGAGTTGTTCGCCGCAGCCGAGGAGAACGCCAAGTGGCGTTACAACGGCTATGTGCGCCGTGCGAAGATGGAGTACTGATCCCGTATATAAAAATAGGTGCGAAGGGCCGCGGCAGACAAGCCGCGGCCCTTCCGTGTTTTTTTTCGTGATGAAAAACGGTGCGTTCGTGGGGGAATGCTTCGGGTCCGATGAATTAATTTGTTTCATTCTGCGGAAAGGGATATTTTTGTCCGGAATTGAATGGAAAACACTTTAACAAGATCGTTATGAAAAACCTGTTTACGAAATTCTCGCTGATCGCCGCTCTCTGTGCGATAGCCGTGTCGTCCGTGTCGTGCGACGACGATAACAAGAAAAATACGCCGCCGCCTTTCTCCTCGGAGCTTATCGGCAGCTATAAGCCGGCCTCCGTATCCCGGCCGACTGCCGCCGATCCCGAAGAGATGCAGGAGTACTACCTGACTTTCGACGTTACATGGACCGATCCCGACAACATTCCGGGAATAGACCTGACGGAGATTCTCGGTATTCCTTATCAGATGCCGATGAATACGGTGCTGAGCATGGTCGAGGCCATAGGATCGGGTATCGTGAAGGGCGGCCTGATCGGCGTGGAGCTGAAGAACGATGGTTCGTTCGGTGCGCAGTACAAGGATCTGATCGTCGAGGGAACGGACGTTTCGGCCATTTTGGGCGCTTTGTTGGAACCGAAGTTCGGTGAGGAGGTGAAGTCGTTCCCGAACGCCGAGACCTCGGAGATTCTGCCCGAGGGTGCGATCGGCTACTACACGAAGGACAGCAAGCTCTATTTCAAGATCGGCCGTGACTTTCTGAAGGCCGCGGGCGGAGCCGACCTCGACGTTCCCGCATTGATCGACGGACTGCTGACGCAGTATCCCTCGCTGGGTATCGTATCGGCCGATGATTATTACGCCATTCCGCTGAAATATGTTCAGGAGAACGGTGTGGTCAAGGTTTATGTGGACCGTGCCATGATGGTTCCGTTCCTCGACGTATTCTCCTCGCTGCTCGGTTCGCTCGATTCGTCGGTGACGATGGGCATCGACGCTGGCAAGATCATCAAGGATCTCAAGGACAATACGACCGAAATGGAGATCGCGCTGCGGCTTCAGAAGATCTGACGCTCTTTCGGGCATGCAAGTTGCGGGCCGGCCTTAAAAGGCGGCCCGCTTTTTTGCGGATGCGGGAATCTTTGCGTATATTTGCGATTCCGTCTGCGGCCGGGGCTTCCCGGCGGACCCGTCGGTTGAAATGACTCTTTAAAAACAATAAAGCATGAAAAAGATTTTTACGGCTGCCGTTCTGTTTGCAGCCATGACGGCTTGCTGCGGAGGCGCGCAGACCGCACTCGAAGGCACGACCTGGAAACTCGCGGAGATGGAGGGAATCCCCGCCGGGGCGATCGATGCCGGGACGGATGCCTTCACGCTGAAATTCGATGCCGCCGACACGCTCGTTTCGGGACGCACCAACTGCAACCGCTTCTTCGGCAAGTACGAGAAGCAGGACGGCAAGCTGGAGTTCGGCAATCTGGGCATGACCCGGATGGCCTGCCCCGACATGCAGTACGAGGATGCTTTCGTCAGGATGCTCGACGAAGTGGACCGCTACGAGATCGTGGGTTCGGAGCTGAAGCTCTACGACGACAAGACGCTGCTGGCCGGGTTCCGTGCCGCGGCTCCCGAGGCTTCCGCCGAAGCGGAGCGGAAATAGACACGGTGCGGGCTGTCCCGCATCTTCGTGCGACAGGTCCGGCTGCATTCCGCAGCCGGACTTTTTGCGTCTGTTTTGCGATACTCCCCGGCAGCCGGATTTTCCGTGCCTGTCGTTCCGGCAGCCTGTCGTTCCGGCAGCCTGTCGTTCCGGTAACCCCTCGCTCCGGCAGCCTGTCGCTCCGGCAGCCTGTCGCTCCGGCAGCCTGTCGTTCCGGAGGCCGGGGCAGGCCCCGGCAGTTCGAGCTATCCCGGCTGTTCCGGTTGCCCCGGCCTTTTCCCCGACCGCCTTTATGGCCGTCGTTGCCGCCTGTTTCCGGGTTTCGGACCTTTGCATCTGCCGGTCCGGACCTCTTCGGTGCTGCCGCGCGAAAATCTCTGCTACCGCCGTCCCTGTCTCTTCCTGCCTCCGCCGGACAGGGGCCGATAGCAGGGGAGACTTGCCGCGTTCGTTTCCGGTCGTTCCGGCGATGAAAAAGAAAAATCGGTCCCCGACGAACCGGAGACCGATGATTTCGTTTCCCTTTCCGGAGGCAGACCTTACCCCCCCCCGGACTTTTGCAGTGCCGCTGGCTTACTCGCTCAGCGGAGTTACGCTCACGTAGGATTTGCCTTCGCTCTTCTTGCAGAACTCCACGGTTCCGTCCACGAGTGCGAACAGGGTGTGATCCTTGCCCATGCCTACGTTCTCGCCGGCGTTATGAACCGTGCCGCGCTGACGGACGATGATGTTGCCCGCCTTTGCGAACTGGCCGCCGAACAATTTGATGCCGAGTCGCTTGCTTTCCGACTCGCGGCCGTTCTTCGAACTACCTACACCTTTCTTGTGTGCCATGTTACTTTCGTTTTTAAAGGTTTATGCAACAATTTCCTCCACGAGAATCTGCGTCAGGTACTGGCGATGGCCGTTGCACTTCTGGTAGCCCGTGCGGCGCTTCTTCTTGAAGACCAGAACCTTGTCATCCTTCAGATGTTTCAGGATCTTGCATTTCACTGCGGCGCCTTCTACTACAGGTGCGCCGACCTTGACCTGACCGTCGTTGTCTGCGAGCAGGACTTTGTCGAAACTTACGGACGAATTCTCTTCGCCCTGAAGACGGTGAACATAAAGTTTCCGACCTTTTTCAGCTTTGAATTGCTGACCTGCGATCTCTACTATAACGTACATTAAATTCGAGTGTTATGTGTTGAAACATAATTCGGAGTGCAAATATACGGCTTTTTGCGGGATATGCAAAACGTTGTGCGGAATTTTTTCGCACCGCGGCGTTCCGGCACGGTTTTCGACGCGCGGAGGGAGCCTCCGCTTCCGCCCTCGTTCGTCCCCGGGTCGGGGATCGTGTCCGAAAGCGGAACGGCGCAAAATATGTGCGCCGCATCCTTCGTTATATGATAAATTGTTGTTACCTTTACCATGGCAATGCAAACTTCGGATTCCCAAAAACGCGCTACGATGATTGACGACAAGGTGAGAATGTATCTGCTGCCGCCCCTGTTCAATGCGGCCGTGAGAGCCGGAGCCTCGATCATGCAAGTCTATAAGAACCTCGACGACTACGACATAAGCCTCAAGGACGACCGCACGCCGATCACGGTGGCCGACCGGCTGGCTCACCGGACCATCCGCGAGTACCTCGGGCCGACGCGCATTCCGATCCTTTCGGAGGAGGGGCGCGAGATGCGTTACGAAGAGCGCTGCAACTGGGAGCTTTACTGGCTGGTGGACCCGCTGGACGGGACGGTGGAGTTCATCAAGGGCAACAACGAGTTCACGGTCAATATCGCCCTGATGGAGAACAACGTCTGCATCGGAGCGGTGGTCTATGTGCCCTATTTCGGGAAGATGTATGTCGCGGGGCGGAATGCCGGCTCCTTTCTCAAGGAGGGCGTCGCTCCGGATGCCGGCGCCTCCTACACCTACGACGAGATCGTCTGCGGCTGGACCCGGCTGCCGCTGCCCCGGGAGGGGCGTCACGACCACCTGCGGGTGGCCGTTTCGCGTTCGCACCAGACCTCCGAGACGCACGAGCATATCGAACGCCTGCGGGCGCGGCATCCCGATCTGGAGGTCGTCGAGCAGGGCAGTTCCTATAAATTCTGCATGCTGGCCGAGGGGAGCGTGGACTACTACGTGCGTACGACCCGCACCTACGAGTGGGATACGGCCGCCGGGGAGCTCATTCTCGCGGAGGCCGGCGGGACGACCCGTTCGCTGCCCGGGGATGCGGAGCTGCGGTACAACGAGGCGGACCTGCACAATCCCTGGTTCGTCTGCCGGTCGAAATACTGCGAATTGTAGGATTCCTGTCGTTCCCGGAGCCCGATTTTTCCGGAACGGCCTTTTTCCGGGCCTCCGGGGCGGGGCGCCGGGGTGGCTATTTGTGCTCGATGTCGCAGGCCCCGCAGTTGCCCGAGCAGCCGGACAGCGGGGAGGCGTCGGAGCAGGCGGCCGTGCCGTCCTCCTCGCGCGTCTCCTGGACGGCGCATTTGATTCCGAGCCGCTGCATGTTCTTGTTGGTCGAGATTTCCGAGTCGATGTGATGGCCTTTTATCATCAGCGTCAGCGACATGCCGAGGACGAACAGACCGACGGCCGCCACGGCGCAAAGCAGAAGGATCAACCAGGAAGGCATACGTTTCGTTTTTTAATTTTCCCGCGATTTGCGGTTTCCGGGACAAATGTATATATTTGTGAGTTAAATTGCAAAAATGCGGCCGTCGTTTCCCGCTCCGCGTTCGCCGGTGTCCCGGCGTGCGGCGGGGGGAGGCTCCGGCGGCGAACCACGGACCATGAAGATCGTAATTGCGGGAGCCGGCGAGATGGGCAGCCATCTGGCCCGGATGTTGAGCGGCAACGGCCACGATATCACCATTATCGACGCCGACCAGAAACTGCTGGCCGAGGTGGGCAGTCTGGCCGACGTGCTCACCGTCGAGGGCGACTCGACGACCTTCGCGGTGCTGCGGCGCGCTGCGGTGCGCAGGTGCGACCTTTTCATCGCCGTCAATCACGAGGAGACGGACAATATCGTGGCGGCGACGCTGGCCAAGCGGCTCGGGGCGAAGAAGTCCATCGCCCGCATCGACAACAACGAGTACCTCGAACCGGACAACAAGGAGCTGTTCATCGACATGGGCATCGACTACCTGTTCTATCCCGAGAAGGTCGCGGCGCGCGAGGTGATCAACCTGCTGGGCCATACCTCGACCACCGAGTACGTCGATTTCTCGAGCGGCAAGCTCTCGCTGGCTGTCTTCCGCCTCGAACCGGCTTCGCCGCTCGTGGGCGAGGCGCTGTCGGGGTTCGGCGAGGGGCAGGAGGCGCTGAGCTACCGCACCGTGGCCATCACGCGCGGCGGCGAGACGATCATTCCGCGTCTGGGCGAACGCTACCTGGAGGGCGACGTGATCTACGTCATCGCGCGGCAGGACGCCGTGCACGACGTGATGGAGCTCTCCGGTCGGTCGAATATCGACGTGCGCAACATGATGATCCTCGGCGGCTCGCGCATCGGCATCCGCATCGCCACGGAGTTGCAGGACGAGATCAACATCAAACTGGTGGACTACAACGCCGAGAAGGCCTACCGGCTGGCCGAGACGCTCGACAAGACGCTCATCATCAACGAGGACGGCCGCAATACGGAGGCGATGATGGAGGAAGGGCTTTCGAACATGGACGCCTTCGTGGCCGTGACGGGCCGCAGCGAGACGAACATCCTGGCGGCGATGCTTGCCAAGCGCATGGGCGTGAAGAAGGTGATCGCCGAGGTCGAGAACCTCAATTACATCAATCTGGCCGAGTCGATCGGCATCGACACGATCATCAACAAGAAGCTGGTCACGGCGTCGAACATTTTCCGTTTCACCATGTCTACCGACGTGCAGGCGATCAAGTGCCTCACGGGCAGCGACGCCGAGGTGCTGGAGTTCATCGTCAAGCCCAACTCCCCGGCCACGAAGGCCCCGATCAAGGACCTCGGGCTGCCCGAGGACGCGATCATCGGCGGCATCGTGCGCGGCGACAAGGTTTTCATCGCCGTGGACGACACGCAGATTTCGGCTTACGACCGGGTCGTGCTCTTCGCCATGCCCGCGTCGGTGGGGAAGGTGGGGTATTATTTTAACTGACTATGTCTTTTCGCAATACGATTCTCAAGACGTGGTTCTCGCAGCGTGCGCGGGCGATTGACCGCTTCCGGCGGCACCCCGTCGAGACACAGGAGCGGATGCTCCGCCGTCTGGTGCGCCGGGGCCGCCTGACGGAGTTCGGCGACCGCTACGACCTGCGGCACATCCGCTCCGTGGAGCGGTTCCAGTCGCAGGTCGAGACGTTCGACTACGAGACCTTCAAGCCCTATGTCGAGCGTATGATGGCGGGCGTGCGCAGCGTTACGGCCCCCGGGCGGGTCCGGCTGTTCGCCCGTTCGTCGGGCACGACCTCCGACCGCAGCAAGTACATCCCCGTCACGCGGGAGTCGTTGTGGTGGAATCATACGCTGGGTATGCGCGACGTGGCGACGCTCTACGCCGCGGCCCGTCCCGGCACGCGGGTCTTTGACGGCAAGACCCTGACGCTCGGCGGTTCGTGCGCGTGCGAGGGGCGGAACCTCGTGGGGGACCTCTCGGCGCTGCTGATCCACGAGACGACCTTCTGGAGCGGCTGGTTCCGCGCGCCGCGCATCGGGACGGCGATCATTCCCGACTTCGACGCGAAGTGCGAGGCGATCTGCCGCGAATGCGTCGGCGAACCGATCACGGCCTTCGCGGGCGTGCCGTCGTGGAATCTGGCGCTCATGCGCCGCGTGCTGGAGTTCACCGGGCGGAAGAATCTGCTCGAAGTGTGGCCCCGGCTGGAGCTGTTCGCCCACGGCGGGGTGGAGTTCACCCCCTACCGCCGCATGTTCGAAGAGCTGCTGCCTTCGGAGGGGATGCACTACATGGAGACCTATAACGCTTCGGAGGGTTTCTTCGCGCTGGCCGACGACCCGGGCCGCGACGACATGCTGCTGATGCTCGACTACGGCACGTTCTTCGAGTTCCGCGACGGGGAGCGCATCGTGCCGCTGGCCGACGTGGAGTGCGGCAAGGTCTATGCGATGCTCGTCACGTCGAACAACGGCCTGTGGCGCTACGAGATCGGCGACACGGTGGAGTTCACCTCGACGACGCCCTACCGCATCCGCTTCGCGGGCCGGACGAAACAGTATATCAACGTCTTCGGCGAGGAGCTGATCGCCGATAACGCCGACCGGGCGCTGGCCGCGGCCTGCCGCGCGTCGGGAGCCGCGGTCGCGGAGTACACCGTGGCGCCGTGCTACATGTCGCTGCGCGAACGGGGGGCGCACGAGTGGATCGTGGAGTTCGACCGCGAGCCGGAGAGCGCCGAACGGTTCGCCGGGGCGCTTGACGAGGCGCTGCGGGCCGTCAATTCGGACTACGATGCCAAGCGCCGCACGACGCTCGAACGGCAGCGCATCGTGACGGTTCCCCGGGGCTATTTCCTGCGATGGATGCGTGCGCGGGGCAAGAACAAGGTCCCGCGGCTGGTGAACGATCGCCGCGTGGCGGACGACGTGCTCGCGCTGGACGGGGAGCGGATAACGGAACAGGATTAAAACACGGATCATTATGTATATAGCCATAGCCGGAAATATCGGCAGCGGGAAGACCACGCTGACCCAGATGCTCACGGCGCGTTACGACGCGCGGTCCTACCTCGAGGAGAGCAACAACCCCTATATCGGCGATTTTTACGAGGACATGAACCGCTGGTCGTTCAACTTGCAGATCTATTTCCTCGGAAGCCGCATCCGGCAGACGATGGAGATGCTCTCCGACGTCTCGCAGGGCGACATCATCCAGGACCGCACGATCTACGAGGACGCGTACATCTTCGCGAGCAACCTTCACGAGATGGGGCTGATGGCCACGCGCGACATCGAGACCTACATGAGCATTTTCCGGCTCGTCACGACGCTCATTCCCAAGCCCGACCTGCTGATCTACCTCAAGGCGGGCGTGCCGACGCTCACCTCGCAGATCCGCAAGCGGGGCCGCGAATACGAGATGAACATCGACGAGCTGTACCTCAAGCGGCTCAACGACAAGTACAACGACTGGATCGAACACAACTACGACGGCGAGGTGCTCGTCGTGGACAAGGACCACGAGGACTTCGTCTCGGACCCCGCGGTGCTGGATAAGATTTGCGCGCGCCTCGATGCGCTGAAAGCGGCCGGAAAATAGCATGGAACTGCCTCCGAAATTCGTCGAACGCGTGTTGCGCGACCTCGGGACGGCCGAAGGGCGCGCCCTGTGCGGGGCGCTCGACGCGCCGCCGCCGGTCTCCGTGCGCCTGAACCCCGCGAAGACGGGGACGGACCGGCTCCCGGAGCTGTTTCCCGAAGTGCTCCCCGGGGGGCCGGGGGGCGCTGGGACACCGCAGGCCGTATCCGGTGCGTCCGTGTCTTCCGGGGCATCCGGGAGCGCGGCGTTTTCCGGGACGGAGACACCGCCCGGCCTGCCGCAGCTCGACGTCGCGGGGCGGGTTCCCTGGTGCGCCGGGGGCCTTTACCTCGCTTCGCGGCCGCAGTTCACCTTCGACAGCGACTTCCACGCCGGGGCCTACTACGTGCAGGAGGCGTCGTCGCAGGCGGTCGGACACCTGCTCGGCGGCGCGGCGGTACGCGGTGCGCGTGTGCTGGACCTCTGCGCCGCTCCGGGCGGCAAGACGACGCTCTACGCCTCGCTCGCGGGGCCGGAGGGGCTGGTCGTCGCCAACGAGATCGACCGCCGCCGCGCCGCCGTGCTGGCGGACAACGTCCGCAAGTGGGGCACGGGCAACGTCGTGGTGACGACCTGCGAGCCGCGCGCCGTCTGCGACTTCGAGGCGTGGTTCGACGTCGTGGCCGTAGATGCCCCCTGTTCGGGCGAGGGCATGTTCCGCAAGGACCCGGCCTCCCGCGCCGAGTGGAGCGAGGGCGGCGTGCGCGTGTGCGCCGCGCGGCAGGAGGAGATTCTGCGCGAGGCGTGGCGGGCGCTCAAACCCGGCGGCACGCTGCTGTACAGTACCTGCACGTTCAACCGCGACGAGGACGAGGGCGTGCTGGAGCGGCTGCTCGCCGCCGTCGGCAGCGAGGCTGCCGAGACGGAGGAGCGGCCCGTGGACGGGGCCTGGGGCGTCGTCTGCGGCCGGGTCGGTGCGTTCCGCACCTATCGGTTCTATCCCCACCGGGCCGTCGGCGAGGGATTTTTCGCCGCCGTGGCCCGCAAGGCTCCCGATGCGGAGGGGCGGATGCGCACGCCCCGGGCGCGCCGTGCGGTGTTCGCTCCGGCCGACCGGGCGACTGCGGCCGAGCTGGCGCGCTGGACGCTCGATCCCGGCGCGATGCGCTTCGGCACGGTGGCCGGCTCCTGCTACGGCTGGTTCGCGGCGCAGGCCGACGCCGTCCGGGCGCTTTCGGAAGCGCTGCCCGCGATCTATTCCGGCGTGGCGTTCGGACAGGTGTTCCGGGGGGTGCTGAAGCCCGATCCGGCGCTGGCCTTCCACACGGGGCTGAACCGCGGGGCGCTGCCCGTGGCGGAGCTGGACGGGCCGACGGCGGTGCGCTACCTGCGGCGGCAGGACATCCCGCCCGGGGAATTGGCCGAGGGGATGAACCTCATTGCGGCCCGCGGCCGCGCGCTGGGCTTCGCCAAGCGGATCGGGCGGCGGGTGAACAACTTGTATCCCAATTCGTTGCGAATCATAAAACAGGATTGACAGATATGGCTGAAAAACTCTATTACTCGATGGGCGAGGTCGCCGAAATGTTCGACGTCAATCAGTCGCTCATCCGTCATTGGGAGTCGCAGTTCAGCGTGTTGCGGCCGAAGCGGAACAAGAAGGGCAACCGGCTCTTCACGCCGCAGGACGTCGAGAACCTGAAGCGGATCTACCACCTGGTCAAGGAGTGCGGCATGACGCTCGAAGGGGCCAAGCGGGCGATGCGCCGCCAGCCTGCGGGCGATGCGGCGGACCGCTCGGGCGAATTGCTGGAGCGGTTGCAGCGGATTCGGGCCCTGCTCGTCGAGGTCCGCGAGGACCTGAAGGCCGCCGACGGCGAGATCGTGGCGGTGGGCGACGACTACGGCGCCGAATCCCCGGCGGAAACGCCCGCATCCGCACCGGTTTCCGCGGAACGACCCGCGGCGGCCGGGAGCCTCGCGCCCGATACCCCGCCCGCCGTATCTGCGGATGATGCGGCGACGCCTGCCGCGGAGGCTCCGCAGGCAGGAATACCCGATACGGAGACTCCGGCGCGCCGCCGGAACCGGGCCGTCGTGAAGATCGACGAAGCGGCCGGCGTTCCGTCCGGAGCGGAATCCCCGGCGGACGGAGCGCCCGGCGCCGTGCGGCGTCCGGTGCGCAAGCCCCGCCGCAAGAAGGAGGAGCCGGAGCACAAGGAGCTGTTCGCCTTCTACGAGCAGTCGTTGTTCTGAGATTCCGGGGCGCGGACCGTTTCCGGAAGGTTCCGGTGTTCGGAGCCGCGGAGCGGAGAAAACGGATGACATATTTTTCAGGATTATGAAGATCAGGGATATTACGACGGTTATCGAAACCTTTGCGCCGCTTCGGTGGCAGGAATCCTATGACAATGCGGGGCTTATCGTGGGTCGCGGGGAGGACGAGGCGCACGCCGCGCTGCTGGCCGTGGACGTGACCGAGGAGGTGCTGGACGAGGCCGAGCGGCTGGGATGCGACCTGGTCGTGACGCACCATCCGATCGTCTTCCATGCGCTCAAGCGCTTCAATTCGGCGGACACGGTGCAGCGCTGCGTCGAGCGGGCCATCCGCCGCGGCATCGCGCTGTACGCCTGCCACACCAACCTCGACAGCGCTCCGGGAGGCATGAGCTGGCATCTGGCCGGGATGCTGGGCGTGGGGAACCTCCGCGTGTTGCAGCCCGCGGCCGAGGAGGGTGTCGGATTCGGCGTCGTGGGCGAGCTCGCGGAAGCGGTCGATACCGTGGAGTTCATGCGCTTTATTCAGCGGCGGCTCGGGGCGAGCGTCGTACGTTACAGCGACATCGCCTCTTCCGCGGTGCGCCGCGTGGCCGTCTGCACCGGGGCCGGGGCCTCGCTCATCGGCGACGCACGCCGCGCCGGGGCCGATTTCTACCTCACGGCCGACATGAAGTACAACGACTTCATGATGCCCGATAAGGCCCTCACCGTGGCGGATATAGGCCATTTTGAAAGCGAATATTGCGCAATTCAGCTTTTATTTGACATTTTGTCGAAAAATTTACGTACCTTTGCGGTTCGCAAGAGTGAATGCTCTCGCAATCCGGTGAATTATCTGGTTTAAGTCTAAACTCTAAAGACAACATATGGCAACACAAAAGAAGACTGCCGAAGTTGATTACTCGATGCAGGAGAAGATTCTGGCGCTCTACGAACTGCAGAAGATCGACAGCCGGATCGACGAGATCAACAAGGTGAAAGGTGAACTGCCTCTCGAGGTGCAGGACCTCGAGGATGAAGTGGCCGGAATGAAGACCCGCATCGAGCACATCAACGCCGAGATCGAGGAGTTGAACACGCTCACGAAACAGCGCAAGCGCGAGGTGGATCAGGCCCGGATCATGATCGGAAACTACAAGGAACAGCAGAACAACGTGCGCAACAACCGCGAGTTCGACGCCATTTCGAAGGAGATCGAGTACCAGGAGCTCGAGATCGAGCTGGCCGAGAAGCGCCTGAAGGAGTACGCCGCGGGCATCAAGGCCAAGAAACTCCAACTGGAGGAGGCCGAGGGGCTCGTGGAGGGCCGTGCCGCCGATTTGCAGGCCAAGAAGGCCGAGCTGGACGGCATCGAGGCCGAGACGGCGCCGCAGGTGGCCGAATACGAAGCGCAGGAGGCCCGCGCCAAGGAGAAGATCGACGAGCGCCTGCTGGCGGCTTACGAGCGTATCCGCCGCAACGTCCGCAACGGACTGGCCGTGGTGACCGTCAGGCGCGACGCCTGCGGAGGCTGCTTCAACCGCATTCCGCCCCAGCGCCAGGTGGACATTCGCCAGGGAAAGAAAATCATCGTCTGCGAGTACTGCGGCCGTATCCTGGTCGCCGATCCCGCCGGGGAGCAGGAGTAGGGAGACGTGTCGTGCGACATGCGGAGGCTCTCCGTCCGGAAAGGACGGGGAGCCTCCGCCGTATCCGGCCGGTGCGAAGTGCGGCCGGAATGCGGAGCCGGGGGGGCCGCGTTCCGCTTCGGAGATGCCGGCGGCGGGGGCGTTCGGCGGGGCGGCCTGTTATATTATTAACATTGAAAATTTTTCCGACTTTTGCAAATAATCTTTAAATTTGCGGAGTTGTAACTTACCGACTTAAATTACTGCCATGAAAATAGCCATAGCCCAGCTGAACTACACGGTGGGGGATATCGACGGAAACACGGCGAAGATCGTCGGCGCGATCGACGAGGCGAAGGCGCGGCGCGCCGATCTGGTGATTTTCGCCGAGCAGGCCGTGAGCGGCACGCCGGCCTTCGACCTGCTGCGCAAGACGACCTTTCTCGAACTGTGCGAAGAGGCGCTGGAGAAGATAGCGTCCCGCTGCGACGGGATCACGGCCCTGGTGGGGCTTCCGGTGCTGACCCGCGAGGGGACGATCAGCGCCGCCGCGCTCCTCGAAAACGGCAGGATACAGCGTTATATCGGCAAGAAATACATCTCGGCGCGGCGCGAAATGGGTTTTCTGGTCCCTTCGAAGGGCTACGAGTACATCACCGTCAAGGGCCACAAGTGCGCCGTGGTGGTGGGCGACGATCTGAGCCGCGAGCGCGATTTCGACAAGTCGGTGGAGACGATCATCTCGATCAACGCCCGCCGTTACGGCAAGGGAACGATGACCTACCGCTACGAGATGATGCGCGACCTGGCCTTCGTCGAGGGCAAGAACCTCGTGATGGCCAATCAGGTGGGCGGTTCGACGGAGATCGTTTACGACGGCACTTCGGGGGCGATGAACAGCCGCGGCGAGGTGGTCGTGATGATGAAGAGTTTCGAAGAGGATTTCCAGTTGTTCGACACGAAGGCCGAGGCCGCACCGATTGCGGTCTCGTCGTCGTATAATGAGCGTACGCGGCTGATCTATGAGGCGGCCCGCTGCGGCGTGCGCGACTTCTTCCGCAAGAACGGCTACGCGAAAGCCTCGATCGGCCTTTCGGGCGGCATCGACTCGGCCGTGGTGGCCTCGATCGCCGTGGATGCGCTGGGGGCGGAGAATGTCCGGGCGCTGCTCATGCCTTCGCCCTTTTCGTCCGACGAGTCGGTGGAGGATGCCAAGCGGCTGGCCGCGAACCTGGGCATCGGTTACAACGTCATTCCCATTTCGGAAATCTACACCAGCGTGGTGAACACGCTCAAGCCGGTGATCGGCGGCACGGAGTTCGACTCGACCGAGGAGAACATCCAGACCCGTATCCGCACCGTGCTGCTCATGGCCCTGCAGAACAAGACGGGGCATATCCTGCTCAACTCCTCGAACAAGAGCGAGAACGCGCTGGGACTCTGCACGCTTTACGGCGACACGGCCGGGGCGTTCAGCCCCACGGGCGACCTTTACAAAAGCGAAATGTACGACGTGGCGCGCTATATCAACCGCACGATGGGCAATCCGATTCCCGAAAGCATCCTGACCAAGGAGCCTTCGTCGGAGCTGCACCCCGGGCAGAAGGACAGCGACATCCTGCCTCCCTACGAGGTGGTGGACGTCATTCTGTTCCGCATGATCGAGGAGGGGCAGCACCGCGAGGAGATCGTCAATGCGGGCTTCGACGCCGAAGTGGTGGAGAAGATCCATTCGATGATCATGCGCAACGAGAAGAAACGCTACCAGTTCCCGCCCGTGCTGCGTCTTTCCTCCTGCTCGTTCGGCCACGAACGGCTGATGCCCCTGACGAACAAATACGGAGATTGAGGCCGTGGCGCGCCCGATCGAACATAGCGGGGTGGTGGAACGCACGGCGCCCGATGCGGTGTACGTGAGAATCACCTCCCGGAGCGCCTGCGGAGCGTGCCGGGCCCGGCAGGCGTGCGGTCTGGCGGAGACGCAGGAGAAGATCGTCGCCGTGAAGACGGCCGATGCTCCGCATTACGCCGCCGGCGAGCAGGTCGTGGTCGGCGTGCGCCGCAGCGCGGGGATGCGTGCCGTCGCCCTGGCCTATGTCGGTGCGCTGGCCGTGCTGCTGGCCGTGCTCTTCGCGGCGAATGCCGCTTTGGGCTGGAGCGAGGGGGCGAGTGCGCTCGCGGCGCTCGGAGGCGTGGTGCTCTACTACGTCGTACTGTGGCTCTGCCGGCGGAGAATCGAACACACAATTCATTTTACAATAACTAAAATCTAAATGGAAGTATTACTTTACACGATCCTGACGTTGTGCGCGTTGGGAGTGCTCGCGGCCGTGGTGCTCTACTTCGTGGCCCGGAAATTCCGGGTCGAGGAGGACCCGCGCATCGACGAGGTGGAGAAGATGCTCCCCGGGGCGAACTGCGGCGGCTGCGGATTCGCCGGATGCCGCGGCATGGCCGATGCGCTCGTGAAACGCGACGACATTTCGGCGCTGTTCTGCCCGGTGGGCGGCAGCGACTGCATGAAGGCCGTGGCGGCGTATCTGGGCAAGGCCGCGGCCGAGAAGCAGCCCGAGGTGGCGACGGTCCGCTGCGGCGGCACATGCGAGAAGCGCCCCCGCACGAACGGGTACGACGGCGTGCGGTCGTGCGCCGTGGCGTCGTCGCTCTACGTCGGCGAGACGGCCTGCGCATTCGGCTGTCTGGGATTCGGCGACTGCGTGGCGGCCTGTGCGTTCGACGCCATCCGCATCGACCCGCAGACGGGGCTTCCGGAGGTCGATCCCGACAAGTGCACGGCCTGCGGCGCCTGCGTGAAAGCCTGCCCGCGCATGATTATCGAGCTGCGCAAGAAGTGGCCCAAGAACCGCGCGGTCTATGTGTCGTGCGTGTCGAAGGAGAAGGGCGCGGCGGTGATGAAAGCCTGCAAGGCGGGCTGCATCGGCTGCGGCAAGTGCGAGAAGGTGTGCGCCTTCGGGGCCATCACCGTCGAGAACAACCTCGCCTACATCGACCCGCAGAAGTGTAAGTTGTGCCGCAAGTGCGTGAACGAGTGTCCGACCGGAGCGATCCGCCTGGTGGGCATGGAGCCGCTGCCGAAGGCGCCGAAGACGCCCGCCGCACCGAAGCCGGCCGCGGCTGTTCAGGCGGCGGAGCCTGCGCCTGCAAAGCCTGCGGCGGCTCCGAAGGCCGGGAAGAAGGATCCGGAACCTGCGCCTGCGGCCGCTGAAAAGCAGGGTGCGTCGGCCACGGACGCTCCCGCCAACGAATCGTAAAAACAGCAATTGAGATATGAAGACATTTCCAATGGGCGGAGTGCATCCGTCGGAAAACAAACTGAGCTGCGCCAGGCCGATCGAGCGTCTTCCGCTGCCCGAGACGGTGACGATCCCCCTCGCGCAGCATATCGGGGCGCCGGCCGTGGCCAGGGTCGCCAAAGGCGACCGGGTGCTCACGGGACAGCTCATCGCCGAGGCCGGCAGCTTCATGTCGGCGAATATCCACTCTCCGGTGTCGGGAACGGTGACGGCCGTGGACCTCCAGCCCAACGGGCAGGGGCTGCGCCAGATGATGATTACGATCCGGCGCGAGGGCGACGAGTGGGCCGAGGGCATCGACCGCTCGGAGACGCTCGTGCGCGAATGCACGCTTTCGGCGCAGGAGATCGTCGCCCGCATCAGGGAGGCCGGCATCGTCGGCATGGGCGGCGCGACGTTCCCCACGCACGTGAAACTCTCGGTTCCTCCCGGCAAGAAGGCCGAATGCGTGATCGTTAACGGCGTGGAGTGCGAACCCTATCTGACGTCGGATCACCGCACGATGCTCGAATACGGCGAGGAGCTGCTCGTCGGCGTCACGATCCTCATGAAGGCCGTGGGCGTCGGTAAGGCCTATATCGGTATCGAGAACAACAAGCCCGACGCCATCGCGCATCTGCGCGGCCTGTCCGCCGGATACGGGGGCATCGAGATCGTCCCCCTGCAGGTGAAGTATCCGCAGGGCGGTGAGAAGCAGCTTATCGCGGCCGTGACGGGCCGTCAGGTCCCGCCTCCGCCGGCGCTGCCGATCGACGTGGGCGCCGTGGTGTGCAACGCCTCGACGACGGTGGCCGTTTACCGGGCCGTGCAGAAGCGCATGCCGCTCATCGAGCGTGTCGTGACGATCACGGGCAAGGGGCTCAGGGAGCCGAAGAACCTGCTGACGCGCATGGGAACGCCCGTCATGACGCTCGTCGAGGCGGCCGGAGGACTTCCCGACGGCGAGCTGAAGGCGATCAACGGCGGCCCGATGATGGGCCGTGCGATGGTCAATCTCGGGTCGCCCGTGACGAAGGGCTGCTCGGGCATCACGATCCTCTCGGGCCGCGACGCCGTGCGCCGCGCACCCTCGCAGTGCATCAAGTGCGCCAAATGCGTGGAGGCCTGCCCGATGGGCCTCGAACCCTATTTCCTCTCGAAGATGACGCAGAAGAAGGGCTGGGACGAGCTGGAGGCGCGGATGATCACCTCGTGCATCGAGTGCGGCAGTTGCCAGGCGACCTGCCCGGCCTACCTGCCTCTGCTCGACTGGGTGCGTCTGGGCAAGCAGACCGTCATGGGGCTGATCCGCGCACGCGCCGCGGCGGCCAAGAAGTGATAACGAAAAAATACGGATAATCTATGGCTAATAAACTTATCGTAGCTCCTGCGCCGCACGTGCAGTCCGCGCAATCGACCGCCTCGATCATGCGCGACGTCATCGTGGCGCTGATGCCCGCGCTGGTCGTTTCGACGGTGGTCTTCGGCATGGACGTGCTGCGCGTCGTGGCCCTCTCGGTGGCGGCGTGCGTGGCGTTCGAGTACCTGATCCAGCGCTTTCTGGTCCGCGGCCCGCTGACGGTCTCCAACGGGTCGGCCGCGGTGACCGGCGTGCTGCTGGCCTTCAACCTCCCGGCCTCGATTCCCTGGTGGATCGTGGTGATCGGCGCTTTCGTGGCCATCGCCATCGGCAAGATGACCTTCGGCGGGCTGGGCAAGAATCCCTTCAATCCGGCGCTGGTGGGGCGTGTCTTTCTCCTGATCGCCTATCCCGTGCAGATGACTTCGTTCCCGATGCCCGTGAACGGGGCGTTCGACGCGCTGTCGGGTGCGACGCCGCTGGCGGCCGTCAAGCACGGTGCGGCGGCCGATGTGGTGGGCGTGCAGGAGCTGCTGCTGGGCAACATGCCCGGTTCGCTGGGCGAGGTGGCCGCGCTGGCGCTGCTGGCGGGATTCGCCTACCTGCTGTGGCGGCGTGTGATCCGGTGGCATGTCCCCGTGACGGTGCTGGCGACGATGGCCGTGTTCGCCTTCGTCTATGCGCTGGGCAAGGGGATGACGGGCGCGGCGCTCTGGCAAGTGCCGCTGTTCCACGTGCTGGCCGGCGGTGCGATTCTCGGTGCGGTCTTCATGGCGACGGACTATTCGACCTCGCCGATGACCGTCCGCGGAGGGGTGATCTTCGCTGCGGGAATCGGCGTCATCACGATGCTGATCCGTCTCTGGGGAGCCTATCCCGAGGGCATGTCGTTCGCCATCCTGATCATGAACGCCTGCGTTCCTCTTATCAACAAATATGTCAAACCCAAGCGCTTCGGCGTGAAATAAGCAGGTGCGAGGTATGAAAAGTACGCTTTTGAACATGACCGCCGTGCTCTTCGGCATCACCCTCGTGGCTTCGGCCGGGGTGGGCGTCGTGAACATGATTACGGCGGAGCCGATCGCGCAGGCCAAGCAGGCCGCGACGAAGGCGGCGCTCACGGAGGTCCTCCCGCCTTTCGACGGGACGACGAGCGAGGAGCTGACGATCGACGAAATGCCGATCACGGTCTATACCGCCACGAAGGGCGGCGCCGTGGCGGGCTATGCCGTGCAGACGATGACCAAACAGGGTTTCAGCGGCGTGGTGCGCCTGATGGTGGGATTCACGCCCGAAGGCGAAGTGGTGAACGTCAATGTGCTGGAGCAGTCCGAGACGCCGGGCCTCGGCACGAAGATGGCAGACGAGGGCAACCCGCTGCTGATGAGCGTCAAAGGACAGAAACTGGAGGAGAAGAAACTCGTGGACGGCAAACTGGCCGTTCGCAAGGACGGCGGCGACGTGGATGCGCTGACGGCGGCGACGATCTCCTCGCGCGCCTATGTCGATGCGATCAACCGCGCGTGGATGGCTTACCGGAGCGTGGCGTCGGGCGAAGCGCCCTCGGACGTGGCTTCGGGGGCGTCGCAGACCGCTTCTGCCGGGGATGCCGCGGCGGCCGGAGAGGCCTCGGCACAGGCCGCCCCGGAAGGTAAGGAAGAGTCCGGGACCGTAGGAACCAACGAATCGCAGATTCAGGAAGGAGGTCATAATGAATAAGTTGCAGATAGTTTTGAGCGGGATTGTCCGGAACAATCCCACGTTCGTGCTGGTGCTGGGCATGTGCCCCACGCTCGGCACGACGACGTCGGCCGCGAACGGCATGGGCATGGGGCTGGCGACGACCGCCGTGCTGATCATGTCGAATCTGGTGATTTCGCTCATCAAGAACATCATTCCGGACAAGGTCCGCATTCCGGCCTTTATCGTGGTGATCGCCTCGTTCGTGACGATCATCCAGATGCTGATGGAGGCTTTCGTGCCGGCGCTGTACGCCGCGCTGGGTGTCTTCATCCCGCTGATCGTGGTGAACTGCATCATTCTGGGACGCGCCGAGGCTTTCGCATCGAAGAATTCGCCGCTGGATTCCATCCTCGACGGCGTAGGGATCGGTCTGGGCTTCACGCTGGCGCTCACGGTCATGGGAGCCGTGCGCGAGGTGCTGGGCAGCGGCGCCGTCTTCGGGGTCGATCTCGGCATTTCCGACCTGACGCCGCTGGTGTTCGTGCTGGCTCCCGGCGGATTCCTCACGCTCGGATACCTGATGGTCCTGTTTAATAAATTAGTCAAGAAGTAGAGTCATGGAGATATCCTATTTCGCAATCATCATCGGCGCCATCTTCGTCAATAACGTCGTGCTGGCGCAGTTCCTCGGCATCTGTCCCTTCCTGGGCGTGTCGTCGAAGGTCGAGACGTCGCTCGGCATGGGCGCGGCCGTGACGTTCGTCATGGCGCTGACGGCCGTGGTGGCCTGGCCGATCCAGACCTATATCCTCGTGCCGCTGGGTATCGAGTACATGCAGACCATCGTCTTTATCCTCGTGATCGCCGCGCTGGTGCAGATGGTCGAAATCATTCTCAAGAAGATGTCCCCGTCGCTCTATCAGGCGCTGGGTATCTTCCTGCCGCTCATCACGACGAACTGCGCCGTGCTGGGCGTGGCGATTCTGATGATCCAGAAGGAGTTCACGCTCCTGCAAAGCGTCACCTACTCCGTCGCGACGGCCCTGGGATTCGGCCTGGCGCTGGTGCTCTTCGCGGGTATCCGCGAACGGCTCGAGTTCGAGGACGTGCCCGCGGCGTTCCGCGGCGTTCCCATCGCGCTCATCACGGCCAGCATCCTCGCCATGGCTTTCATGGGCTTCTCGGGGCTGGTGTAGCAGCGGAACCTTACGGGAAAAAGACGCCCGGAGCTCTTCGAAAGAGCTCCGGGCGTTTGCATGCCGGGGGGCGGATCGGGGCGTCGGGATGCCGGGAAACCGCCGCCGTCCGTTTACCGTCCGTCGTCCGCTCCGTCGGTGAGCCAGTCGATGGAGAGGCGGGTGAAGCGGATCTCGAATCCCGAATCCCAGTCGCCGACCTCGGTGAGCAGGCCGATTCCGCCGTCGGCGAGCCGCGTGAGCGAGGAGTAGCCCGCGGGACCTTCCCAGACGGTTTTGCGGACGGGCCATGTCCGGCCCTCGTCGTAGCTCAGGGCGACGGAGACGTTGCGGCGCTCGGCCGTGTCGGCAGGAATCGAATGCAGCAGGCGGTCGTGGGAGGCCCCTTCGCTGCGGAGCGAGTAGCGCAGCAGGTCGCCGTTGCAGGCCGGATCGGGCAGGTCGGACCACGTGCCGACGGGGCTCCATGTCGCGCCCCGGTCGTGCGAAACGGCGAAGCGGCGGCAGCCCTTGTCGGGGTTGCGGATGCTCATGAGCCAGCCGCCGTCGGCCAGCTCCGCGAGTTTGGCCTCGTCGCCGCAGTCGGAGGCTGCGGCGGGAAGCAGCCGCCAGGTGCGGCCCCCGTCCCCGGAGAGGCAGACGTAGTTGTACAGCGGCGGCCATTTCGTTCCCGTCCGGTGGGCGGCCGCGGCGAACAGCAGCGTGCCGTCGGCGAGTTGCAGGGCGCGTCCCGAGGCGGCGAAAAGTCCCGAGAGGGAGTCCGCCGCGGGGTTGTTGCAGCCGGGGCCGTAGATTTGCGGGGTGATGCGTTCCGGGGCGCTCCACGTGCGGCCGTCGTCGCGGCTGCGCGAAACGTTGACGTCGAGCGGGTGTTCGGCCGTCGAGGCCCAGAGCCCGCAACCCGAGGCGAAGATGCAGAGTATGTCGCCCGAGGTGCGGTCGGTGACCAGCGCGGCGTCGCCGTATCCGGTCTCGGCGGTGTGCAGGGCGATCGGAATCTGGTCGCTCCACGTGCGGCCGTTGTCGGTACTGCGGCGCACGACGAGGTCGATGGCGTTCGGCAGGTCGCCCTGCGAGTCGTTGCGGCGGTCGGCCACGGCCAGCAGCGTACCCTCGGCAGTCGTGGCGAGCGCCGGGATGCGGTAGTACTTCGAGCCGTGGTCGCCCGGGCGGAAAAGCGTCGTGTGCACGGGTTCTTCGGGGCGGGCGGCGCAGGCCGCCAGGAGCAGGACGAGCGGCAGGACGAGCGGCCGCAGATGCGGGGTTTTCATCTTTTTGCGATTATTTTGCGTGAAACGTTGGCAATGTTGTCCGAGATTCGTTATTTTTGCAAAATTAAACACAAATCCCGAATTGCGATGAAGGACATCATAAAACTTCACGACAAGAAGTTCAAGATCATGATTCCCGCCGAGAAGATCGACGAGGCGGTGACGGCCGTGGCCGACCGCATCAATGCGGATTATGCCGGCTGCCCGACGCCGCTGTTCGTGGGCGTGCTGAACGGGTCGTTCATGTTCATGAGCGATCTGATCAAGAAGATCGACTTCAACAACGAACTTTCGTTCGTGAAGCTGGCCTCCTACGAGGGAACCAGCTCGACGGGGGAGGTGAAGAGCCTCATCGGACTGAACGGCTCGATCGAGGGGCGGCACGTGATCGTCGTGGAGGATATCGTCGATACGGGCGAGTCGATCGAGCACATGATGCGCGACCTGCAAGCCCGCCGTCCGGCCAGCGTCGAGGTGTGCACGCTCTTCTTCAAGCCGGGATCGTACCGCAAGCAGGTGCCGATCAAGTACCGCGCGATGGAGATCGGCAACGAGTTCATCGTGGGTTACGGGCTCGACTACGACCAGTTGGGCCGCAGCCTGAAGGATATTTACGTCGTGACGGAGTGATGGCTGCAGGAACCGATAACGCGCTGCTCGACGGGGGGCGGCTGTTGCCGCTCGTCGAGGATTTCTACACGATCCAGGGCGAGGGCTACCACGCCGGCAAGCCGGCCTACTTCATCCGTCTGGGCGGGTGCGACGTGGGTTGCAGTTGGTGCGACGCCAAGTACACGTGGAATCCGAAGCTCTATCCGCCCACCGACGTGGGGACGGTGATCGACCGGGCCACGTCGTGCGCCGCGCGGGCCATCGTCATCACCGGCGGCGAGCCGCTGATCTATCCGCTGGGAATCCTGACCGGAGAGTTGCGCCGGAGGGGGCTCGAAATCTTTCTGGAGACCTCGGGTTCGCACCCCTTCAGCGGGGTGTTCGACTGGGTGTGCCTTTCGCCCAAGCGCAGGCAGCCGCCGCTGGACGACGCCTACGGTAGGGCCCACGAGCTGAAGGTGATCGTCGAATCGGAGGCCGATTTCGAGTGGGCCGAGCGGAACGCCGCGCGCGTCGGGCGGCATTGCCGGCTGTATCTCCAGCCCGAATGGAGCGTCTCCGAACGGGTGATGCCCGCGATCGTGGAGTATGTCAAGGCCCGTCCGGAGTGGAACATCTCCATCCAGACGCACAAGTACATGCGCATTCCCTGATCCGCCTATGAAAATCCGACCGGGCCGGAAGTTCTGGATCGCGGCGACGGCGATCATCGTGGTGCTCACGCTTTTCGTGGTGGGGCGCAATGCGCTGCACGCCGTGAAGATCAAGGGGCAGATCAACGCCCTGCTGCGCGAGGAGCTGTTCTACCGGGAGCGGATCGCGCAGGACAGCGCGCTCGTCGAGCAGTTGCGTTACGACGACTACCTCGAGGAGTACGCCCGGGAGAATTACCACATGCAGCGGCGCGACGAACACGTCTATATCGTCGAGGAGTAGCGGGCGTTCATTCCGTCTCCCCTCCCGACGGATTTCCGTCCGTCCGGCGGATTTGCGGATGAAGGCGTGCGGCGCGGTTTTCGGACAGGGCGTTTCAATGATTCCGGTGGGAAAATTCCCGTCGGTTTTTCTTTTTTCAGGGAGCCGGTTTCGGAGGACCGGGGTGCGGACGCCGTTTCCGTGCCGGAATCAGAAGTGTTCGAAGCCGTGCCAGTCGAGCGGCTCGGGACGCCCGTCGCGGAGCCAGACGAGGCCCGGGCGGGCGGTGATGCGGCCCAGCGGATAGAGCGGCGAGCCGAAGCGGGCGAGGTAGTCGGCGGCCAGACGGTCGGCGGCGGACGGATCGGCGGTGAGGAGCAGCTTGTAGTCCTCGCCTCCGCAGGCGGCGGTGCGCAGGTCGGACCCCGGGGCGACGGGGATGAGCGAAAGCTCCACCTCTGCACCCGCCGACGAACGGTCGAGGATGTGTCCGAGGTCCGAAGCCAGTCCGTCCGAGAGGTCCATCATGGCGTGCACCTCGCTTCGGGCGCCCAGCCATGCACCCTCCCCGACCTGCGGCTCCGGGTTGCGGTGCACGGCGGCGAGCGGCGTGTCGTACCGTCCGGCGAGGATGTCCCGCAGTCCGGCACCCGAGGCTCCCAGTTCGCCCGCGACGAAGACGACGTCGCCCTCCCGGGCGGCGTCGCGGCGTTTGACGTGTGCGTCGGGGGCGCGGCCGATGGCCGTGACGTTGATCGTGATGCCCCCGGCCGAGCGGGTCGTGTCGCCTCCGACGAGTGCCGCGCCGTAGCGGGCCGACAGCTCGCGGTATCCCTCCGTGAACTCCGCGGTCCAGGCATCCTCCGCATCGGCGGGGAGCGCCAGGGAGAGCAGCGTGGCGACGGGACGGGCGCCCATCGCCGCGATGTCGCTCAGGTTGACGGCCAGCGATTTGCGGCCCAGTTCGCGGGCCGAGGTCGCGGCCCGCAGGAAGTGCACCCCCTCGGTCAGCAGGTCGGCGGTGAAGAGCAGCGACGTTCCGTCGCCGAGCGGCAGCACGGCGCAGTCGTCGCCGATGCCCTCGAAGCCGTTGTCGGGGAGTTCGGCGAAGAGCCGCCGGATCGAGTCGATGAATCCGAATTCAGTCATTGTTGCGGAGCTGTCGGACAAAGGTATCGAATTTTCCGGGAATTATCACTATCTTTGTCTCGCGAACGGCGGACCGGGGTCCGCTGCGGCGCACGAAGCAAACGATGCGGATATGAAGATATTGATTCTCAACGGCCCGAACCTCAATTTGCAGGGACGGCGCGATCCGGAGGTGTACGGCACGGAGACCTTCGAAGAGTTTCTGGAACGGCTCCGGGCCGGCTTTCAGGGCGTGGAGTTCGGGTATTTCCAGTCGAATGTCGAGGGAGAGCTGATCGACGCCCTGCAACGGGCCGAGGGACGCTACGACGGCGTGGTGCTCAATGCCGGGGGATACACGCATACTTCGGTGGCGCTGCGGGATGCCGTGGCGGCGGTGTCGGTTCCGGTCGTGGAGGTGCATATCTCGTCGATTCTCGCCCGCGAGGAGTTCCGGCACGTGTCGCTGCTGGCCCCCGTCGTGAAGGGGTCGATCATGGGTTTCGGGCTGGACTCCTACCGTCTCGGCGCCGAGGCCCTGCTGGGAGGCTGCGGAAAGCGGTAGCTTTTCCGGCGGAGCGGACGGGGCGGGGCAGGGCAGCCCCGCGGGACGGACGGGCAGGAATCCGGACGATTGAGAGAAACACAAATAAACGTATTTCCTATGTATAGAATGAAAAAAACGAAGATCGTTGCGACCATGTCGGATTTCCGCTGCACGGAGGAGTTCGTGAAGGAGCTTTTCGATGCGGGGATGGACGTGATCCGCGTCAATTCGGCCCATGTGACCGAGGAGGGCGCCACGCGCATCGTGGAGATCGTGCACAAGGTCAATCCGGCCATTCCGATCATGATCGACACGAAGGGGCCGGAGATCCGCGTGACGACGATCGCCGACGAATACGGCAACAGCATCCATTTCCGTGCGGGCGACCGGGTCGCCGTGCGCGGGTCGGACGGTTCGGACATGACCACGCGCAAGGTGGTGTACATGAATGTCCCGACGATCGTGCGCGACATTCCCGTGGGGGCGCGGATGCTCATCGCCGACGGCGAGCTGGAGATACGTGTCGTGGGCAAGAGCGACACGGAGCTCGACTGCGAGTTCGTCGTGGGCGGCGCCATGCGTTCGCGCAAGAGCGTCAATGTGCCGGGCGTCTCGGTCGATCTGCCGTCGGTGACCGAGAAGGACCGCCGTTTCATCGAGTGGGCCGTGCGCCACGACGTCGATTTCATCGCCCATTCGTTCGTGCGCTCGGCGCGCGACATCCGGGCCGTGCAGGAGATTCTGGACGCCCACGGCAGCCAGATCAAGATCATTTCGAAGATCGAGAACCAGGAGGGGCTGGACAATATCGACGAGATCATCGAAGCGTCGTACGGCATCATGGTGGCGCGCGGCGACCTGGGCGTGGAGCTGCCGGCCGAGGCGATTCCCAACGCGCAGCGGCGCATCGTCGAGAAGTGCATCTGCGCCAAACGTCCGGTGATCATCGCCACGCAGATGCTCTATTCGATGGTCAAGTCGCCCCGTCCGACGCGCGCCGAGGTGAGCGACGTGGCCAGCGCGATTTACGAGCGCGTGGATGCCGTGATGCTGAGCGACGAGACGGCCATGGGCGACTATCCGGTGGAGGCCGTGGAGACGATGGCCCGCATCGCCCGCGAGATCGAGCGCGACGAGACGCATTTCAAGCCGATGATCGACATGGATATGGTCTCGGTGAACCACGAGATCACGGCGCAGTTGGCCCGTTCGGCCGTGCGCGCCTCGACGAACCTGCCGGTGAAGTACGTGGTGCTCGACACCAAGACGGGCCGCACGGGGCGTTACCTGGCGGCGTTCCGCGGCCGGAAGACCGTGATGGCCGTCTGCTACCAGCTTCACGCGCAGCGCATCCTGGCGCTTTCGTACGGCGTCGTGCCGATTCTCCGCAATCAGGAGCTGCGCGACAAGTACCACTTCCTGATCGACGCGCTGGAGTTCCTCGACCAGTACAGCAAACTCGCGGACGACGATCTGCTGGCCATCGTGGGCGGCAGCTTCGGGCCCGACGGAGGCGCGTCGTACATCGAGTTCGCCAGCGTGCGCAACATCCGCCGGCGCAACGCGGAGATCGAGGCGCACAAATAAACGGAGCGGGGCTTGGAGGAGCAGCTCAGAGAGCAGGTGGCCCGCGGCGTGGCGTGGAGCATGGCCGAGAAGATCGGGTCGATGCTCTCGATGACCGCCGTGCGGCTGGTGATCCTGAACCTGCTGGAGCCCCGGATCTTCGGCTGCTTCGCCATCCCCTCGGCCGTGGCGGCCGTGGCGATGGTGGTGGCCGACAGCGGTTTTTCGCAGAACCTGATCCGCCGCCGGGACCCCGGCCCGCGCGACTACAAGGCGGTGTTCGTCTTCAACATGGCTCTCTCGTCGGCGCTCTACGTGCTGCTGGCGCTGCTGGCGCCCGTTGCGGCGCGCTATTACGGCATGCCGGAGATCGCCCGCATCGCGCCGGTGTTCCTGCTGCTGCTGCCCCTCTCGTCGCTCTGCTCGGTGCAGAACGCCATCTTCACGCGGCAGTTCCGCTTCGCGCTGCTCTCGAAGGTCAATTTCCTCTCCTCTTTCGTGAGCGGACTGGCCGCCGTCGCGCTGGCGGCCCTCGGGTGCGGCATCTGGAGCCTCGTGGCCGAACGGCTGCTGGCGATGGGCGTGCGGGCCGCGCTGTTGTGGCGGTTCAGCGACTGGCATCCCTCGGGACGGTTCAGCGCCGCGCCTCTGCGTGAGATGGCTCCGTTCAGCATGAGCCTCATGGCGACCGACCTGATCTCGACTCTCTACAACAAGCTGCCGCAGTTTTTCTTCGGCAGGCTCTATCCGGCGGCGACGCTCGGCGTCTTCGAACAGGCCGTCAAGCTCAAGGACATGCCCACGACGGCCGCCGTGCAGTCCGTGCAGAGCGTCACCTTTCCCGCGCTGGCGAAGATCGGGGACGACGCCCCGAAGTTCGCCGAGAGCTACCGGCAGGTGATGATGGTCATGGCCTACGTGATGTTTCCCGCACTGCTGGGGCTGTCGGCCGTGGCCCGCGACCTGTTCGACGCGCTGCTGACGGACAAGTGGCGGCCGACGGTTCCCTATTTCGAGGTGGTGTGTCTGGCCGGAATGTTCTACTCGGTGGGGATGATCGCCTACAACGTGCTGAAGATCAAAAGCCGAGGGCCGCTGATCGTCCGGCTCGAAGTGCTCAAGAAGCTCGTCATGACGGCCGTGTTCGCCGTGACGATCCCTTGCAGCGTGATGGCCGTGGTATGGGGGCTGGTCGTCATCGCCTTCTGCGAAATGGCCGTCAATTTCTGGGCCACGCTGCGCTTCACGACGCTCTCCGTCGGGCGGTTCCTCCGGACCATGCTGCCCGTGGCGCTGGCTTCCGCGGCGATGTACGCCGTGGTGCGGCTGACGGCTGCGGCGATGCCTCCCGGGCACGCGCTGCTGCGGGTCGCGGCGGAGGTCGCGGCGGGCTGCGCGAGCTACCTGCTCGTTTCGCTGCTCTTCCGGCTGGAAGCTTTCCGGCAGGTGGTCTCCCTGTTGAAAAAGCAGGCTGCCCGTTGAGGACAGCCTGCTTTCGTTTCGGATGAATGTATCGGAACCGTCGCCGGAAGGAGATTCCGCCGCTATGCGTAAACCTTCGGCTCTACGGAGCCCCGCAGGACGACGAGAGCGTTGGCCACCAGTGCCTCCAGCTCGTTCTCGCCGGGGTAAACCGTGACCGGGGCGATGAATCCGCAGCGGTCGCGGAGGTAGTCGGTGACCGGCTCGTTGTAGGCGATGCCGCCCGTGAGCAGGATCCCGTCCACCCGTCCCGAAAGCGCAGCGGCCATGGCGCCGATCTGTTTGGCGATGTTGTAGCACATGGCGTCGAGCACCTTCTGCGCCCGCTGGTCGCCCTCGGCGATGCGTCCCATGACCTCCATGACGGAGTTCGTTCCCAGGTAGGCCACGAGGCCGCCCTTGCTGGAGACGAACTTGAGCAGCTCCTCGCGGGTGTACTGCCCCGAGAAGCAGACCTTGATGAGCTCGCTCGAGGGGATGCTTCCCGCGCGGTCGGGGGCGAAGGGGCCGTCGCCGTCCAGGGCGTTGTTCACGTCCACGATCCGGCCCTGCCTGTGGGCCGCGACCGAAATGCCGCCGCCCATGTGGGCGACGATCAGGTTCGCCTGTTCGTAAACCAGTCCCGCGCGGTCGCAGTGCAGGCGTGCCGTGGCCTTCTGGTTCAGGGCGTGGAAGATCGGCTTGCGCGGGCACATGGGCATGCCCGTGATGCGGGCCGCGTCGTCCATCTCGTCCACCACGGGCGGATCGGCTATGTAGGCCTTCACGCCCGCCATGTGGGCGATCTGCGCCGCCAGCAGCCCTCCGAGGTTGCAGGCGTGCTTCATCTGGGCGTTCCGCAGGTCGTACCGCATCCGCGAATTGACCTCGTAAACCCCCGCGGGGATCGGACGGATCAGCCCGCCGCGGCCGATGACGGCCGCGAGCTGTTT
Source organism: Alistipes dispar (assembly GCF_006542685.1). Taxonomy (NCBI): domain Bacteria; kingdom Pseudomonadati; phylum Bacteroidota; class Bacteroidia; order Bacteroidales; family Rikenellaceae; genus Alistipes; species Alistipes dispar. Next base: position 598,949 of record NZ_AP019736.1, on the reverse strand, counting down.
GATGTCGAACTCCTTCTCGCGGAGCGCCGTGAGGATCAGGCCCCGGCGCCAGTCCAACTGGTTGATGATGTCGGGAAACTGCGCGATCTCTTCGGTCTTGTGGCGCAGGGTCACCTCCAGCAAGGGCCGTTCGTCGTCGTAGAGGGCGATCTTGGTGGATGTGGAGCCGGGATTTATCGCTAATACTTTGTAGCCCATAAAGTTCTCGGTTCAGGTTAGTAGCAGGTCGGTTTCGGGTGTTATCTGGCGGCCAGACAGGCCAGGGCGATCGAGTAGAGTTTCGTCTTGCTCGTGTCGCCGCGCGAGGTGAGCACGCAGGGAACCTTCGTGCCCATCACCATGGCCGCGAGTTCGCCGCCGCAGAGGTGCGACACCGACTTGAAGAAGACGTTGGCCGACTCCAGATTGGGGAAGAGCAGGCAGTCCGGATCGCCCGCGACGGACGAACCCCGGACCTTCTTGTGTTCGGCCACCTCCTTGTAGAGCGCCACGTCGAGCGACAGCGGACCGTCCACGACGACGTCGCCCAACTGGCCGCGGTCGGCCATCTTGGCCAGCAGCGCGCCTTCGGTCGAGGAGACGACGTTGGGGAGCAGTTGCTCCGAGGGGGCGATGCAGGCGATTTTCGGCGTCTTGATGCCCAGCAGGTTGGCCGTGCGGGCGAGGTAGCCGATCTGCACGGTCTTCTGCTTGAAGTCGGGCAGCGGAATCACGGCGACGTCCGAAATGACGAGCAGCTTGTGGTAGCAGGGCATCTCGACGATCGAGACGTGGCTCAGCACGCCTTTCGGGGGGAACAGCCCGGCCTCCTTGTTGAGGATGCCGCGCATGTACTTGTCCGTCGAGACCAGCCCCTTCATCAGCACGTCGGCGTTTCCGGCGACCACGGCGGCGACGGCCTGCTGCACGCACTTCACGTCGTTGGGTTCGTCCACGACGTTGAAGGCCTTCAGGTCGAGGCCGTTCTCCTCGCAGACCCGTTCGATCGTGGCCTTGTCGCCGTAGAGCGTCGGCTCCACCAGCCCCTCCTTGTAGGCCTCATAGACGGCCTCCAGCGTATGCGAATCCTGCCCGTAGGCTACGGCAAGACGTTTTTTACCTCTCTTTCTCGCCTCTTCGACGATTTCCGTAAGATGCTCAATCATAGTTTTGTGTCGTTTGATTTGTTGTCGTGTGTGCGTTTTATTTCACCAGATTGTAGGTGTCCGTGGCGATCATCAGCTCTTCGTCGGTGGCGATCATGGCCACCTTCACGCGCGAGTCGGGCGCCGAGAGCAGCTTGTCCACGCCGCGCGCGCCCTTGTTGGCCGCGGGGTCGAACTTCACGCCCATGAACTCCAGTCCCGAGCAGACCGATTCGCGCATCTCCTCGGAGTTCTCGCCCACGCCGCCCGTGAAGACGATCAGATCGACGCCGCCCATCTCGGCGGCGTACTGTCCGACGAACTTCTTGATCCGGCCGTAGTGCATGTCGCGGGCCAGAATCGCGCGCGGGTCGCCCTCGTCGTAGGCGCGGTCGATGTCGCGCATGTCGCTCGAGAGGTCCGTGAGCCCCAGCACGCCCGAACGCTTGTTCATCATGTCGTTCAGCTCGGCGTAGGACATGCCCTCCTTTTCGCCGATGTAGGTGACGGCGCTGGCGTCCACCTGTCCGCAGCGCGTGCCCATCACCAGCCCGTCGAGCGGCGAGAAGCCCATCGACGTATCGAAGGACTTGCCGTCGAGCACGGCCGTCACCGACGCGCCGTTGCCGATGTGGCAGGTGATGATTTTCGAACGGAGGAAGTCCAGCCCGGCCAGTTCGGCGCCCACGCGGGCCACGTAGCGGTGGCTCGTGCCGTGGAAACCGTATTTGCGCACGCGGTACTTGTCGTAGTAGGCGTGGGGCAGGGCGTACATGTAATTGACGGCCGGGATGGTCTGGTGGAACGACGTGTCGAAGACCGTGACCTGCGGCACGCCCGGCAGCACCTTCTCGATCGAGAGCACGCCCTCGAGGTTGGCGGGGTTGTGCAGCGGGGCGATCTCGAACAGCGAGCGGATCTTCTCCTTGACCTCCTCGGTGACCAGGCAGCTTTCGGGGAAAAATTCGCCGCCGTGGGCGACGCGGTGGCCGACGGCCTTCACCTCGTCCAGCGAGCGGATCACGCCGTGCGCAGGATCCGTCAGGGCGTCGAGCACCAGACGGATGCCGGTCGTGTGGTCGGGAATCGGCTGCCGCAGTTCGAACCGCTCCTTGCCGACGGGTTTGTGCACCAGATCGCCCTCGGCCAGTCCGATGCGTTCCACGATTCCCTTTGCGAGCACTTTGCTCGAGGCGGCCTCCATGTCGATGACCTGATATTTGATCGACGACGAGCCGCAGTTCAGTACCAGAATTACCATTTTTCTCTATGCGGTTTTTTGAGTTAATTGCGTGACAGGTGGCCGATCCACATGCCCAGCGCGGCGAACGCGATGCAGACCGCGGCGCTCAGGACGATGTATGCGGCGGCGGGGCCGTAGTCCCCGGCGCGGAGCAGGCGGACGGCGTCGGCCGAAAAGGTCGAAAAGGTGGTGAACCCGCCGCAGAACCCCGTGACGAGCAGCCATCCGGCCGCGGCGGACGAAAGGCTTTCGAGCAGAATGCCGATCAGCAGCGACCCCGCGGCATTGACGGCGAACGTCCCGGCGGGAAAGCCCAGCAGCGTGTGCCCGGCCAGCATCCAGCAGGAGATCGCGTAGCGGGCGGCGCTTCCGGCGGCGCCCCCGATTCCTACGGCGATGAGTTCACGAATCATAAGTTAAATATATGTATATTTCTGCGAATATGCAAATTTAGATAAAAAATGATTACGGATTGTTATGATGCCTGCCGAATTTTTCGGGAATTTTGTCGGAATGGGCGCGGCGTCGGAGAATCGGAGGCCGCGCGGGACCGGCTGCGGGGTGCGGATACGGTTCCGGGCAGGGGCTTCGGGACGGCCCGGGCGGGATATTGCCGGTGCGCTTCCGGGGACGGTTTCCCGGGTGCGGCGGGATTACGGCTCGTATTTGTAACCCATGCCCTTGACCGTGACGATGCGCCGCTCGCCGATCTTCTGGCGGAGCTTGCGGATATGCACGTCGATCGTACGGTCGCCCACGACCACCTCCGAGCCCCAGATCCGGGCGTAGATCTCCTCGCGCGAAACGAGCCTTCCCGGGGCGGCGCAGAGCAGCTCCAGCAGGGCGAACTCCTTGCGCGGCAGGGTGATTTCGCGGCCGTCGCAGAGCACCGTGTGGCGTTCGCGGTCCACCGTGATTCCTGTCTGCGCGCCGTCCGGCGCGGCGGGGGTGTCGTCGGCGTCGATGCGTTTGAGAATGGCCTGTACGCGGCTTACGAGCAGTTTCATCTTGATCGGTTTGGTGAGGTAGTCGTCGGCTCCGACGCCGAAGCCGGCGAGCTGCTGCTCCTCTTCGCCCAGTGCCGAGAGGAAGACGATCATCGTGTCGCGCAGCCGGGGGTCGCGGCGGATGGCGCGGCAGGTCTCCACGCCGTCCATCACGGGCATCATCATATCCAGCAGAATCAGGTGCGGACGGCAGGCGGCGGCCCGTTGCAGCGCTTCGGCGCCGTTCTGGGCCGTATAGACCTCGTACCCTTCGCGGACGAGGTTGTAACGGACGAATTCGAGGATGTCCACCTCGTCGTCCACCAGCAGGATGCGATGGCTCATGTGTCGGTTTTCCGATGGGGGCGTCCTTCGGACGGAGGCCCGGATTATCTTTCCGCGAAGATAGCAAATTTCCCGCTAAAACCTTCGGCGTCCCGGGAAAAATAAGTATATTTGCGGGATTTATGTACTCCCGCTTCGCGGCGGGCAAGAAAACGCGTACTGAAATGGCTACTGAAAAACCGAACCTTCCTGCTTCCGAGGAGCAAATCAGCCCTGCGGCTGAAGATGTGATCGCTGCCTGCGAGGCGACCGACGGCGTCGCCGATCCCGAAATGCCCGCTGCGGCGGAACCCCCTGTCGCGGAGGCCGCCGGCGCAGAATCCGGGACGGATGCCGCCGGGGAGACCGCTGCCGGAGATTCCGTGACGGAGACTGCCGCCGAAGAGGTCGCCGGAGAGGTTCCCGCCGGGGAGGCCGTGCGGCAGGAGGATGCGCCGCGTCCGCGCCGCGCCCGTATCAAGGCGGCGGCGGAGCCCGTGGAAGCCCCGCAGGAGGAGGATGCGCCCGAGGAGGTGCAGGTGGACTTTTCGGACGAGGACGCCGCGCTGGCGGCCCGGAGCGCCGGGCTCGAACTGGACGAGGCCACGGCCGAGGAGGAGGCCGCCGAACGGCTGGCGGCGGAGGCTCCCGCGGCCGAGGACCGTTTCGCCGGAAAGAGCAAGGAGGAGCTGGTGGCCCTGTTCGGGAAGATGCTCGGGGAGCAGCCCGTGCAGGCGTTGCGGCGCGACGTGGAGGCGCTGAAGATCGCCTTCTACCGGCTGCGCCGCGCCGAGGTGGAGGCTGCGCGCCGCCGCTTCATTGAGGAGGGGGGCGCCGAAGAGGAGTTCTCGCCCGCCGTGGACGGCGCCGAGGTGCAGCTCAAGGAGCTGTTCAGGGAGTACCGCCGCCGCCGCGACGAGTTCATCGCCGGACTGGAGGCCGAGAAGGAGAAGAACCTCGCGACGAAACTCGGGATCATCGAGGAGCTCAAGGAACTGGTCGATTCGGACGAGACGCTGAACCATACCTTCACGAAATTCCGCGAGTTGCAGCAGCGCTGGAAGGAGACGGGCATCGTGCCCCAGCAGCATGTCAAGGACCTGTGGGAGACCTACAACCTGCATGTCGAGAATTTCTACAACTTCATCAAGATCAACAAGGAGCTGCGCGACCTGGACCTGAAGAAGAACTACGAGCAGAAACTCGCCCTCTGCGAGCAGGCCGAGGCGCTGGTGCTGGAGCCGTCGGTGGTGGAGGCGTTCCACAAGTTGCAGAAGCTCCACGACGAATGGCGCGAGACGGGTCCCGTGGCCAACGAATACAAGGAGGCGCTGTGGGAGCGGTTCAAGGCCGCTTCGAGCCGCATCAACAAGCAGCATCAGGAGCATTTCGAGGCGCTGAAGGCCGAGCAGGTCAGGAACCTCGAGCTGAAGACCGGGCTGTGCGAAGCCACGGAGGAGCTGGCCGCGCAGCCTTTCACCGCGCGCAAGGAGTGGAACCGGGCGAGCGACCGGCTGCTCGAGATACAGAAGACATGGAAGACGATCGGGTTCGCCCCGAAAAAGGATAACAACCGCATTTACGAACGGTTCCGTGCGGCGTGCGACCGCTTCTTCGAGGCCAAGCGGCAGTTCTATGCCGGGGTGAAGGCCGAGATGGAGCACAACCTGCAGCTCAAGACCGAGCTGTGCGAGGCTGCCGAGTCGCTGATGCAGAGCGAGGAGTGGAAGAAGGCCACCGACGAGCTGATCGCCTTGCAGGCCCGCTGGAAACAGATCGGCGCCGTGTCGCGTCGGCATTCCGATGCCGTGTGGAAACGGTTCCGCGCGGCATGCGACCGCTTCTTCGAGCGCAAGAGCGCGCATTTCGCCGGCGTGGACGGCGAGCACGAGGAGAACCTGCGCCGCAAGCTGGCGCTGCTCGACGAGATGGCCGCGGCGGACGTCAGGGCCGGCGGCTACGAGGTGATCCGGGATTTCCAGCGCCGCTGGGGCGAGATCGGATTCGTGCCCATCCGCCAGAAGGAGGCGGTGCAGAAGCGCTACAAGGCGGCCGTCGATGAGCTGTTCGCGACGCTGCGCGGCTCGGAGCGCGACCGTTCGATGACCCGTTTCCGCGAGAAGGTCTCCTCGCTGAAGGCCTCGGGGGACCGCCGCCTGCGCTCGGAGCGCGAGCGCCTTTACAACAAGGTGCGGCAGATCGAGCAGGAGATCGCCCTGCTGGAGAACAACGTGGGCTTCTTCGCCAAGTCGAAGAACGCCGAAGCGCTGATCGCCGAGGTGCGGGCGAAGATCGACCGGGCCCGCGAGGAGCTGGCCGCCACGATCGAGAAGGTGAAACTGATCGACCGGCAGGCGGAGAGCGACGCCGGCGGGCAGGAGAAGGCCTGACGGCATCAGGAAAAGACAGATACTAAAATATTTTAAGAGTACAGCATGAAACTCTCCAAACCCAAGTACATATTCGTGACGGGCGGCGTGGCGTCGTCGCTCGGCAAGGGTATCATTTCGGCTTCGATCGCACGGCTGTTGCAGGCGCGCGGCTATTCGGTGACCATCCAGAAGCTCGACCCCTACATCAACGTCGATCCGGGAACGCTGAATCCCTACGAGCACGGCGAGTGCTACGTGACGGAGGACGGCGCCGAGACGGACCTCGACCTGGGCCACTACGAGCGCTTTACGAACCACCCCACGTCGAAAGCCAACAACGTCACGACGGGCAAGATCTACAAGAGCGTCATCGAGAAGGAGCGCAAGGGCGAGTACCTGGGCAAGACCGTGCAGGTCATTCCGCACATCACCGACGAGATCAAGCGGCGCATTCAACTGCTGGGGCAGACCAAGAAATACGACGTGATTATCACCGAGATCGGAGGTACGGTGGGCGACATCGAGTCGCTGCCCTTCATCGAGTCGGTGCGCCAGTTGCGCTATTCGCTCGGGTACAGGAACACGGCGCTGGTGCACCTGACGCTCATCCCCTACATGGCCGCGTCGGGCGAACTGAAGACCAAGCCCACGCAGCACTCCGTGAAGGCGCTGCTGGAAAACGGATTGCAGCCCGATATTCTGGTGCTGCGCACGGAGCATCCGCTGACGCTGGGCATCAAGCGCAAGGTGGCGCTGTTCTGCAACGTGGACGCCAACGCCGTGATGGAGTCGATCGACGTGCCGACGATCTACGAAGTGCCGATGAAGATGCACGAGCAGCATCTGGACGAAGTGGTGCTCGCCAAGCTGGACCTGCCGGCCGACAAGGAGCCGGACATGGCCGCCTGGACGGCGCTGGTCGAGAAGATCAAGCATCCGGCGAAGACGATCGAGATCGCGCTGGTGGGCAAATACACCGAGCTGCCCGACGCCTACAAGTCGATCTGCGAATCGTTCGTGCACGCCGGGGCGGTGAACGACTGCAAGGTGAAGCTGCGCTACGTGAACTCGGAGAAGATCGACGCGTCGAACGTGGCCGCGCAGTTGGGCCGGATGGCCGGGATCCTGGTGGCTCCCGGATTCGGAAACCGCGGCATCGAGGGCAAGATCGAGGCCGTGCGTTTCGCACGCGAGAACGGCATCCCGTTCCTCGGCATCTGTCTCGGCATGCAGTGCGCCGTGATCGAGTTCGCCCGCAACGTGTTGGGAATCGCCGACGCCAATTCGAGCGAAATGGAACAGACGCCCCATCCGGTGATCGACCTGATGGAGGAGCAGAAGGGTATCACGGCCAAGGGCGGCACGATGCGTCTGGGGGCCTATCCCTGTACGCTCCGCAAGGGGTCGAAGGTGGCCGCGGCCTATGGCCGGCTCAACATTTCGGAGCGCCACCGCCACCGTTACGAGTTCAACAACGACTACCTCGCGCAGTTCGAGGCGGCCGGGATGAAGGCCGTGGGTGTCAATCCCGACACGAATCTGGTGGAGGTCGTCGAGATCGAGAACCACCCGTGGTTCGTGGGTACGCAGTACCACCCCGAGTACAAGAGCACCGTGCTGAGTCCCTCGCCGCTGTTCGTGGCCTTCGTGAAGGCCGCGCTCGCCTGTGCGGAGGAGCGGAAATAGCGGCCCGGAGACCGGAAAACAAAAAGCAGGACAACGAAGAGCGATTTTATTTGGTTAGATGGATAAAAAATCAATTATCGGAATTGCCGTAGTGGCGGTGCTCTTTCTGGGCTTCGCCTATATGAATACAAAGGAACAGGAGAAATACCAGCAGGAGATGGCCCGGTGGCAGGCCTATCAGGATTCGCTGGCCGCGGCCGCGGCCGTGACGGCGCCCGCCGCCGGAGAGGCGGTTGCCGCGGCGGATTCGGTGGCGGCCGCCGCCGTGCGCGAACGTCAGGTGGAGGCGCTGGGCGCGACGCTCGCTGCGGCCCGTGAGGCCGAAGCGGAGGAGTTCACGGTGGAGAACGACGTGATGGCGGTGCGTTTCTCGACGCGCGGCGGCCAGGTGACGGGCGTGACGCTGAAGGATTACAAGCGCTATGCCCCCCGCGGCGAGGAGGGCCGTCCGGTCGAGATGATGGACCCCGCCACGGCGCGTTTCGGCATGACCTTCTACGTGAAGAACGGCCTGCGCAACGTCGATGTCAATACGCTCGACTACGTTTTCGAGGCCGAGCCGGTCGCCGAAGGCCCGGAGGGCGAACAGGTGGTCGTCATGCGCCTCCCGGTGTCGGGGGATGCGAGCCTCGAGTACCGCTATACGATCTACGACACGGCGTCGCCCGAGCGCGACTATCTGGTGGGGTTCGACGTCCGGCTGGTGAACATGGCCCGCGAGATGGCCAACCAGACCCAGATACAGATCGACTGGTCGAACACCTCCTACCAGAACGAGAAGGGCTTCAAGAACGAGAACATGTATACCACGGTGGCCTACCGTTTTCCGGGCGAGAAGTCGGTCGAGGAGCTGGGCATGAGCGAGGAGGAGAAGTCGAAGGAGGTGACCTCGTCGCTCAACTGGGTGGCCTTCAAGCAGCAGTTCTTCTCGTCGGTGTTCATCGCCCCGGAGAACGTCTCGTATGCCGATCTGGGCTTCTCGACGGCGCATCCCGGTTCGGGCTACGTGAAGGATTTCACGGCGCGGATGACCGTGCCCTACACGCCGCAGACCGAAGGGTATGATTTCGCCTTCTACTTCGGCCCCAACAAGTACTCGATCCTCAAGAAGGTGAGCCTTTCGGAGGGGGACGACCTGCACATGGAGCGTCTGATTCCGCTCGGCTGGGGCATCTTCGGCTGGGTGAACCGCTGGTGCGTGATTCCGGTCTTCGACTTCCTGCGTAACTACATTCCGAGCTTCGGCATCGTCATCCTGATCCTGGCCGTGCTGATCCGGCTGGTGATCTCGCCGCTGACCTACAAGAGTTACGTTTCGATGGCCAAGATGCGGCTGATCAAGCCGCAGGTCGATGAGCTGGCGAAGAAGTACCCCAAGCAGGAGGATGCCATGAAGCGCCAGCAGGCGACGATGGAGCTCTACAAAAAGGCCGGGATCAACCCGATGGGCGGCTGCATTCCGCTGCTGATCCAGATGCCGATTCTGATCGCCGTGTTCCGGTTCTTCCCGGCGTCGATCGAGCTGCGCGACCAGTCGTTCCTCTGGGCCGACGACCTGTCGTCGTACGACAGCGTGCTGAACCTGCCCTTCTCGATTCCGTTCTACGGCGACCACGTGAGCCTGTTCGCGCTGCTGATGGCCCTGTCGATGTTCGTCTATTCGTATTACAACTACCAGCAGACGGCTTCGGCGCAGCCCCAGATGGCCGGCATGAAATTCATGATGGTCTATATGATGCCCGTCATGCTGCTCCTGTGGTTCAACAGCTACGCCAGCGGTCTGTGCTACTACTACCTGCTGTCGAACCTGCTCACCATCGGCCAGACGCTCGTGATCCGGCGCATGGTGGACGATTCGAAGATCCAGGCCTTCATGCAGGCCAACGCCGCGCGGAAATCGAAAGGCCGGAAGTCGAAGTTCCAGCAGCGCTACGAAGAGCTGATGCGCCAGCAGGAAGCCATGCAGCGCGCGAAGAATTCGAAGAAATAGGATTTGCGGAACCTTCCCGTTCCGCATAGGGATAACGCCCCCGTCGCAACGATTGCGACGGGGGCGTTTCGTTTCGGACCGGGGTGTTTCGGACCGGGGTGTTTCGGGCCGGAGTGAGGTCGGGCCGGAGTGTTTCGGAAGGGGGACGGTCCGTTCCGGGCGGGACATGTCGGGGGGGGCAAGGGTTCGGGAGCCGGTTCGTTTGGGAAATGGCCGGGAGGCCCCGTTCCCGAAGCACGATCCGTTCGTGCGGCCGTCTTTCCGGAATCCCTCCCGCCCTGGAGATCCGGGAAATACGGGAAAAAATTTGCACGCGAGAGTAAATCCTACCGCCTGAATTTCACCGACGAACAGTATCTTTTTTCATCTTCCTGATTAAAAAATCGCCGAAAATGAATCAAAATAGAAACTTTTTGTTACTTTTGTTATTGAGAGAATCCTCTTTCCTTGTCAAATCGCGAGGGGGGGGGATTTTTCCTTGGCGCCGTTCTCGTGCCGAGCTGAAAAAATCCCGAAAACTCGAATAAGTAATTTTTTCCGGAATCCGCTCAGGGTTCCGAATGTAAAATGGTAAAACCCATTCAAAGATGGCGTCGAGTTCGGTGCATTCCATTCGCAAAACCAAGCCGGGAAGCCGGTTCATTAAATCTCATCCTATGAAAAAACTGTACCCATTCTTTCTGATCATGCTTTGCATGGCAGGAGCCGTCGCGCTGAGTTCATGCTCGGACGACGACTCGTCCTCATCCGGCGACCCCGATATGCCGGAAAGCGGGAATGCACTGATCTGCAACGGTGTCGTGCGGGAAATCAAATCCGCCGTCTATACGGTCGAGACTCCCGGAAACGGCGAAAAGGCAGATGTTCCGGAAGCCGCCCCTGTCTATACGATCTATCTCTCGCCGACGGCAGGGCTCGTGGATGCGGACGGCATGCTGATCGCCGACGATGCCGTGAAGATCACCGTCAAACAGCCTTCCGGAGCCGTCGATCTTACGGCTGCCGGCAACGGAATCGTCTATGGGGAGATCGACGTGAACTCCTCGAACGTCGGGGAAGCCTCGAAAGCGGCTCTCTCGGTCGAGTTCCTCTCGGCCCGCGTCGCCCGCATTTCCGCCGAAATCGAAACCGGCGGCAAAACGCTGACGGTCGCCTATTACGGACCGTGCAAGAATTCCGACGCTTCGGAGGAGGGAGACGACGCAGACAAGGTGGTGCTGGATAAAGTTCCGCTGTCGTGGTACCTCGGCCCGGTCAAGGGCGTGGAGTCGCACAACTATTATATGGCCTTTACGGATGCCGAATATACCGTGGCCAAAGGGCGGGTGACGCTCAAAGAGGCGGGTTACCTTTTCGTGGCCGACCTCTATGCAGTTCCGGGCGAAGATGCCTACACGCTTCCCGAGGGCGAATATATGGCCAGCCAGCTCAACGAGGACCACACGTTCACGTCCCAATATACCGGCGTTCAGTATATCGACGCCGAGGGCAATAAGACCCAGTTGTCGCTGGTTCCGGGAGAGCCGTTGAAAGTCACCCGCGAAGGCGACGTCTGGAGCGTTTCGCTCCGTTTCGTCGATACGGACGGTTCCGAAAAGAGCATCGTCTATGAGGGACAGCTCCAGATCGTCGATCAGCCGGAGGACGGCGGCTTCTACCTGCCGCAGATCGGACGCGACGTGGAAGTGGTCGGATTCAGCGCCACCGCGACCTATTACGGCAACATGCTCGAAGCAGGTACCGGCATGATGCAGATCAACATTTACGACGAAACCTACGACACGGAGAAGGGGCAGGGCGGTCTCGCCGCTGCGCTCGTCGTATTCAACGACCTGTTCGGCAATCCGAAGGAAGCCGTGATCAAGCCCCACGAATATCTGGCCAACACCTCGTTCCAATGGGGGTCGTGGATGCCCGCCGTGGAGATTCCGATGGAAGCGATGGTATTCCCGCTCGGCACTTATGTCCAACTGGACGACGGAACCTCTTTCGGACAATTCTCCTACGGAAAGGAGGGGACCATAAAGATCGAGGCCGTCGGCGAGAGCAAAGGCGAAAACGGCGAAGGCGAAAGCCAGCCGGTGTACAAGATCGAATTCAACCTCACCTCGAAGGACGGCTTTACGCTCAAGGGCTCGTACACCGGAGTCATTCCGATCACCGACGCATCCGACGACAAGCCCGACGACGACGGCACCTCGACGCTCGAGCGCGACTACGACATGGATCTGTCGAAGATCAAAAAGGCGCATTACTATACCTCCGACCAAATCTATATCCAGGGCATCGGCTACAAGCCGGTCAGCACCTACAACTGCGGCCTGCAATTCATCAATATCGGTATCGAATCGGTAGGCGATCGTCTTGAGGACTTCGTGGATCGTGAGCCGGGCGGCGACATCGTCCGTCTGGAACTCGCCACCGAGCCGGGCAAGGAGAACGAGATCACTCCGGGAACCTACGAGGTGACCGAACAGCGCTGGCCGGAATTCATCAAGCCCGGAGTCATGATGCGCGGCATCATGCTGAACGGCGCCCTGAGCGGCAGCCGGTGGATGCATCAGTCCTACTCGATGTGGGGAGACGACGACAAGATCTTCGAATACATGGACGCACACGCCCTGCTCTACGGCGGACAGGTTACGATCACCAAGGTCGAGGGCGAAGGCAAGGAGAACTGGTATCGGTTCGAGGTTGACGGCATCTGCGTGCGCAAGCATCATGTGCGCGGAACGTGGGAAGGCCCTGTCGTAAGCCAAACGGCGGGCGGTGCTGCGGCCGGGAAGGATCATCTCGAACCGCCCAGGCTGCTCCGCCGCCTGCCGGCTCCGAAGGTCTCGATGAGCCGTCTGGCCGAAAAACTGCCGGACGTCATGTTCCGAAAGGCCGGAATGACCGAATGACAAAGTGAAACCGGATAGCGCGGGGTTTTCCCGAACCCCGCGCTATTAAAAACAATCGCTATGAAAAACTCGACCCATTACAGACTGCGCGCGCTGGCGTGCGCGATGCTCGCATCGGCAACCATGCTGGGCGCATGCGATGACGACGATCCCGACGACGATCCCGGAAAGAAGCCGCCCGTAAAACTGACCGACCAACTCCAGTACGACGGAGGCGACCTCGTCGGCATCAAGTCGGCGATCTATGTCGTTGAAGAAGACGGCAGCCACACCTTTTACCTCTCGCCGACCGAGGGGCTTATCAATGCCGAACAGATGGAACAGGCCGACGATTATCTGCGCGTGAAGGTGGACAATCCCGAGGGCAGCGTGAACACGGCCGCCGATCCGTTCGAAATTGAATACAAGGATATTTCGGTGAAAAAGACGACGATGAACGACGTCGCGAGCGTGGAGCTTTCCGTCGATCTGGTGACGGAGACCCGGCTCAATCTTTACACCTGCGTCGAATTGAAGAGCGGCAAGACGCTGCTCGCCCGCTACCAGAATACCTGTACGGAGGAGCGTGACGTCGAACTGACGAACCAATACGAGATCGACAATCGGATCGCCGCCGTCGGAAGCGTCGTCGAGTGGCGCAATGTCCGCGAAGGCAACCGCCGCTTCTGCCTCTACGAGCAAAAGGGCCTGACCGCTCCCGATGAGGGGGCTGCGGGCGTGGAGATTCTGCTCGCCGAGGAGCTGTTCGGAACGGCGGAAATCGACCTCGCGACGGCCGATCCCGCGAAGGTGCGGATTCGCTGCGGCGAATTCACGACGGGCGCCGGGACGACCGGAACGCTGACGGCGAAGTACCTGACGGACAAATTCGGCACGATCGAAGGGCTCGTCGTCGCGCTCGACGCTTCGAAAGACGGGAAACGCCTGCGTGCCGCCTACGAAGGCACGTTCGCCGGAGGCTATGCGGCCACCAATACGATCAAGGTGACGGAGCCGGCATCCGGCGGCGAGGCTGCGGCCGCAGCCGAGGCCCCGATCGCCGCGCTCTTCTCGCAGGAGCCGCAGGTCGGCAGCTACGTATTCGCTTTGGGCGATGCCGAAACGGCCGCAGCCCCGGCCGATCTCGCCAAAGGTCATTGGGCTGCGTATGTGCGGGTGCTGGCTGCCAAGTTCGACGGCGTGATCGACGTCGCGGCGCAGACCTCCGATTACTGGTTCCGGCTCTACGACCACAAGACCTATCAGACCTACTACGGCGAGGATGCCGGACTGACCGGTACGATCGAGACCCGTCCCAATCCCGCCGGCGGCAAGGAGATCTATCTGCGGGTAAGCCTGACGCTGAAAAACGGCATCGGGGTCGAAGCCGAATACTACGGCGTGCCGACGGCTGCGACGGCCGACGCGATGGATGAAGACAAGCTGAAGCCCGTCAAACCGTTCGAGCCGAGCATTCAGATCCGTACCAAGGATAACAAAGAACCCGAAGGATGGACCGACAAGACCCTGGACCGGATGGAGGTTCGGCTGGAAAAAGGCTATCGCTGGAACGGAGGCGAAGAATACGGCGGCGCGACGTTCGATGCCTATTACTTCTACTTCTGTACGGGGGCGGAAGGTTCGTCCGTCGAGGACAAGTGGGCCAATCCGCAACTGATCCTGCCTGCTGCGATAGTCGATGCCGGCAAGGAGTGCGACCTGACCGATTTCGACAATACGAAATCCCACTGGAATTTCTATTACGATACCTCCATGGACTACCTGGCCCGCGGCTCCATCGGTTACGGGGACACCTATACGCAATGGGGCATGACTACGAAATTGTGTCCCGATATGGCCAAGGTTACCGCCATACGCAACGCGGACAAGACCTGGCAGGTTTCGCTCGTCATATTGGATTACGGCGCGTTCGATTCCTGGAGCGACGATAAGTCCGGAACCGAAAACACCCTGACCATCGAATTCCGGGGCAAGGCTGCCAAGTATTCGGGCTCGAAGACGAACGACCTTGCAGACGATTTCTACGAATAGTCTGCGGTCCGGCCGGTTCGGTGACCGGACTGGCGGATGACATTTCCCCCCCCCTCCGGACTCCCGGAAGGGGAGGGGGATATGTTTCGGCTCCGCGCCGGGACACGAAGACAACGAATTTTCTACAATCAATTTTTTTACCAGCGTTAAAATGGCGCATTTATGACCAAAAAAATCTTTCTATCATGGATGGCTGTTCTCGGCCTGCTCCTGTCCGCCCATGCGCAGGAACGGGAGATTACGGGTTCGGTCAAAGATCATGCGGGGGCCGGCATCGTCGGCGCCACCATTGTGGTCGAAGGCACTACGAGGGGTACGACCTCCGGTGCGGACGGCGTTTTTTCGATCGAGGCCGCACCGGACAATGTGCTGGTCGTGTCGTTCATGGGTTATCAGTCCCACACGATCAGGGTGGGGTCGCAAACCCGGATCGACATCGTCCTGAAAGAGGACACGCAGGCCATCGACGACGTGATCGTCGTGGCGTTCGGTACCGCGAAGAAGGAGGCCTTCACCGGTTCGGCCGCCGTCATCAAGTCGGACGACATCACCAAGTCGCAGCAGTCCAACGTGGCGCAGACATTGGCCGGAAAGGTCGCCGGCGTGCAGATCGCCAACACCTCGGGACAGCCGGGAGAGAGCCCGACGATCCGCATCCGCGGCTTCAGTTCGCTCAACGCCGGCAACGACCCGCTGTGGATCGTGGACGGCATGCCCTATTCGGGCGACCTGAACAACCTCAACCCGAGCGACATCGAGTCGATGACCGTGCTGAAGGACGCCGCCTCGAACGCCCTGTACGGCGCCCGCGGCGCCAACGGCGTGGTGATGATCACCACCAAAAAAGCCAAGTCGCAGGAGGCCCACGTGACGATCGACGCCAAGTGGGGCGTCAATTCGCGCGCCGTCCAGGACTATGCGTACATCACCAACCCGGCGCAATTCTACGAACTGCATTACAGCGCGCTGAAAAACTACTACATGGATTCGGACATGGGTGCCGGCGAGGCGCATCTGCGCGCCAATGAGACCCTTACGTCGTCCGCGAGCGGCGGAGGGCTGGGCTATATGGTCTATACGGTTCCCTCCGGGCAGGAGTTCATCGGCATCAACGGCAAGGTCAATCCCGCTGCGACTCTCGGCCGCCGTCTCGTCTATGAGGGCAAGGAGTACTACGTCCGTCCCGACGACTGGACCGATGCGGCTTTCCGCTCGTCCCTGCGTCAGGAGTACAACGCTTCGATCTCCGGCCAGACCGGGAACGCCTCGATCTACGGATCGTTCGGCTACCTGAACAACGAAGGTATCGCCTACAATTCGGACATGGACCGTTATACGACCCGTCTGCGCGTGGACTACCAGGCCAAGAAGTGGCTCAAGTTCGGCGCCAACGCCAACTACACGCATTTCCGCTACAACCAGATCGACGACAGCGGCGCCGGCAACTCGTCGGGCAACGTCTTCGCCTACACGACGGCCGTCGGTCCGATCTATCCGCTCTACATCCGCGACGGCGAGGGCCGCATCAGGTACAACGAAGACGGCATCAAGCTCTACGACTACGGCAACGGCGACAACGCCGGCATGGAGCGTTCGCTCTTCCCCAACAGCAACGCCCTCTCGGATTCGCGTCTCAACAAGCAGGAGGCCGAAGGCAACGCCTTCAACGGCACGGCCTACTTCGACGTTACGTTCCTCAAGGACTTCAAGTTCACGTTCAACGCCGGCGTTTCGCTCGACGAAACCCGCTCCACGAGCGTTCTGAATCCCTGGTTCGGACAGTTCGCCAGCGAAAAGGGATCGGTTTCGAAAGGCCATCAGCGGAATTTCGACCTCAACTTGCAGCAGATTCTCAACTACACCAAGCAAATCGGCCCGCACAACATCAACGTGATGCTGGGCCACGAGTCCTACCAGAACCGCATTTACTTGTTGTCGGCTTCCAAGAGCAACATGCTGACGCAGGACAACGACGAGCTGGCCGGGGCGATCATCGACAAGCAGGCGGCCAATTCCTACCGCACCGAGTACAACAACGAGGGCTATTTCGCCCGCGTCATGTACGACTACGAGAACAAGTACTTCTTCTCGGCCTCCTACCGCCGCGACGCCTCGTCGCGTTTCCATCCCGACCACCGCTGGGGCAACTTCTGGTCGCTGGGCGGCGCGTGGATCATTTCGAAGGAAAATTTCATGGAGAGCACCTACGAATGGCTCGACAACCTCAAGCTGAAGGCCTCGATCGGCTCGCAGGGCAACGACAACATCGGTAATTTCCGCTACACGAACACCTACACGATCGAAAACGCCAACGGAAAGGTATCGACCGTCTTCAACGCCAAGGGCTCCGAGAACATCACCTGGGAGACCAACTCCAACTTCAACGCCGGCGTGGAATTCAGCTTCCTGCGCGGTACGGTTTCCGGAGGCGTCGAGTATTTCCTCCGCAAGACGACCGACATGCTGCTGTCGTTCCCGGTCGCTCCGTCGCTGGGCTATTCGTCCTACTACGCCAACGTGGGCGACATGCGCAACAGCGGTATCGAGATCGAGCTGAACTTTACGCCGATCCGGCGGGAGCATGTCCAGTGGGACATCAACCTCAACATGACGCACCTGCGCAACAAGATCACCATGCTGCCGCCCGAACGGCGGACCAAGCAGGTCGATGGCTACTCCGGTTATGTGAGCGGCTCCACTTTCTTCGGAGAAGGGCTGCCGATGTACACTTTCTACATGAGGAAATATGCCGGTGTTTCGGACGAGGGCCTTTCGATGTGGTATATGGACGAGACCGACGACAAGGGCAACCCCACGGGCAAGCGCGTCACGACGACCGAATATGCCAAGGCGTCGGACTATCTCTGCGGCGACCCTATTCCCGACCTCTACGGCGGTTTCGGCACGAGCGTCAATTTCCGGGGCTTCGACCTGAGCGTGGCCTTCACCTACCAGATCGGCGGTCTGGCCTACGACTCGGGCTATGCGGCGGCCATGTACTCGCCGGCCAACAAGACGACGGGCATGAACTGGCACAAGGACATCCTCAAGGCATGGTCGGCGGACAATGCGTCGTCGGACATCCCGCGTTTGCAGTATGAAGACAAGGATCAGAACAACATGTCGGATCGTTTCCTCATGGATGCCTCTTATCTGAACCTGCAGAACATCAACTTCGGCTACACGCTGCCGGCGAAATTCACCAAGAAGGTCGGAATCGAGAAGGTGCGCGTCTATCTCGCCTGCGAGAATGTCTGGTACTGGTCCAAGCGTCAGGGATTCGATCCCCGCTACTCCTATTCGGGATCGACGAGCCAGGCCACCTATTCGCCCGTAAGGACGATTTCGGGCGGCATCAACATCCAATTCTAATCGGCCTCAATCACTTTACGACAAACGATATACTATGAAAAAAGCGACAAACATAACGCTCGCGACGCTGGCGGCGGCTTTGCTGGCAAGCAGCTGCATCAAAGAAGCCGACCCCTATGAAATAGCCACCGAGGATCAGGTGACCCTCGAAACGCTGATCGAGGGTATTCCGGCCTCGCTCGTACAGGCCGGTTCCGCGGGTTACGCACAGGATGGCCAAGCCTGGGACTTCGCCCTGCCGGCCATCCATATCGCCACGGAATCCATGACGGGCGACATCGCCATCGGCGGCAATATCGGCTACGACTGGTTCGCACAGTGGGGAACCAACGAAGCGCTCGGGGCCGACTATGCCGTGGGCGCGCTCACGTGGAACAACTACTATGCGTGGATCATGGCGGCCAACAACGTCATCAAGCAGATCGACGCCTCGGACTTCTCCTCGCTCGACGCCACGCAGAAGTCCTATCTGGGCTTCGCCTACGCCTATCGGGCCATGTTCTACCTCGATCTGGTGCGTCTGTACGAGTTCAAGGAGAACAACTACACCGAAGCGCCCGAGGTTCTCGGGCTGGGCGTGCCCGTCGTACTGCCCGAGACCACCGAGGCCGAGGCCAAGAACAACCCCCGCGCCAAGGTCGATGACATCTACGACAAGGTGATCTTCCCCGACCTGGACAAGGCCGAAGAGCTGTTGAGCGGCTTTACGGCCCCCGACAAGTACACGATCAGCCTGGCGCTGGTTTACGGACTGAAGGCCCGGGCCTGGCTCGAGCGGGGCACGGCGAAGGAGGACAATGCCGCTTATGCGCAGGCGGCCGAGTACGCCCGGCAGGCCATCACCGCCAGCGGCTGCACGCCCCTGACGCAGGAGCAGTGGGAGGACCCCACGAACGGCTTCAACAGCGCTACGTCGAACAATGCCTGGATCTGGGGCCTCGCCCTGCCGAGCGAGAGCGTCGCCAACCTCTTCTGCTTCACGGCGCACATGAGCACCGAGAACGCGTGGAGCGCCTACGGAAACGACGCCTGCCGCTGCATCAACAGCAACCTCTACAACAGTATCGACCTGCGCGACTTCCGCCGTCATTCGTGGCTCGATCCCGACCGCAAAGACCCGGAGAAGGAGTCCTACGACTACAAAAGCTGCCGCAAAGAGGGCAAGGAATACTTCAATGAACTGCCCGATTACGCGAACATCAAGTTCCGTCCGGCGCAGGGCGCCTATGAGGATTTCAAGGTCGGCGGAGCCGCAGACCATCCCTACATGCGCGTCGAGGAGATGTACTTCATCGAGGCCGAGGCCAGGGCGCATGAAAATCTTGGCGAAGGCATCCGTCTGCTCAACGAGTTCATGAACGGCCACCGTATCGTGGGCGGAGGTTACGACTGTACGAACATGTCGTCGTCGGTCGAAAGTTTCACCAACGAGCTGATGCTCCAGAAGCGCATCGAGTTCTGGGGCGAAGGCATCGTCATGTTCGACATGAAGCGGCTCGACATGTCCACCCGACGGGGCTATGTGGGAACCAACTCTCCCAATTCGTACCGGCTGAACACGGAAGGGCGCGCGCCCTACTGGAACTTCGTGATCACGCGCGGCGAGACGCAGAACAATCCCGTCATTGCCACGCAGAACAATCCCGATCCTTCGCAGACGGTCAAGCCGTGGAACGGCTGATGACCATCTGCGACCGAGCTGTCAAATTTAAAAGCAAATTACCGTGAAGACATTCAAGCATATATTACCGTTCCTGCTGGCTCTCTTCGTTCTGGCCGGTTGCAAGGACGATGTGAACTATACCCGGGGAACCGCGGAGGATCCCGACTGCTACGGTGTCTATTTCCCGAAGAAGCAGTCTGCGCGGACCGATCTGGAGTTCGAACCGGGCGCCCAGACCGAGGCGACCTATACGGTCAAACGGCGCAATACCGTGGATCCGATCGTCGTTCCGGTCGTCGTGAAGGCCAACGTCGAGGATATTTTCGTCGTCGAGCCGATCGTGTTCGATGCCGGCGAGGAGGAGACGACCTTTACGGTCAGCTTCCCCAATGCCCAAATGGGCACGACTTACACCTGCGACATCGACATCGAGGATCCGCGCTACGCCTCGGTTTACGGTCCCGACAAGGTGACCCTCTCGATATCGCTCGTGCTGGCCAAATGGGAGCTGGTCACCGACGAAAAGACCGGCGCGACCAAAGGCCGCTACCGCGACGACATTTTGGGCAACTTCGCTTCGATAGACAATCCCAATGCCAATCCGAATCCCGAAATCGAACTCGAAATCTACGAGCGTTCGGACAAGAAGGGCTATTACCGCATGAAGGCCTACACGCCGGAGCTGATGAACATCTTCGCCGGAGGACAGGTAAGTCACGAGAACCGCGGAGTCTGGACCTATGTCGATGCTTCGGATCCGAACAAGGTCTATTTTCCCTACCAGTCAACCGGCCTGACCCTCTTTGCCGAGATGGGCGAGTGGTACATCGCATCGCAGACGCCGGAGAATTTCGCCATGGACGAGTCGGCCGGACAATATGGCACGCTCAAGAACGGCGTGATTACCTTCCCGGCGCAGGGTATCGTGCTCGAACCGAGCGAAGGCGAATATGCCGGTAAATTCTTCTACGCCAACGCCAACGGCTTGCAGCGGATCATGCTTCCCGGAGCCAGGGTTTACGACTACTCGGTGACCCTCACCAAAGGCGAACCCGCGGACGGA
The DNA here is from genome assembly GCF_006542685.1 of Alistipes dispar. Classification (NCBI taxonomy): domain Bacteria; kingdom Pseudomonadati; phylum Bacteroidota; class Bacteroidia; order Bacteroidales; family Rikenellaceae; genus Alistipes; species Alistipes dispar. The sequence continues at coordinate 578,192 of NZ_AP019736.1, read as the reverse complement.
GTCGTCGAAATCGGCGCCACCCTCTCCGAGGACACCCGGGAGTTCCGCTATGCGATCTTCACGGGCAGTCTGAGCGACGGCGAGGCGAGCCTCAAGGCACAGGAGATGGCCGACGGCAAGATCGCCGCGGAACTCATCAGGACAATCACCGCTTCGGGAACGATTTCCGTGCAGGATCTGGAAGGCGGCACGGGCAAGTACACGCTCGTAGGCTGTATCTACGGTTCGGACGAGGAGGCGAATTCGGAGGGCGGCGAAACGGCGTCGCAGAACCTGAAAATGCAGGGCTATGCCTCCATTCCGTTCGGATATGTCGCCAAGGGCGACGAGGTTTCCGTCATCTTCAACATCGGGCTCGAAGCCACGAACGAATTCGCGGGACAGGGCATTACGACGGACAATGCGGCGAAATTCTGGGCCTACGGCGAGGAGATCGAATCCGTCAAGTACGGAGTCTTCAAGACGGACGCCATCCAGGGACTGGACATGACGGCTTTCCTCCAGCAGATGGGCAAGGATTTCACCAAAGAGCAGCTCGATGCCATCAACGGCGGACATTACAGCATCATGCTCACGGGGCTGAACGGCGACACGGAGTACACGTTCGCCGGACTGGCCAGCAACGGGTATGTCAGCGAACTCTTCACGGCGTCCATCCGGACCACCGGCAAATACAACCCGGGCCTGGAGAGCGAGTTCCTCTACTCGGACTTCCTGCCGCAGGACGAGCAGCCCTCGAAGGAGTACCTGATTTCGACCGAATGGAACTATTATGCCATCAACGTCATGGACGAGAAGCAGATGCGCCGGAAGATCGGCACGGTGACCATCGAAGACGATCCGACGGAAGACAGTTCGGTCGATCTGCTGACCATTACGGGGCTTACCGGTCTCACGTTCGACGAAGGCGGCCAGATTCCGGCGGTTTACGTTCCGGCCTCGGCTCCGCTCGCAGGCATAACCGGCGCCATCTCTCCGATGCTTTCGCAGGACCCGATCGGTGTCATCAACGGCGAGGACATCATCTCCGGCTGCGTCTCGGAGGAGAACCCCGAAGCCCTCTATGCGGTCAATTATCCGTTCATCGGAGGCGCCGTGGCCGACGGTTACATCTATTTCGTGCCCACCCCGAACTATGTCGAGCAGGGGGCCACGTTCCGTTATCTATATACGTTGAGTACGACGACCCCCTATTCGATCCTTACGGACATGCTGCTCGTCGATCCCGCCAAGGATATGGGCGGCATTCCCGAACTGGCCGCAGAGCGGATCGCAGAACTGCGCCGAATGGCCGCAGAGCTCCGGCAGCCGCGGAATTGCGTCGAACGGCCCGAATTCTCCGTTTCCGCAGGACGCGGCTCCGTCAAAACCGTGCCGACCGACTGTGCGAAAGGATTCCTGCCCGCATCGGCTCCCGAAGCGAAAGCCGTAAGGGCTGCGGTCGGATTCAGCGATGCCGTGCGGCGCGCGGACGGTTCGGGGTCGGAACTCCGGTTCCGGAAAACGGCCGCTGCCGAAGTCACGCTCAAGTAATATCGGATCGGGAGAGGCCGGTCGTCCGGCAAGTGCCGGCCTCTCCCTTTTTTCCAAGCCAGAAACAACCTGCCGGACTCAAAAATCAGCATGATATATGCATAACAAAACGAAACTCCTGATTTTCGCCTCCCTGCTGCTGGCCGCCTGCTCGACGGACCCCATGCAGGAGATACCGAACCGCGGGGATTCCGCTCCCGAAATCGAGACTTCGGGCAAAATCTGCAATACGTCGGACGATGCCGTGGCCGGTTCGCTCATCGTAAAATTCGGCGAAGAAGCCGTTTCCGGTCTCGAACAGTACGCACTGAATGCGGCCGGGACCCGTTCGGCGCTGACCCGTTCGGGCATCGCATCCGTCGATGAGATCCTGACCGACCTGCACGTCACCTCGCTGGAGCGCGTCTTCCCCGAAGCCGGCGAACACGAGGCCCGCACCCGTGCGGCGGGGCTTCACAGATGGTATGTGCTCCGGTTCGCAGCGGAGGAGGACCTCGACAAGGCGGCCGAAAGACTCGCGGGTGTCGCCGAAATCTCGAAAGTGCAGTTCCGCACCCGTCTCTACCGGGCTTCCGACTGCAAAACCTATCCGTTCCACGCGACGGCGGGCGACCGGACCCGCGCCCTGGTCACGGCGGATTTCAACGACCCGAATCTTTTCTGGCAGTGGCATTACATCAACAATGCCGACCAGGCCGTCGCCACGACATCGGTGGCCGGAGCCGACATCCATGTGGCCGACGCATGGAAGCTCACGGCAGGCAATCCCGAAGTCATCGTCGCCATCGTGGACGAAGGGGTGAAATACACTCATCCGGATCTGGCGGCCAACATGTGGACCAATCCGAACCCTTCGCCCGAATACAACAGCCAGGACATTCACGGATGGAACTTCGCTGCCGACGGCCCCATTTCATGGGGTCAGAAGGGCGATTCGGGCCACGGAACGCACGTTGCGGGCACGGTGGCCGCCGTCAATAACAACGGCATCGGCGTCTGCGGCGTGGCCGGAGGTACGGGCAACGGAGACGGCGTGCGTCTGATGTCGTGCCAGATCTTCTCGGGCGACCAGACGGGCGACGCCCTCGTGTCGAGCCGCGCCATAAAATACGCCGCGGATCACGGCGCCTCCATCCTCCAGTGCTCGTGGGGCGTCAAGGCGGGAATATACACGTCGGACAACATGTTCATCAAGGGATCGCCGATGGACTACGAGGCGCTCCAGTACTTCGCCGCCCAGAAGAACTGCGAGGCCCTCGACGGCGGACTGATCGTTTTTTCCGCCGGCAACGAATCGACGGCCATGTCCGGCTATCCGGCGGGTTATCGTGATTATATCTCCGTCACCTCGTTTTCGCCCGACTACCTGCCGGCCAACTACACCAACTACGGTCCCGGCTGCAATATCGCGGCCCCCGGCGGCGAAACGAGCGGTCTGAGCGGCGGCGAGAAGGCCGGCGTACTCTCGACGCTCTGCTCCGAAACGAGCAACGGAGCGGATTACGGCTACATGCAGGGAACCTCGATGGCCTGCCCGCACGTCTCGGGCGTCGCCGCACTCGGCCTCTCCTATGCCCTGGAGAAGGGGAAGAAATTCTCTCTCGACGAGTTCAAGACCATGCTGCTCACCTCGGTCAATGAAATCGACTCCCGGCTGGGCGAAGGCTCGAAGGCCACGATCGCCGACGTGTCGATTTACCGCGGCAAAATGGGCACCGGCATTACCGACGCCTATCAGTTGCTCATGCAGATCGAGGGAACGCCCTGTCTGCGGGTCGCAGTGGGCGAGGTGCAGCTCATTCCGCTGACGCAGCATTTCGGACAGGGGGCCGAAGACCTCACCTACACCGATATCCGGATGTCGGCCAAGGATATGGAAAAGCTCGGCATCAAGGCGGCTCCCAAAATGTATAATGGAAAACTGATGATCAAATGCACGAAACCCGGATCGGCCAAAATCAAGGTTTCGGCGATAGCCGGCGGCACGAAACCCGGAACGGGCGTGGTGATGGGCGGCATGGTCGTCACCAAGGAATTCGCCGTCATCGCCCGTTCGGCCGGCGCAGCAAACGGAGGTTGGTTATAAAAACAGTGCTTGCAATGAAAAAACATCTTTATCATCTGCTCGTTTTCTCCCTGCTCGGCATCTTCGCCGCAAGCTGCTCGGATGACGACGACGCCCCCAACATTCAGTCGGAAATCGTAGGCGAATGGCGCCTCACTTCCTGGTCGGAGAGTGCTCCCGAAGGATTCGAGGTATATGTCGAATTCACTTCGGCAGCGACATTCGGACTTTACCAGAAGGTCGAAACGTCGGACTACACCAGATACACCGGGCGTTATTCGATCGACGGAACCCGGCTGACCGGAGTGTACGACGACGGCGAGAGCTGGGGCAGCGGTTACGATTTCGAACTGACGAATGACGGGAACACCCTGACGATGACCGCCCGGACCGAGCCGGCCGAAACCAGCGTATATTCCCGGACGACGATTCCGGACGACGTGCGCGATGCCCGGACGTCCCGTGCCGGCTCTTCGCCGGAAATGAAGCGGATGCTGTAACTCGCCGCATCCGTCCTCTCCGCGAAATCCGTTCTGCGACCGGAACAGTTTTTCGGATCGCCTTGTGCCGTGACCGGTCGGATAACCGGAACGGCATGATGCCCTGCATGAAGCGATGCGAATGATTCGGCCGCGGAACGGATTTTTTCCAACCCGATTGCCATCTTAAAAACTTACGCCCATGAAAAACTCGTATTTCAAAGCCTTGTCCGGCCTTTTCGCCTTGTGCGCCCTGCTCGTCGGGGGAGGGTGTGACGACAGCGACTCCGAAGTGAATGAAAAGCCGTACGCCATTTCCGTATCCCAGAACGAAATGGCGGCGTATTACAGGATCACCGCTCCGACAGCCGCCGGAGCCGGAGAGACGGTATCCGTCGAGGTCGAAGTCACCAGCGAAAACCATTACCTGAAGTTCGTCTCCGCGAACGGCGTGGCCTGCGAGCAGGTTGCCGGCGACACCCGGGGCGGTACGTTCGAATTCGTCATGCCCGAACGGGACGTCACGTTAGGAGTCATTATCCAGGAGTTCAAGCCCGAAGAGTACCCGATCAACGCCCCTGTTTCGCAAGAATATACCGTCGCCGTCGCCAAAACGGCCGTAGCGGGCGAAGTCGTGGACGTCGAAATCGTCGTGACGAACGGCATGTTCGCCGTTTCGGCCTGTCTGTTCAACGACACTCCCTGCGAACTGGTCTCCAGTGGGACCGTCACCTGGAAATACCGTTTCACGATGCCGGCCGAGGAGGTGACGCTCACGGTGGCGACCGATCTGGAAAGACACCTCATCTCGCTCAAACAGGGTGAACACACCAGTCTCCGGATGCTCAACTGTTGCGACGATTGGGAGGCGGTTCCCCCGGTATTCGACGAATGTATGTACGGCATAGTCAAATTCATGTGGAGCGCGGACCTGGGTTATGACGGTCAGGTGAAGATCACGGGACAGACCACGGGAAACAATATCGAGTACACGTATCAGACCGACGATCCGGATATGGGCGAATGTTGGTCCTGCGTCATGCCGGACGAGCCGATTCTGATCGAAACGTCCGCCGTCGAGAAAACCGACTACGTCGGCAAGCCGTTCGTCGGAACATACAAAGGTTTCCAGCTTACGGCTTCCAAGACACAGGTTATCCGGGGCAACTCGTCGGAATTCTCGATGGAACTGAAGACGAATACCTCGTATTTCGTAAAATCGACGGATGCCAACCGCTTCGATTTCGACGGCTGCTATGAATTCGACGAAGCGAAAAACCGCTTCGAATATCTCGCAGAGTTCAGCGACGACGGCTACGGAGAAATGGATTTCGGAGCCGGCGGCAGCTGGTTCGAAGGCGGCGACGCGTTCGTGTATATCAACGACCTGATAGACGACAAGCCCGACAATGTCAAATACTATTTCACGAGTACCGCCGACTTCGAATTCGTCAGTGCGGCGAGCGATTCGTACGGCTCCCGTTACCTGATCGAACTGAACAGGGCCGGTGCGAAAAGCTGGTACTATGTCGAGCGTGGGACCCGGAGCGCCCGGCCGGTCGATCTGGAATTCGAGAAGGGGGCGAGCATCGGTGAAAATTCGGAGGCGACGGTTTCCGACGAGACCGCCGCATTGTTCCGCTATTCGTACGATCCGGAGACCGGAATCCCCGTCTTCACCCTGCGCGGCAAAGAGGCGGGGACTTACAGGCCCGGAAGCGGCAGCGGACCGGAACTCACGCTCGACGGATTCGGACACGCCGTCTATGGCGATGCGGAAGGCGCTTACACGCTTCAGGGATCGGTCGTCGCCTTCGTCTCCGGGGCGGAACGGAGCGAGTTTGCGATCGACATGCAAAAGATGACCTATTCGGCGGTTTCATCCGGCGTATGGGACGGTCCCAGCGTATTTTCCGCCTCGTTCGACAAGGATTCGGCAATCGCGATCTTCGGCAATGAGCCGACCAAAGGTTCCGTTACGATCCGGCTCGACTCGGATTTCAGCGGGAACGAAAAGCAGGGATATGCGAAATTCAAGGCTACGGTTTACGATACCGTCTGGTTCAGGGATACGGACGTGACGGACGAAGCGTGCGTATATACCTACGACCCGGCGACCCGGACCCTGCTGATCTCTCAGGTGCTCGTCGGCACGGCAGACGGACGCGGAACGGAGCGCATCGACCTGCGTTTCGGGGTGTCGGACGACAAGCGGGAGCTGACCTGCGGGGAGGATATCCTGCTCCGCGCGATTTCGGGAGGCGACCGGACTTACATCAAGTTGAATGGCCTGCGGCTGAAAAGCGAATGACGGGTCAAATCGGCAATGGTCCCGGCTGTTTCCGGTGCGTGCCGGGCCGATGACCGATTTCGAATGAAAGAGCTCTTGCCGATGCGTTGAAACAAATGAACGCACGGCGGGATGGTAGAATTGAGCGAAGCGTAGCGAATTAGCCGATACGGCTTTCGCTGCGCTTCGGTTTTCTACGGGACGGAGCCCGTGAGAAACGACATGAAGCCGGACTGCGCAGGGACCCGGTCGCCCGGAGAATTCGCGTTCGTAGAAGAAATGCCGCCCGCGGGAGGGGCGGCATGTGTGACCCGGACCCTCATCCGGACCCGTTCCGGGGCGATTGCCCGGGTTTGCGAGGGGGCTTTCCGACGGGATCTATTCGGCGAAGCCGACCGAAACGAAGGCGAGGATGTCGTGCAGTGCGGTCTGCCAATAGCGCCACGTGTGGCCGCCGTCGCGCATCCGGTATTGCAGCGGGATGTCGCGCAGGCGCATGGCCTCGTAGAAGTGGATGTTGGCCAGGGCCAGGAAGTCGTCGTCGCCGCAGTCCACCCACCAGCGGACGGTGCGCTGCGCGGCGGCCTCCGCGTCGGAGAGGTCGCGGACCATCTGCACGGGGTTGTTCTCGGCCACCGAACGGCGGAAGGCGTTCTCGCCCGGGTCGCCGTAGGCTTCCAGAAGACCGCTCATCGGGCAGGCCGAGCCGAAGAGTTCGGGGTGGCGCAGGGCATAGACCGCCGTGCCGCCGCCTCCCATCGAGAGACCCGAGATGGCGCGGCGGGCCTTGTCGCCGCAGATGCGGTAGCGCCGTTCGACGGCCGGGACGAACTCCTCGAAGAAGAAGCGTTCGTAGGGCCAGCCCGGGACGTCGAAGTATCCCATGCGGTCGCCCGTGTAGTTCTCGCCCGTACCCGAGGCGTCGGGCATGACGACGATCATCGGGAGCGCCGTGCCGGCGGCGATGGCCTCGTCGGCGATCTGGCGCATGTTGCCCTTTTCGGCCCAGTCGCCGTGGTAGCCGCTGGCGCCGTGCAGCAGGTAGAGCACCGGATAGCTCCGCCCCGAGTCGTCGTAGCCGGCGGGCAGATAGACCGAGCAGGTCTTTTCGGCGCCGAGCAGGGCGCTGCGGAAGGTGAAGGTTTCGATGCGGCTCTGGGCCGTGGCGGCGCAGGCTGCGATGCAGGCTGCGAGGAGGGTGAGCAGTCGTTTCATGGTCGGAGACGGTTTGGAAAGGGGTTATTCGACATAGAGCACCAGCCCCTTGAGGTACTCCCCTTCGGGGTGGTAGATGTTGATCGGATGGTCGGCCGGCTGCGTGAGCTGGTGCAGGATGCGCACGCGGCGGCCGGCGATCGCGGCGGCCGAGAAGACCGTCGTGCGGAACAGCTCCTTCGACACGGCCTGCGAGCAGGAGAAGGTGAAGAGGATCCCGCCGGGGCGGATCTGCGACAGCGCCCGGGCGTTGAGCCGCTTGTAACCCTGCATGGCGTTGCCCAGCACCTTGTGGTGTTTGGCGAAGGCCGGCGGGTCGAGGATGATCAGATCGTAGCGGTCGCCGATGTCGCGCAGGTACTCCACGGCGTCGGCCGCGACTTCGCTGTGGGGGGCATCCGGACCGAAATTCAGCCGCATGTTCTCCGTGGCCAGCGCCACGGCCCGCTCCGAGGAGTCCACCGAGCAGACTTCGCGCGCCCCGCCCGAGAGGGCGTAGACCGAGAAACCGCCCGTATAGCAGAAGGTGTTGAGTACGGTGCGCCCCCGGGCGTAACGCTTCACCAGCTCGCGGTTTTCGCGCTGGTCGAGGAAGAAGCCCGTTTTCTGCCCCTTCTCCCAGTTCACCCAGAACTTCTCGCCGTTTTCGAGCACCACCTGCGAGGCATGGTCCGACGTGCCCCAGAGGTATCCGTCCACGGCTCCGAGGTCGGCCTTGAAGGGGAGCGTCTGCGACGATTTGTCGTAGATGGCCGTGATGCGGTCGCCGTAGGCGGCGCGGATCGCCCCGGCGATCTGCTGCCGCGAGCGGTACATGCCCACCGAATGGCACTGGACGACGGCCGTGGAGCCGTAGATGTCCACCACCAGCCCCGGAAGCGAATCCCCCTCGCCGTGGACGAGGCGGTAGCAGGTCGTCGAGGGATCGTCGGTGAGCGCGAGCGTGCGCCGCACGTCGAGGGCCACGCGGAGGCGGCGGTTCCACCACGCCTGGTCGATCTCCTCGCGCTCGAACGAGAGGACGCGCACGGCGATCGAACCGATCTGGTAGTGTCCCCGGGCGATGAAGGCGCCCTTGTGGTCGAAGACCTCGACCAGCGCCCCTTCGGCGATTTCGGACTCCTCCTCGGCCTTGATGTAGTCGATGGCTCCGGAGAAGATCCACGGATGACGGCGCAGGAGCGACTCCTCCTTGCCCCGCCGCAGGTAGATTTGCGGTATCATTTGCGAATCGTTTTTTTCGGTGTGCGCAGCAGCCGCTCGTAGATGCGCGTGCAGACCCATGCGTCGGTGGCGGCGTAGAGACGCTGCTTGTCGGTGAGCGTCGCGGCCTCCCAGTTGCTCAGCCGCTGCGCCTTCGAGACGCGCTGCCCGAGCACGATGGCCGAGAGTTTGCGCAGGCTCTTCTCCTCGATGCCCCACTGGGGCGCGATCGTTTGCAGGTCGATGAACCCGCCGTCGCGGAAGTGGCGTATCTGGCGCAGCGAGCGCAGGTCGCCCGCCACGTCGGCGCCGATCTTGAGCACCTCGCGGCTCTCGAGCAGGCGGAGGATCGCCCGGTCGAACGGAATCCGGTTGAGCCGGAACAGGTAGCAGACCTCCGGGGAGGAGAGTTGCAGCAGCGAGACGCGGAAGGTCACCCCCTGGCGGAACGACGGGCGCGTCTCGGTGTCGAAGCCCAGCACGGGCTGGGCGGCGAGGTATTTGCAGGCGGCGGCGATGTCGCGCTCCTGCTCGACGACGCGGATTTCGCCGCGGAACTCGATGGCCGGCAGCAGGGCGGTCTGTTCGTTGCTGATCTTGTCTATGAAGTCGTTTCTGGTAGTCATTCGACGGATGTTCCCGCAAAATTACTCATTAATTTTCAATATTCCCGTTTTGTCGGCTGCGATTTTGCCCCTTTCGAGCAATTCGCGCAGGAGGCGCGTCAGCCGTCCGGGGTCGCAGGCCGTTTCGGTGGCCAGCGTATGCGGGTCGGCCGGGGATGCGGCCAGGCGGCGCAGAAGCTCCTCCGCGAGGGCCTCGTCGTCGGGTGCGGCGGCGGGGGAGGCGCCGGCATCCGCGTCCCGGGCGGCCTTCGCGGCCCGTTTGCGCGCGAGGCAGATGTCGCAGACGCCGCACGGCGCGGGGTCGTCGGCCCCGAAGTAGGATTCGAGCACCGCGCTGCGGCAGCGCTCGCCGTTGGCGGCGTAGGCGACCATGCGCTCGAAGCGTTCGCGCATGAGCTGCTGCCTTCGGAGGTAGGTCTCGGGAGCGATGTAGAGGTCCTCGCGGGGCAGCCGTTCCTCGTTCAGGAAGAGGATCGGCGAGCGGTTCGAGGGGATGTAGCGGATCACGCGCAGTTGCCAGAGCGTTTTGAGCAGCTCCCGGACCCGCTCGACGGTGTAGCCGCTCCACGTGGCCAGCTCCCCTTCGTCGATGGGGCGGAACTCGGTGAAGACGCCGTTGTAGAGGCGCAGGATCGTGCGGATGAAGTGGTCCAGGTCGTCGCGCCGGACGCGGAGCTTGTAAAGCTCGTCCCGGCTGATGCAGAAGAGGATGCGCGCCGGGTTGTCCTGTGCGTCGGTCAGCGTGAGGTAGCCGTTCTGCTGGAGGAGCTTCAGGGCTCCGGCGACGGTCCCCGACCAGAGGTGTTCGCGGGCGCAGAAGTCGTGGAGGTTGAACAGGTACGACGAGCCGCCGCCTTCGCCGATGCCCACGCGCAGGTAGGAGCAGACCCGCTCGTAGATCTCCTTGACGCGTTCCAGCGGCGGAAACTCCTGCTCGAAGCGGCGTGCGATGCGGTCGCTGTCGTCCGCCGCGACGAGCAGCAGCGCGTAGGCGCGGCGTCCGTCGCGGCCCGCGCGGCCCGCCTCCTGATAGTAGCTCTCGAGCGAGTCGCAGAGCGCGTAGTGGACCACGAAGCGCACGTCGGGCTTGTCGATGCCCATGCCGAAAGCGTTGGTGGCCACCATCACGCGGACCTTGTCCGCGAGCCACTCCTCCTGGCGCAGCGCCCGTTCGGCGTGGCCCAGCCCGCCGTGGTAGGCCGCGGCCGCGACACCCTGCCGGCGCAGCATGTCGGCGACCTGCTCGGTCCCTTCGCGCGTGCGCATATAGACGATGCCCGATCCCGGGACGTTCTGCACGAGCCGCAGCAGTTGCCCCTGCTTGTCGTCCGTGCGGCGGACGCTGTACGAGAGGTTGGGACGCGCGAAACTGCTGCGCAGGATGTGCGGCTCGGCGAAGCGCAGGTGGCGCATGATGTCCTCGGCGACGGGCTTCGTCGCCGAGGCCGTGAGCGCCAGCACCGGAACCCCCGGCAGCCGTTCGCGCAGCTCGGCGATGCGCAGGTAGGAGGGGCGGAAGTCGTAGCCCCACTGCGAGATGCAGTGGGCTTCGTCCACGGCCAGCAGCGAGACGTTCATCCGCACGACGCGCAGCCGGAACGCCTCCGTGGCGAGTCGTTCGGGGGCCACGTAGAGGAACTTCACGTCGCCATAGACGCAGTTGTCCAGCGCGATGTCGATCTGCCGCGGCGAGAGGCCCGAGTGGATCGCCACGGCGGGAATGCGTCGCGCGCGGAGCCGGTCCACCTGGTCCTTCATCAGGGCGATGAGCGGCGTGACGACGATGCACAGCCCCTCGCGGGCCATCGTCGGAACCTGGTAGGTGAGCGACTTGCCGCCTCCGGTGGGCATCAGCGCCAGCGTGTCGCGCCCCTCCATCGCCGCGCGGACGATCTGCTCCTGCACGGGGCGGAACGAGTCGAAGCCCCACCAGCGGCGCAGCACCTCGTGAATCCTCTCTTCGTGCGTTTCCATAGTACAAAGGTAGAAAAATTGGGCGGTTTCGGGAAATTTTTATACTTTTGCCTCCGACCCGCCCGTTTCTCCGGACGGGGAGGACCGAATGAAGGCAAGGAGGAGTCTCATAGCGCTGGCATTGCTCGCCGTCTATCTGCTGATGACGGCGGGGACGGCCGCGGCATCGCTTTCGTGCGAGTGCCTGGCGTCGCCGGTCCGCGCCGCGCACCTCTGCAACCACGGCTGCCCCGTCTCCGGGGCGGAACCGGTCGCCGACGGCATGTTCGGCGGCGTGTGCTGCGACGACCTCCATTCGACCGATATCGAACTTTATCTCTCCGCGTCGGACGACGGCGGGAAGTGCGTGCGCTGCGTCGTGACGGACCTGCCGCCCGCCCTGGCAGCGTGTCCGGAGCCGGCGGATATGCAGGCGCTGCGGCCCGTTGCGGCCGAGCGTCGGACGCCCTTCGTGACGGACCCGGCTCTGCCGGCCGTCGGATTCCGGGCCCCTCCGGCCCGCGGATGACCGTCTCCGGGACGGTCGGGCCGGACACGCTTCCGGCCGTTCGCGCGAAACGGGCTCTCCGTTTCCCGAAATTCCCCGATTGTGAAATTTGACCCGGCGCACCGGACCGTTTCCGGGCGTCGGGACCGTAATGCGGATCCGATGGATACGAAACATTGCGAAGAGGTGCTGCTGCGCCACGGCATCCGTCCCACGGCGGTGCGGATGCTCGTGCTGGAGGCGACGGAGCGTTTCGAAGGGACGTTCAGCCTGGCCGATCTGGAGGAGGCGACCGACGGGATCGACAAGTCGTCGATATTCCGCACGCTCGTGCTCTTCACGGAGCGCCACCTGCTGCATGTCATCGAGGACGGCAGCGGTTCGGCGAAGTACTGCGTGTGTCGCAACGACCACGCCTGCCGCCTCGGCGAGCTGCACTGCCACTTCCATTGCGAGGCGTGCGGGAAGACGTTCTGCCTGCCCGGCGAACACGTCCCCGCCGTGCGCTATCCGGCCGGATTCGAGGCGCGGGAAATCAACTACCTCATCAAGGGGCTGTGCCCCGAATGCAGGGCGAAGGTCCGGGGCTGAGGGCTCCCGGGACGGGGTGCGGAAGATTGCAACCCGGTTGCAGGGGCTTTTCCCTACCTTTGCCTGCGGAACGAAACCAAAAAGACATGAAACGATTCGTATATTTCGCGTTAAGCGCATTTTTCATCGCCGCGGGCGGCACGCTCCGGGCGCAGGACATACGGGGCGCGGTCCGCGATGCGGACGACCGGCCGCTGGCCGGGGCGTCGGTCTATTGGGCCGGCACGACCGTCGGCGCCTCGACCGATGCCGAAGGGACCTTCCTGCTCCACCGCGTGAAGGGCTACGACCGTCTGGTGGCCTCGTATCTGGGTTACGTGAACGACACGCTCCGGATCGACGAGGCGGTGCAGCGGGCCGACTTCGCGCTCCGGGCCGAGGGCGTCGAGCTGGAGGGCGTCGTCGTCGAGGGCAACCTGAGCGGCAACTTCGTCAAGCGCGACGGCATCGTCAAGGGGGAGATGATCTCCTTCGCGGGCCTTTGCAAGATGGCCTGCTGCAATCTGGCGGAGTCGTTCGAGAACTCGGCCTCGGTGACCGTGGGTTACAGCGACGCCATCTCCGGCGCCCGGCAAATCAAGATGCTCGGACTGGCGGGGACCTACACGCAGATTCTCGACGAGAACCGTCCGATCATGCGGGGCCTGAGCGCCCCCTACGGGCTGAGCTATACGCCCGGCATGTGGCTCAATTCGATCCAGGTGTCGAAGGGCGTGGCGTCGGTGACGGCGGGACACGAGGCCATCACCGGGCAGATCAACCTCGAACACCGCAAGCCCACCGACTCGGAGCGGCTCTTCGTGAACCTCTATCTCGACGACGAGCTGCGCCCCGAGGCCAACGTATCGACGGCCTTTCCGGTGTCGCGGGACAAGAAGCTCTCGAGCGTCGTCCTGCTGCACGGCTCGGGCGATACGGACGTGCGGAAGATGGACCACAACCACGACGGATTCCGCGACCTGCCCAGGTCGGCGCAGTTCAACGTGGCCAACAAGTGGCTCTATGCGGCCGACAACGGCACGCAGGTCCGCTGGGGCTGGAAATTCGTGCAGGAGAGCCGCCTCGGAGGCATGCTCGACTACCGGAACACCGACGCCATGCGCGAGGCGATGTTCCGCGACTGGGACTGGCAGGCGGAGGGCACGCGGATGCCCCTCTACGGGTCGCATATCCGCAACCGCAACGCCAACGGCTATTTCAAGGTCGGAATGCCCGTGGGGCCGTCGGTCTATGACGAGGCGGAGCAGGACGAGATGCGCTCGAACCTGGCCTTCGTGGCCGACTTCGACCATTTCGACGAGGAGGCCTATTTCGGGCTGAACGATTACAGCGGAAATCAGAATTCGCTGGCGCTCAATCTGATGTATAATCACTACTTCACCTACCGTTCGTCGCTCAACGTCGGCGTGCAGGCCCATCTGGACTACTACCGCGAGACGCTCGGCAACGATACGCCGTGGCTCGGCAGCGACCGTGCGTACGATTTCGGCCGCGACGAGGAGGAGGTCGGGGCCTATGCCGAATACACGTATGCCGTCCGGGACAAGTTCTCGGTGGTGGCGGGCCTCCGCGGCGACTACAACGCCTTCTACGACCGCTTTTTCCTCACGCCGCGCGGCCATGTGAAGTGGAACGTCACCCCTTCGACGACGCTCCGCGCCTCGGCCGGACTGGGCTACCGTTCGACGAACGTCATTACGGACAATATCGGCATGCTGGCCACGGGCCGCGAACTGGTGATTCCCGCGTTGGGCGATCTGGACCGGCTGGAGAAGGCCCTCACGCTGGGTGGCAGCCTCACGCAGACCTTCGGACTGGTGAATCCGGGCGACGCGACGCTGAGCTTCGACTACTTCCGCACGCAGTTCTGCAACTCGGTGGTGGTCGATCAGGAGTACGATGCGCAGACGATCCGGGTTTACGACAGCGACGGACGGTCGTTCACCGACACCTACCAGATCGACTTCTCGTGGACGCCCGTCGAGCGGCTCGACATTTTCGCCACGTTCCGCTACACGGACAGCCGCATGACGATCGACCGTCCGGACGGCACGACGGCCCGTGTCGAGCGGCCGCTGGTGAGCGAGTACAAGACGCTGCTCAATATCCAGTACGCCACGAAGTTCCGCCGCTGGGTGTTCGACGCCACGGCGCAGCTCAACGGTCCGGCGCGCATCCCGACGCAGACGGGCGACCTGGCCGACAGCCGCTATTCGCCGCGCTATCCCATGTTCTATGCGCAGGTGAGCCGCAAGGTGGGCAAGTTCGACATTTACGTGGGCTGCGAGAATATCGCCGACTACCGGCAGGAGGACCCGATCCTCAATGCGGCGAATCCCTACGACTACAAGTTCAACTCGATGAATGTCTGGGGACCGCTCATGGGGCGCAAGTTCTACGCCGGCCTGCGGTTCAACCTCTATTGATCCGTCCCCGGCTCCGTCGCGGGAGTGTCTTCCCGACGGAGCCGGGGATACGGAGAAGCAACGATCCGAAAAACCCAAATAAAAAAGTGCGATATGAAAAAGTTAGTTTCGATCTGCCTTGCGCTCGTATTGTGCGCGGGGGCGTTCGCGGCCCCGGCATCCGCGAAGAAGGAGAAAAAGACCGTGACGACGGTGTTCGTGACCGACATCGAGTGCGACCACTGCGTGAAGAAGATCATGGACAACGTGCCGTCGCTGGGCAAAGGCATCAAGGACGTGCGGGTGGACCTCCCGAAAAAGGAGGTGACGGTGGTCTATGATGCGTCGAAGAACGACGATGCGAATATCGTCGAGGGCTTCGCCTCGCTTAAGGTGAAGGCCGAACCGAAAAAGGCCGGAACGGAGAAGTAGTTCCGGCGGCATCCGGATAACGACGGGCGGGACGTCTCTCTGGAAGGGGACGTCCCGCCCGTCGTTTCGGCGCAGCCGCATTTCGGCAGGTCATCCGGCCGGTTGTCCTGTCGGTCGGTTTGAGGCGTTCGTCCGGCGATCCGGTCGTTTCCGGTCGTCGGCTGTCCGGTTTCCGGGCGGGCGGCGTACCGTGCGGGGTGTCTCCGGGCGGGCGGTAGGGCGGGGCTCTCGCAGGAGGGCGCCGCATCCGTTTTGTCCGGATCTCCCGGGGCGGTTCCGCCCTTCGGATCGGAGCGTCCGGTTTCCGCGCCGGTCGCTCCTCTGCTTCCTGTCGTCGGGGGGCGTTTCCGGTCGGAGAGTGGAATTTACGGCCCGGTCCGTCTCCTTTCCGGGACGGGAAACGGGACTTTTCGGGTTTTTTCGGACATCGTTTCGTCAATCGCATATAAACAGTTGTATGTGTAATCGTGTGATTATTAATGTGTTAAAAATTAGGGGGGGGGGATTTTCGGGGTAAAAAAGCGGCGAAAATTGGTTTCTTTCGAGAAATATGTTTACCTTTACACCCGAATCCTTCAGGATTCTTACATAGGGGACAGAGAATGGTGCTTTTGTATGGGAGAGGGTGTAATTGGCTGATTGATATGTATTTGTCTGTCAGTCGAGGAGCCAAGGTTATATCCGTATAGAAAAGCGCGCCAAGTTCGACGGCATGGGACAACCCGAACAGGAGAAGTGGTGGGCCATGAGCGCGGTATTCAACCGTTCGCTGAAAGCCAAAGACATACTGGACGCCGTCCGAGTCGAAAACTTCGTTCCGATGCGCAGCGTCGTCGAGGTCTGCGGTCGCCGCAGGGTCCGCAAGTCGGTCCCGGCGATTAGGAATCTGATCTTCGTCCGTACGACGCCGTCCTGCATCAGGGAGCTGAAATCCCGCTATCTGTTTTTGCAATACCTTACGCACCGGGTGGACGGACATACCGAGCCGATCGTCGTTCCCGACGAGCAGATGCGTCATTTCATTGCCGTGGCGAGTTCCGACGACGAGCACCTGATCTATCTTCAGCCCGAAGAGGTCCGCTTCGGGGCCGGGGACCGCGTCCGCGTTCGCGGAGGTGTCTTCGAGGGCGTCGAAGGGGTGTTCGTGCGGGTCAAGGGCACGCGGGACAAACGCGTGGTGGTCATGCTCGAAGGGGTGGCCGCCGTGGCGCTCGTAACGCTTCCGGTGCAGTTGCTGGAAGCGCTCTGATCCCTTCCGCAATACGGTTTCGGGGCTTTCCGTAAAAAAGCCGCATTCCGATTTTTTTTTGCGATCCGCCTTTCGTGTCGCCGGATGTCTCCGGTGCGGTCGTTTTTCGTGTCTTAATCCATACGGAAAAATTAATCGGGCATTGGCCATGGATACATTATATTTGGTAATCGGGGAGATTTTGTTGCCGTTTTCGTTGGGGTTGTTGTGCGTATGGTACGTCCATCCGTGGATGGTTCGTATCGCGGAGCTGAAGGACATCGTGGACGAGCCGTCGAGCCGGAAACTTCAGCGGCGTCCTGTTCCAATTCTGGGCGGAGTTTGCGTATTTCTGGGTGCGGTTGTAGGTCTCGGCAGTACGAGTGTTTTCGGAGACGGTTCGGAGCTTTTCGTGGTTGTGATGGCTATGACCGTGATGCTTTACACGGGAACGATGGACGACATTCTGGGTCTCACGCCAAGGGTTCGTTTCATGATCGAGATCGCTACCGTGGTTCTTCTGATCGTTATAGGGCATTACCGTATCGACGATTTCCACGGTCTGTGGGGTTTGGGAGTCATTCCGGTCTGGATTTCTGTGCCGCTTACTGTTTTCGCGTCGGTTGGCATCATCAACGCGATCAACCTGATCGACGGCGTGGACGGGCTTTCGTCGGGTTACTGCATTCTTGCGTGCGTGCTGTTCGGGGCATTGTTCTACCTTTCGGGCGACAGTAGCATGACCATTCTCGCTTCGGTCTGCGCGGGTTCTCTTGTTCCGTTCTTTCTTCATAACGTGTACGGGCAACGGTCCAAGATGTTCATCGGGGACGGCGGCACGCTCGTGCTGGGCGTCGTCATCTCGGTGTTCGTCATCCGGACACTCCGGCACGATACGCTCTGCGGGGAGCTCGGGCTTCCGAATCTCGGGCTCGTTCCCTTCACGCTGTCGGTTCTTGCCGTCCCGGTATTCGACACGCTGCGCGTGATGAGCGCTCGTATCGTCCGCGGTGTGTCTCCGTTCCAGCCGGACAAGACGCACCTTCACCACCTGTTCATCGGTCTGGGTTTCTCCCATGCGGGGACCACGGTGGTGATCCTGACCCTGAATTTCCTCGTCGTGCTGTGCTGGTGGTTGCTTTATCGGGGCGGTGCGTCCATCGACCTTCAGTTGTACGTCGTTCTGGGTCTTTGCGTTCTGATCACGACGGGTCTGTACTACACGGTCTCGGGACTGTCTCCTGCGAGCCGACTGCGCCGCCGGCTGCACCGTCTGGGACATTGGACGCATGTCGAACGTACGGGTCTGGTTCTGTGGCTGCAACGCCGGATGGACCGGGTGCAGGAAAGAGAATAGCGGGTTATGAAAGGCATCGTATTGGCGGGGGGTACTGGCACGCGTCTGTACCCGATCACGAAGGGAGTAAGCAAACAGCTTCTGCCCGTTTACGACAAGCCGATGGTCTATTATCCGCTGTCGGTTCTGATGTTGGCGGGGATCCGGGATATTCTTTTGATCTCGACACCGCAGGACCTTCCGGGCTTCCGTCGCCTGCTTGGCGACGGCTCGGATTATGGAATCCGCCTGGAGTACGCGGAACAGCCGTCCCCGGACGGTCTGGCCCAGGCGTTCCTTATCGGCGAGGAATTCATCGGCGAAGACTCGGTGTGCCTCGTCCTTGGCGACAACATCTTCCACGGCGCGGGCTTCTCTGGCATGCTTCGGGAGGCGGTCCGCACGGCCGAGGAGGATGGCAACGCCACGGTGTTCGGTTACTGGGTGGACGACCCGGAGCGTTATGGAGTTGCAGAATTCGATAAATCGGGGAATTGCCTTTCGATCGAAGAGAAGCCGCAGCATCCGAAATCGAACTACGCGGTGGTGGGCCTCTATTTCTATCCGAACGAGGTCGTGGAAGTGGCCAAAAGCATCAGGCCTTCGTCCCGCGGAGAGCTTGAGATTACGACGGTTAACCAGCGTTTTCTTTCGGACGGCAAGTTAAAGGTGCAGACCTTGGGACGGGGTTTCGCGTGGCTGGACACGGGTACGCACGACTCGCTGAGCGAAGCCTCGACGTTCATCGAGGTTATCGAGAAGCGCCAGGGTCTGAAGATCGCCTGCCTGGAGGGCATTGCTTACCGTCAGGGCTGGATCACGGCGGAGAAGCTGCGCGAGGTGGCTGCGCCGATGCTCAAGAATCAGTATGGGCAATACCTGCTGAAAGTCATCGGGGAAGTCGAACGCACGGGCGATGCGAACCTTTAATTCGCAGAATACACCATGAATATCATACGGACATCCATCGAAGGCGTGGTCATCGTCGAGCCGCGCCTTTTCCGGGACGCGCGGGGGTACTTTTTCGAGAGTTTCTCGCAGCGGGAGTTCGGCGAAAAGGTTCGTGCGGTGAATTTCGTCCAGGACAACGAGTCACGCTCGACCTGCGGGGTGCTGCGGGGGCTTCATTTCCAGCGTCCTCCCCATGCTCAGTCGAAGCTGGTTCGGTGCGTGCGCGGAGCGGTGTTGGACGTCGCGGTGGACATCCGCCGGGGGAGTCCGACCTACGGGCGTCATGTCGCCGTGGAGCTTACGGAGGATAACCACCTTCAGTTGTTCATCCCGCGGGGCTTCGCGCACGGGTTCGCCGTGCTGAGCGAGGAGGCGGTCTTCCAGTACAAGTGCGACGACTACTACGCTCCGGAAGCGGAAGACGGCATCGCCTGGGACGATCCGTCGTTGGGCATCGACTGGCGTATCCCGGAGGAGAAGATCATCCTGAGCGAGAAGGACCGCCGCCGTCCCCGGCTGTCGGATGCGGAGGGCGTGTTCGAATACGGCGCGGACGTGTGTTTACGATAAACGACGATAGAATATCTTGACAATATGATTATGGAGACAGGAAATAGGATGGAAAGAGCGATTATCGGAGCTCCGGCGTTCCGCCGGCGTCTGCGGTTCGTTCCGTTGCTGGTGCTTCTGAGCGTGTGTCAGACAGCCGTTTATGCCCAGTTGAGCGACGAAGCGGTGCTCGAGTATGCTTTGGAAGGTCGCCGGAACGGCAAGAGCGAGCATCAGATCGGCAGGGAGCTTTTGGCTCGAGGGGTTACGGCGGAGCAGGCTGAACGTCTGAAGCGGAAGTACGAAGAGAGCCAGGGCAGCGAAGTACGCGTTGCGGACCGCGGTATCTCGGGTCAGCAACGGGAACGGGTCCAGTCCTCCTCGGAACGGCTCACCGCGGGGAGTCTCGATGTGGTGAGTTCGGCAGCCACGGACCCCGCGGCGGATCGCTCGGACCCGCGCGAGGTCTTCGGGCGCGACGTGTTCCGGAGCCGCACGCTGACCTTCGAGCCGAACGAGAACCAGGCGACGCCGTCGAACTACCGTCTGGGTCCGGGCGACGAGGTCATCATCGACATCTGGGGGGAGAACGAGCGGAGCCTCCGAGAGGAGATCTCCCCCGAGGGCAATATCATGGTCGAACAGGTGGGTCCTGTGTATCTGAACGGGCTGACCATCGGCGAGGCGAACGCGAAGCTTCGAGAGGTCTTCGGACAGATCTACGCGGGGGTCTCGGGCGACAGTCCCGCATCGGAAGTGCGGGTTACGCTGGGGCGTTTACGCACGATCCAGGTGAACGTGATGGGAGAGGTCGAGACGCCCGGGACTTACCGTCTGTCGTCGTTTTCGACGGTCTTCCATGCGCTGTACCGCGCGGGAGGAGTTACTCCGATCGGCGGGCTTCGCGATATCGGCGTGATGCGCGGGGGCCGTGAGGTGGCGCGCGTGGACGTGTACGCCTACCTGCTGGAGGGTCGTCAGGACGACGACGTGCGTCTGGAAGAGGGCGACGTGGTGATCGTGCGCCCCTACGAGCTGCTGGTCAACGTCTCGGGGAAGGTGAAGCGTCCGATGCACTACGAGATGAAACGAGGCGAGACGCTGGGTCGTCTGCTGGACTACGCGGGCGGCTTCACGGGGGACGCCTACTCGAAGGAGCTCCGGGTGATCCGCGAGACGGGGCGCGAATACCGGCTCTACAACGTCCGGGAGGGCGATTTCGGCGGATGGACGCTGGAGGACGGAGACGCGGTGACTGTGGGGTCCGTTCTGGACCGCTTCGCCAACCGCGTGGAGGTCCGCGGCTCGGTGTACCGGGAGGGGATGTACGAGCTGAGCGACGCGATGCACACGGTGCGGGCCCTGATCGAGCGCGCCGAGGGCCTGGAGGGCGACGCCTTCACGGGCCGCGCGCAGCTTCTTCGTGAGCGCGAGGACCTGTCGCTGGAGCTTCTGTCGCTGGACCTCGGGGGCATCATGTCGGGGCGTTCCGCGGACGTGGAGCTGCGGCGCAACGACGTGCTTATCGTTCCGAGCATCCACGAACTGGAGGAGCGCGGGTCCTTCACCATCGGCGGCGAGGTGGCTCGCCCGGGGGTGTACCCCTATGCCGCGCATACGACGATCGAGGACCTCGTGGTTCAGGCCGGAGGTCTTCTGGACGGGGCCTCTACGGTGAAGGTGGACGTCTCGCGGCGCATGAAGGACCCGAAGAGCCTGGAGCCGACGAGCGAGCTGGGCCGTATCTACACGTTCTCGCTCAAGGACGGACTGGTGACGGACGGCGGCGCGGACTTCGAGCTGGCGCCCTACGACATCGTGGAGGTCCGCCGCAGCCCGGGCTACCGGGAGCAGCGTCGCGTTACGCTGGATGGCGAGGTGGTGTTCTCGGGAGGCTATACGCTGGTGAAGAAGAACGAGCGCCTGTCGGACCTTGTGCGCCGCGCCGGGGGCCTCACGCCGGACGCTTACGCGCACGGGGCGCGTCTGATCCGCCGTCTGAACGACGAGGAGCGCGCAGTGCGCGAGACGACGCTGCGCATGGCCCGCCAGAACAGCCGGGGCGGAGATTCCCTGGCGCTGGACAAGCTGCAACTGGACGACTACTACACGGTGGGCATCGAGCTGGACAAGGCGCTGTCGAATCCCGGCTCGGACTACGACATGGTGCTGCGCGAGGGAGACCGTCTGGTGATCCCGGAATACGTCTCCACGGTGAGCATCTCGGGAGAGGTGATGTATCCCAATACGGTGCTCTACATGGCGGGCAAGCATCTGAAATACTATATCGGCCAGGCGGGCGGCTACGGGCTCCGTGCGAAGCGCAGCAAGGCGTACGTGATCTACATGAACGGCACGGTGTCCCGCGTGAAGAGCCTTCGCAAGGCGCGCATAGAGCCGGGGTGCGAGATCGTCATCCCCTCGAAGCGCGAGCGCAAGGGCATGAGCCTCCCGGCGATCATGAGCCTGGCCACGTCGGCGGCGTCGATCGGAACGATGGCGGCGTCGATCGCGAACCTGTCGAAATAAGCGGAAAGGACGATGGAAGAGATGAACAGAGCGACCGCCCCTGCGGGGGATGGTGAGATCGACCTGGCGGAGCTGGCGCGCAAGCTGTGGGCCGGACGCCGGAGGATCGTCAGATGGTGCGTCGCGGGGGCGTTGGCGGGACTCGTCATCGGCTTCAGCATCCCCAAGGAGTACACGGTTACGGTGAAGCTGGCCCCGGAGGTGCAGGGCGGGAAGCCGTCGCTGGGAGGACTGGGCTCCCTGGCCTCGATGGCCGGGATCAACATGGGGAGCATGAACTCGGCGGATGCGATGTCTCCGGAGCTGTACCCCGATATCGTGCAGTCGGTGCCGTTTATGACCGAGCTGTTCGGCGTGGAGGTCCGCCTGGCGCGGGACGAGCGCCGGATGCCCGTCTCGGAGTATGTCTCCGAAGAGCTGCGCTCACCCTGGTGGAGCGCCGTCGCCGCAGCGCCGTTCAAGGCGCTGGGATGGTTCACGGGGCTGTTCCGCGCGGAGGACGACGAACGCCGCGGAACGGGCGTGACGGACCCCTTCCGCCTGACACGTGAGGAGAACGAGACGGTCGGAAGCCTCCAGGAGCGTATCGCGGCCAGCGTGGACAAGAAGACGATGGTCGTCTCGCTGGCGGTGACGATGCAGGACCCGCTCGTCGCGGCGACGCTGACCGACACGGTGATGCGCAACCTGCAGAACCACATCACGCAGTACCGCACGGACAAGGCGCGGCACGACCTGGAGTTCACGCAGCGGCTCTTCGACGAGGCGCAGGGAAAGTATTATGCGGCGCAGCAGCGTTACGCGCAGTACGTGGACCAGAATCAGGCGCTCTCGCGGAAGAGCTTCCGAACGGAGCAGGAGCGGCTGCAAAACGAGATGTCGCTGGCGTACAGCCTCTACAACCAGACGGCCCAGCAGTTGCAACTGGCGCGTGCGAAGGTCCAGGAATCGACCCCGGTCTATGCCGTCGTGCAGCCCGCGACTGTCCCGCTCAAACCCTCGAAACCTTCGAAGATCATGATTCTCGTCGGATGCGTGTTCCTCGCAGGGGCCGCTGCCGCGGCATGGACGCTTTTCGGAGAGGAAATAGCTGAAAGATTACGAAGCGCGACGAAAGACGTACAATAATAATTGAAGCCGGTAAAGAGTCTGAAGAACGGAGTTGTGGCGCTCGGGTTCTACTTCGTGAACCTGATCCTGCAGTTCTTCTCCCGGAAGATCTTCCTCGACCATCTTGGCGCGGAGGTGCTGGGCCTGAACACCATGGCGACGAACCTTCTGCAGTTCCTGAACCTCGCGGAGCTGGGAATCGGCGCCGCCATCGCCTGCACGCTCTACAAGCCGCTGTTCGACCGGGATACGGCTGCGATCAACGAGATCGTATCGCTGCAAGGTTGGATGTACCGCCGCATCGCCTGGGTGGTGATAGCCGGCGCTGCGGTGCTTATGTGCTTCTTCCCGTGGATTTTCGAGAAGATGCCGCTGCCGTTGTGGTACGCCTATGCCTCGTTCGGCGCGCTGCTCGTAAGTGCCCTGCTGAGCTATTTCGTCAATTACAAACAAATCGTCCTCTCGGCCGACCAGAAGGAGTACAGGATACAGTACAGCTACAAATGGGTAAAACATCTCCGAGATATAAGATTCTCTTGTATCTGTCATGTGCAAATGCTGCAATAGAGAAAAAAGATCATACAATTCAATATTTATATTATGGATGATGCTGCGCTTGATACTACTGACGTAACGTCTCAGCCGGATTTATTCAACCGTATATACATCATCTTGAATCATGCTATTGTTGAGCGTAAGACAAAGGTTGGATGACAATGTTTTTCTCAACAGCAGCCCTTTTTGGGGAGGTATCGTTGTGCTTCTGATCATTGGAATTATCCATGAGGCCTGCGATACCCTGCCGGCAGACAAGAATGCACATGTCAATGTAGTTTCAATATCTTTGAGCGCATATCCAAAGGCTTCTTCAGTGCCATGTGCCCTTAAATACCGAGAACCCTGAATCTTTGATCCGTTATTTCATTTCCTGTTTGACTCTGATGGGGTAAGTGATCATCGTGTTATCGGTTGGGTTTTGAAATACAATTCATTTTTTCGTCGTCCGCAAGAGTCCGGAGATGGGGAATAGCCCGACACGGTTAGCCGCTCTGAACTGGAACAGAGTAGATGCGATACGGGTTGTTACAGAAACGTATGATGCGCTTTGTTTGAGCGTTGGTGTGGCTTATTGGACTGAATAATAACGTATAATGTAACATTAACAGGATATTATCCCAATGAAGATTGCAGTAGCAGGGACGGGATACGTTGGTCTGAGTATCGCGACGTTGCTGGCGCAGCACCACAATGTCATGGCCGTAGATGTCGTCCCCGAAAAGATCGAAAAAATCAACCGCCGACTCTCACCCGTTCAGGATGAATACATTGAAAAATACCTCGGTGGTCACGATGCCGACGGCAAGCCCTTGAAGTTGAATCTTATGGCGACGTTGGATGGTGCTGCGGCCTACGTTGATGCCGATTTCGTGGTGATTGCCGCCCCTACCAACTACGATCCACAGAAGAACTACTTCGATACCTCGCATGTCGAGGAGGTTATTGATTTGGTGCTGTCGGTCAACCCCGATGCCGTGATGATTATCAAGTCAACAATTCCCGTGGGTTACTGCTGCTCGCTATACGTGAGATATGCACAGCGGGGTGTCAAGCGTCTGAATCTGCTCTTCTTCCCCGAGTTTCTGCGCGAGAGCAAAGCATTGTACGATAATCTCTACCCGTCACGTATTATCGCCGGCATACCAAAGTTGCTGAACGGAGAGCAGCGCTCCGAGGAGAATGCGGCCATCGCTCAGCTCGCCGACCTCGACAAGCTCGAAGCTGCGGCACGAACATTTGCTGTCATGCTGCAGACGTGCGCACTCAAGAGCAATATTCCTGTGCTGGTAATGGGACTGAAGGAGGCAGAGGCGGTAAAACTCTTTGCCAATACATATTTGGCTCTGCGCGTAAGCTATTTCAACGAACTTGACACCTATGCTGAGATGAAAGGTCTCGATACCCGCGAGATTATCGCGGGCGTATGCCTCGACCCGCGTATAGGCACACACTACAACAATCCATCATTCGGATATGGAGGCTACTGTTTGCCTAAAGACACGAAACAGTTGCTTGCTAACTATGCCGATGTGCCGGAAAACCTTATTGAGGCAATAGTTGAGTCAAACCGCACCCGCAAGGATTTTATCGCCGATCAGGTGTTGGCTAAGGCGGGCTATTACACGGCATCGAGTGGCTGGGACAGCCATGTAGAGCGTGAGGTCGTGGTGGGTGTCTATCGCCTAACGATGAAGTCGAACTCGGATAATTTCCGCCAAAGTGCGATTCAAGGTATCATGAAACGCATAAAGGCAAAGGGCGCGACAGTCATAATCTACGAACCCACTTTGGAGGATGGCACTACATTCTTCGGTTCACGTGTGGTAAATGACCTTGCGGAGTTTAAGTGCCTCTCGCGGGCGATTATCGCCAACCGCTATGATCCCTCACTCGACGATGTTGTCGAGAAAGTATATACACGCGATATTTTTCAAAGAGACTAAACCATGCTGAACTATAATATAGACTTTGCGAATAAGGTCGTCATTGTGTCGGGTGCTGCCGGCTTTATCGGCGCGAATCTGGCCAAACGTCTGTTACGCGACTATCCCGAACTCCGAGTTGTGGGTATCGACAACATTACGGACTACTACGACGTGCAGCTCAAATATGAGCGGGTGGAGAAGCTTACGGCATACGGAGACCGTTTTGTATTCGTAAAGGATAGTATTGCCAACAAGGCGGCGGTCGAGGATATATTCTCGCGCTATGCGCCTCAAGTGGTGGTGAATCTTGCGGCACAAGCGGGTGTGCGTTACTCCATAACCAATCCCGATGCCTATATCGAGAGCAATGTGATAGGTTTTTATAATATTTTGGAGTGCTGCCGCCGCTACGGGGTTGAACACTTGGTCTACGCTTCGTCGTCGAGCGTCTATGGCAGCAATAAGAAAGTGCCGTACAGCACCGACGACAAGGTAGACAACCCTGTAAGCCTCTATGCCGCGACCAAGAAGAGCAACGAGCTGATGGCGCACGCTTACAGCAAACTATACGATATTCCGTCGACGGGACTTCGCTTTTTCACGGTCTACGGGCCTTGCGGACGTCCCGATATGGCTTACTTCAGGTTTACGGACAAACTCGTAAAGGGAGAGACGATCGAAATATTCAACTATGGCAATTGCCAGCGTGACTTCACTTATATCGACGATATAGTCGAAGGAGTTGTACGGGTTATGCAGCACGCTCCCGAGCGTCGCAAGGGTGAGGACGGATTACCCGTTCCGCCGTATGCGGTGTATAACATCGGCAACAACGCGCCGGAGAACTTGTTGGACTTCGTGACGATCCTGCAGGAGGAGTTGGTGCGTGTCGGCGTATTGCCCGAGGATTACGACTTCGAGGCGCATAAACGCCTTGTGGCGATGCAGCCGGGAGATGTTCCGGTGACCTACGCTGACACGACTCCGTTGGAACGCGATTTCGGCTTCCGCCCCGCCACGCCGCTGCGTAACGGTCTCAGAGCCTTTGCGGAGTGGTATGTGCGCATGTACTGCCGTCGATAGCTTGTCGGGACAGCGTTGGAGTTTGTATATAACGAAAAAGTAACGGATGAACCAACTGAAGGCGGGGGCGGCATTGAATTATGCGATTATCCTGCTCAATACGATAGTGGGGCTGCTCTATACCCCCTACATGCTTCGCATGATGGGCAAGAGCGAATACGGGCTGTATTCACTCGTGGCCTCGGTCATATCGTATCTGACCATCTTGGACTTGGGGTTGGGTAATGCAGTCGTGAGATATACGGCAAAATTCCGAGCCGAAGGCAAACAGAGAGAACAATACGAGATGTTCGGTATGTTTTTCGTCCTGTATGTGATTATCGGTGCGGTAGCTTTGCTTCTGGGGTCGGCGCTCTATTTCAATGTCGATGCGATGTTCGGTGCGACGATGACCGTCGAGGAGCTTTATAAGGCACGTATCATGATTCTGCTGCTGGTCTTTAATCTTGCCTTTACCTTTCCGATGAGCATCTTCGGGTCGATCATCACGGCCTATGAACATTTCGTTTTTCCCCGCGCCGTAAGCATCATACGCATACTTCTCAATACTGGCGTTATGATCTGTCTGCTGTATATGGGGTACCGGGCCGTTGCAATGGTCGTTGTTCAGACGGTGTTCAATGTCGCGACGCTTTTGCTCAACTATATATACTGCAAAAGATATCTTAAGATAAGGATTTTCTTCCGCCGTTTCCGATGGGGCTTTCTGCAGGAGGTTGCAATCTACTCGTTTTGGATCTTCCTCAATGTCATCATGGATAAGGTTTATTGGAGTACGGGTCAATTCGTGTTGGGGGCCGTGGTCGGAACGGCAGCCGTAGCGGTCTTTGCCGTGGCCATACAACTGCAAGTCATGTATATGCAGTTCTCTACCGCTATCTCGCAACTTTTTCTGCCCAAAATTACGGGTATGGTGGCGACGAACGACGATAACCGGTCGATCTCCGATCTGTTTATCCGTACGGGCAGAATACAGTATATTGTAATGGCACTTGTATTGTCGGGGTTTATCGTTTTCGGGCGACAATTCATTGTTCTGTGGGCAGGCGTAGGCTATGAGGACGCATATATCATCTGTTTGTTGTTCTTTTTCTCGCTGTTGATTCCAATGATTCAGAATCTTGGCATCACGATATTGCAGGCGCGCAATCAGATGAAGTTCCGCAGTCTGCTGTATATCTTCATCGCCATGACGGCATTGGCTCTTCAAATCGTGTTGGCGCGGAGATACGGGGGTGTCGGTTGCGCGATAGCGGTTTCGGGAGCTCTGCTTCTGGGGCAGGGGTTGATAATGAATATCTACTACTCGAAGAGACAGGGTATCGACATAGGCAGATTTTGGAAGGAAATCTTTAGGATGTCGGTGATTCCTATTGCGGTCACAACGACATTTCTCTTCGCCGATCGAATGACTGAAATAGATAGTTGGCGCGAACTTGCTGTCGGTATTGTGCTGTTTTGCGTGATATATATCCCGCTGTTTTGGGTTTTCAGCATGAATAAGTATGAGCGAGAGTTGTTGATGATCCCAATGAGAAGAATATTGTTGCGACACGATAATCAGCGATGATAACGATACAAGAAAAAAAGGATTGCTGCGGATGCAGTTCCTGTGCACAAATATGCCCCCGGCAGTGTATAACAATGTCATCGGACGACGAGGGGTTCAAATATCCGCATGTCGATGCGGCGCGATGTATAGATTGCGGGCTCTGCGAAAAGGTGTGCCCGGTGATAAATCAGGCGTCGCCGCAGAAACCGCAGGCGGTGTACGCCGCAAAAAATAAGGATGAGAACGTTCGCATGAAAAGCTCGTCGGGCGGCATCTTTACGCTTTTGGCCGAGAGCGTCATTCAGGCAGGCGGCGTTGTTTTCGGTGCGCGGTTCGACAGCGAATGGAATGTCGTACACGACTACACGGAAAGCGTTGAAGGACTTGAAGCCTTTCGCGGCAGCAAATATGTTCAGAGTGATATAGGCAACAACTTCAAAAAAGCGGAAGCGTTTCTGCATGTCGGTCGTAAGGTGCTGTTTTCGGGTACGCCGTGTCAGATTGCAGGGCTGAAGAAGTTTTTGCGCAGGGATTATGACGCTCTGCTGACTGTCGAGGTCGTCTGTCATGGTGTTCCCAGCCCGATGGTGTGGCGGGATTATCTTGAATATAAGCGCGCGAAGCGCGCCGCTGGAAAAAATTCGGTTTCATCATCTCTAAACGAGTTGCCCGTGATAACGGGTATCTCGTTTAGAGATAAATCAAATGGCTGGAAAAAATACGGTTTCAAAATCTGCTATGCCGCCTCTAAGGCGGCCGAAAATACGGTTTCAAAATCTGCTGATACACCTAATTACGAAATTACGCCCTTCAACGAGGATGTCTTTATGCGTGGGTTCCTGAAAGATCTTTATCTGCGTCCGTCGTGCTACCATTGCGCGGCGAAAGAGGGCAGGAGCGGCGCAGATATTTCTATTGCCGACTATTGGGGTGTGGGGCATTTCCATCCTGCCATCACCGACGATCGAGGGGTGGGCCTGATACTGCTGAATAGTGAAATGGGCGTTCGCTGCTGCGAAATGATTCGTCCGCAGATGCAGAGTGAACGGTCGGAGTATAAAAATGCCTTGTCGGCCAACCGTGCTATCATTGCCAGTGTCTGCGAACCCAAATATCGCCGGCTTTTTTGGCAGGAGTACAGGCTGCGGAACATCGAGGCTATAGGCCGTGTATGCTCGAAAATAAAAGCACCGCTGTGGATTCGCTGCAAAATGAAACTGGCGGCAATTGTCAATAGAACTGGAAGATGAATATAGGTATCGTAACATTCTGGAGCAGCGAGGATAACTACGGGGAAGTACTGCAAGCCGTAGCCTTGTACAAATATTTGGAAAGCCGAGGCCATCGGTGTTTTATAGTCAAATATTCCGAGGAGCGCAACTCCAGTTTCGTGTCGCGGCTGTTCACTCTCATCGGATTGATGGGTAATCCCGCGAAGCTGGTGGCGCGCATCCGCCGCTCCTGCCGGCAGCCCGACCCGTTGCTCAATAGGCGGTCCGACCCTAGTCATGCACAGCAGACGCGCCGTTTCTCGGAGTTCCGCGACCGTTGGCTGCGATTCTCCAAAGAGTATTCGCACTCCGAGTTGAAGCACGATCCGCCGGCAGCCGAGGCCTTTGTCTGTGGCAGCGATCAGATATGGGGAGGACTGGATACGGTCATGTACTTGTCGTTCGTCCCCGCATGCTGCAAAAAGATCGCTTTCGCACCCTCTTTTGGCGGACTGAATCCCAACTTCTATGTGCGCTGCAAAATCAGGAAATATATCGAATCATTTGATTTCGTGTCGTGTCGTGAGAATAGCGGCGTAGAGTTGTGTCGGGCATTGGGGCGTGACGATGCCTGTCTCTTTCCCGATCCTACGATGATGCATAGAGCCGATTTCTACGACGCCGTCGTTTCACAAGCGCCTGTTGCGCCGAAATGCGGCGGCAAACCCTATATTTTTGCCTATCTGTTGGGCAATCGGATGGATTTCGATGTGCAGGAGGTGTACGTATTCGCCCGCAGGAAAGGTCTGAATGTGGTGCTCGTGACAGGCCAAAACGGGGCTTTCGCTGATATGGAGAGCTGCCCTGCGACAGTCGAGGAGTGGCTTGACGGCATTGCGAATGCTGAATATGTGGTTACAAATTCGTTCCACGGAACAATGTTCTCGCTGATATACCACCGTAAATTTCTGACGCTGCCTCTGGTCGGAATACACTCGCGCATGAATGTGCGTATCACCGAGTTGCTGGACAAAAGCGGATTGTCGGAGCGGATCTATCGGGATAGTTTCGACATCATCGAGGATGATATCGATTTTTCCACCTTCGATCGCATGCAGTCGGAGTGTATCGGTCGGGTGAACGACGCATTGAAAGATATTTTATGAGTATGAATGACTACTCGGTGGCGCGGCCTACCAGTGAAGAGAAGGGTATCGCTTTGGCATTTACATTGATAGCGATAACCTCCACGCTGGCGATAAACCATGCCGATAGTACGATCCCCGAGCGGGAGTATGTGTGGATGGCTCACTCGCTGATGGCTATGTCGCTGCTGTTTCTGTTGTTCAAGATCGTAATAAAATATTCGGTGATATATGCCAAATGGCTCTTCGCGATATTCCTATTTTGGTATTTTGTGACAGCATTCTACGTCTATCGTTCGCCCGATATAAGTCTGAATCTGTCTACCATATCGGCCTTGCTGATATTCTGCTGTTTCAACCGGCGCATATGGATCTTCTCCTACCGTTTATACTACAAGTATATGGTTCTGATGTCGGCAGTGGGTATTCTTGCCTTCCTGTCGCTGTATCTGCCGGTGATAGATCTGCCGCGGGTGGTATGCCCTTATTATGGCGATCGGCTCAGCGATAGCTATCTCTATTACGACTACTATTTCTCCTATATCGTGGTCATGGGACCATTTGCGCGTTTGTGCGGTTTGTTCAACGAGCCGGGATATTTCGGTACTTTCTTGGCGCTGATCCTCGCTGCCGAGAATTTCAACATGAAACGCTTGGGCAACAAAATTTTGATGACGGCCGGAGTATTCACATTTTCGGTGGCTTTTTTTGTTACGTTGCTACTCTTTTTCGTGTTGAGACTGGTGGTGACGGGCAACTTCAAGATCATCATCGGTGGTATCCTGCTGCTTGTTATGGTCGCGATACTCGGCGCGGAAAATGAGAATGTCGCGCATCTGATGGAGCGTTTTACCTTCATCGACGGCAAATTGGCAGCCATCAACCGAACGGGTTCGAGTTTCGACTACTTTTTCGATCGTTTTATCAGAACGCCGCGATTGTTTTTGGGATATGGCCGCGGATACTTGGAATCTCATCAAGAGATAGGCAATCTATCGTATAAAACTTATTTGGTGGAGTATGGATTGGTGGCGTGTCTGATCTTTTGGGGCGGGCTGTTCTACAACGCCGTAAAATACTCCGAACGCAACAGGGTGGCCGTGATATTCGCCGTTCTTTTCATGATAAACATATACCAGCGTCCCGGCATATTCGTGTTCGGATATATGCTTCTGCTCTTCGGCGGGGTGTGTCACATCGTGGCGAACAGCCAATCTAAGCCGGCGGCATTGCCAGACGATGGAAATTTATAGATTATGAAACCGCGTGATATTGTCGTTGTGGGAGGCAACCACCATAATACGCTGGGTGTAGTCCGAGCCTTAGGGCAGCGGGGGCTTGGTGACAGCATCAAACTTATAGTTGTGAGTGAAACGCCGGATTTCGTCTCGGTGTCGAGATATGTGAGACGTGCGAATTGCCGTACGCTGCACAGCGAGGAGGGGATAGTCGCTGCGCTGGATGATATGTGCCGAGGAGAGGGGAAGGCTGTGGTGATATGCTGCGGCGACAGCGTGTCGAGCTATATAGATCTGCATTATGATTTGCTGAGCCCGAGATTCGTCATGGCGAATGCGCGCGGATGTCAGGGTGAGATCACCCGTCTGATGAACAAGGAGGTGCAGATGCAATATGCCGAGCGGCTGGGCATGGATCTTCCCGAAAGTCTCACGCTTTCCGCAGCGGATATCCATACTCTGCAATGGGATATATTTCCTTGCATCGTCAAGCCGCTCGACAGCCTTGCCGGCAACAAGGCGGATATTCATATATGCGCGAGCCGCGACGAGCTGATGCAAAGCCTCGCTGCCTCGGCTTGCAGCCGTTTCCTGATTCAGAGATATATCGATCGCGATTTCGAGTTCCAACTGATAGGCTGTTCGCTGGATGGCGGTGCGCGGGTGGTGATCCCGGGCTTTACGAGGCTTGTACGGCAGCCGTATAATACCAATACCGGCTATCTCAGATATTCCCACATTTCACAGCTCGATTTCGATTGTACGATTGCCGAACGCTATCTCCGCGAGATAGGCTACTCAGGACTCTTCAGCATGGAGTTTCTTCGAGGCAGGGATGGCCGCAGCTATTTTCTGGAGATAAACATGCGAAATGACGGTAACGCATATTGCGTGACAACCTACGGGGTCAATCTTCCATATTTGTGGTATAACCATTGTGTGGGCGCGGAGTCTGCAGTTCCTCAGATCGATCCCCGGCATTATGTGATGTTTATGCCCGAGCTTGTCGATGTCAGGAACATAAGACGTGTGGGGATATGTCGTTGGATCGCCGAGTGCCTTGCCGCCGACTGCCATGCGAGTTTCTGTCTGCGCGATCCGCTGCCGTTTTTCCACCAGCTTTATGGCATGATTGCCGCAAAGGTGAAGCGTTCGCTCACCAAGCATGGATGATTCGCACCATACTACATTATAATATCATGAAACGAATAGTTGTCCGCATAGATGATTTATGTCCGACAATGGATTACGCTCAATTCCGTGTGGCGGTGGAACAGATGGATCGATACGACATTAAACCGTTGCTGGGAGTCATTCCCGACTGCCAAGATCCCGACTTGCGGATAAGCAGCGGCCGTAGCGACTTTTGGGAGTTCGTCAGGGAGCTTCAAAATAGGGGATATACCATTGCCATGCACGGATACAGGCATCTGTTTGATAGCCATGTGCGCGGCATGGCGGTGCAGCGTTGCGACTCCGAGTTCGCGGGGCGCACATATGACGAGCAGTTGGAGATGATACGTCGAGGACGCGAGATTCTCGAATCGCATGGTATATATACTAATATATTCTTTGCTCCGGGACACTCCTACGACGAAAATACGTTGAGGGTGTTGGCTGCGTGCGGTTTCAAATATATGAGCGATGGACTGAGCGCCAAGCCTTACCGACTGCACGGCATCATCTGTGTGCCGGTATGCTCGGCCCGCATGTCGCGTATATTCTTCAATGCGGGGCGAACCGAGGTGTTCCACCCCCACGAATGGACGCGCGGGGATAAGAGATATTGTTTCGACCGCTTCACGGATCTGATTGAGAGGCATCATGACGATATTCTCACATGGGATGAGTTTGTGAATGTGCGCATGGGCAGCCGCTGTGTGCAACGCACGATCGAGAGACTGCATCTCTTTTTCAACAGGTATGTGAAGCCGCAGGTGTCACGCATGGTTTCGCAAAAGAGAGTAAATGGTTCCTCAAGATGAGGATATTGCATTGCATAGGAAGTTTTGTCAATGGCGGTATCGAGACGTTGCTGACCAATGTCGTCAATAGACAGGTGACCGATGGGCACGAGGTTGCTGTCATGATCGTCACCGAAAAGTGGTCGCAGCAGATGATAGATGCGCTCGATGGCCGTGTGACGGTGTTTTACGTCGACAAGCCTGTAGGCTCGCGAAATCCGTGGTATTGGGTTAGGATTATCCGATATTACAAATCGTTCCACGCTGATATCCTGCACCTCCACGGTCCGGGAAGCGAGCGGCTATTCGTGCCCAAAAACCGAGGTGAGCGGCGTATACTGACGCTCCATAACGAGGTAAATATCGGCTCGTTTTCATCGACAGTGGACAGATATATAGCCATCTCGCAGTGCGTGTTCGAAGCTTTCAAGCAGAAGACGGGCCACGATAATTGTGTCGTCTGCTATAACGGTGTGGACATCGACGCCTTCAAGCGCAAAACCATCTATAAACCCAATCCCCACCGGATAGTAGCTGTGGGGCGCATATTGTTCGAGGTCAAGGCGCAGGATCTGATCGTGGAGGCATTCGGCAAGCTGCCGCCGCAGATACGCCGTGATATTCATCTGGATATTTGGGGTGACGGGGTGGATCTGCAACGACTGCACGTACTGGTGCAGGAGTTGGGTGTCGGCGACTGTGTGACCGTTGCGGGTAATGTCACGAACGCTTATGTGCGAGACCACCTCTGCGACTACGATCTGCTTCTCTGCGCATCGCATCACGAAGGGCTTGGCATTACGGCTATCGAAGGCATGGCTGCTGGCGTGCCTCTGCTGCTGAGCGATGCCTCGGGCTATCTTGAGGTGACGGACAATGGTGTGCATGGTACGCATTTCCGCCATTCGGATGCCGATGCCATAAGGGATGAGGTAGTGCATGCCTGCTGCAATTATGCGTCTTTATGCGATAAGGCCATCGGGGCGGCGGAGTATGCACGGCGCCGCTTTTCGATAGAGCGCCACGTGCAGCATTTGGCCGAGATATATGCGCGAAGTTGATATCTGCACGCATGGGTTGTAGTAGCAGACTGTTGTTTCCGAAAACAGAAAAACAGGATAAATATCTATGAGATCAATCACGGTGTTTTATGATCAGAGCCATTATATATACCGATGGCTGAAACCTCTGTTCGTCTCAAAAAAGGAGTTCGCTAAGCTGGGCTACAGGATTGGCTACTCCGCTATGACCGACTATCTGCCGATCTTTGGCGGACGCGTGCGTGAGCGTATGGAGCGTCGGGCGTTGCGGCGAGCCTGTAAAGGTTCTTACGATATAGTTTTCATGGCATTCCATCACTCGACCTCCTTCTTGGGACAGGCCGATACAGCCGAGCGCACGGCTATCGTTCGTGAGATTCGCAGGCATTGCAATCGACTCGTGTGGCTGGATACGGCCGATAGTACGGGCACGTGCCTGTTCGATGTTCTTCCCTATGTCGATCTTTATTTTAAGAAACAGTTGCTGAAAAACACCCTCGACTACACGAGAGAGGTCTACGGCGCACGCATCTTCTGTGAGTACTATCATGAGCTGTTGAACATTGATGACGAAATGATAACAACCCGTCGCTATCCTGCCGCCGACAGCGGCGAATTACATAAGTTGCGTGTGGCGTGGAATGTGGGCATCGGTGATCTGTATGCCGATCCGTACAGGTTGCTGCTGCGGCCATTCGGTGTCACCAAACCGAAAATCGTCAGCCCCGATACCCCCAGAACTCTTGATGTGCAGTATCGTGGCAGCGGATATTCTCCCATTGCCGGCTATCCCCGCCGCCGGAGCAGCGAGTTGCTTGCGCAGATGACCGATATATCTCACCCTGACGTTGCGCGTAAGATTCCCAAAAGCGAATATATCCGCGAAGGCTGCAACTCGAAATCCATATTGTCACCATTCGGCTGGGGTGAGATTTGCGGTCGCGATTTCGAGGCTGTCGTCTACGGCGCGGCAATGATCAAACACTCGATGGAGCATTGCGTTACCTATCCCGACATATACAGGCCGTGGGAGACATACGTGCCTCTGAAGTGGGACTTTTCGGATTTCAAGGACGTTGTCGGCGCTGCGGCGTCGGAGCGATATCGCGAGATTGCTGCGAATGCCCAAAAACAATATATGAAATGTTTCACGGCCGAGGGGCGAAAGGCCTTTGCCGAACATGTCGTCGGCGAGTTAAACAGATAGATGACTATGGCTAAATATGACTATTTGATTGTCGGCTCGGGACTTTTTGGTGCGACAATAGCATATCGCGCTGTCGCGCAGGGAAAAAGGTGCTTGGTTATAGAGAGGCGGCCGCATACGGGCGGAAACATCTACTGTGAATCCGTCGAGGGCATCAATGTTCACAAATATGGGGCGCACATATTTCATACCTCGAATCGCGAAGTGTGGAATTTCGTCAACTCTATTGTGGAGTTCAACCGTTATACCAACTCGCCGGTGGCCAACTACAAAGGGCGCCTATATAATCTGCCCTTTAATATGAACACATTCTATCAGATGTGGGGGACAAAAAGTCCTGCCGAAGCTCGTACCAAGCTGGCGGAGCAGCGTGCTGAGGCCGTCGCTGCACTCGGAGGTCGAGAGCCGGCGAATCTTGAGGAGCAGGCTCTGATCCTTGTGGGGCGGGATATATATACCGCCCTGATAAAAGAATATACCGAAAAGCAATGGGGGCGGGAATGTTCGCAGTTGCCGGCTTTTATCATCCGTCGTCTTCCGCTGAGGTTCGCCTACGACAACAACTATTTCAATGATACTTATCAGGGAATACCTTGTGGCGGATACAACAAACTTATCGAGGGGTTGCTGCGGGGATGTGATATCGAGACCAATTGCGATTTTTTTGAGTCGAGGTATGCTGCGTGGCGCGAATACGCCGATAAGTTGGTCTATACGGGGGCGATAGATCGCTTCTTTGACTACTGCTTTGGGCGACTCGAATACCGAACGGTGCGTTTCGAGACAGAGATGCTTGATATGTCTAATTATCAGGGCAATGCGGTCGTTAACTACACCGACGGCAATGTACCTTATACGCGGATTATCGAGCATAAACATTTCGAGATGTTCGGAGACGATATTGACAAAGTGCCCAAAACCGTTATTAGCCGCGAATATTCCGTGGAGTATGCCGAGGGTATGGAGCCATACTATCCGATAAACGACAATAGGAATAATGCCCTCGCCAACAGCTATCGCGAGGTGGCATGTCGCGAGCATAATGTCATCTTTGGAGGCCGGTTGGCCGAGTATCGCTATTACGATATGGCCCCGTTGATCGAGAGGGCGTTGAAAATCGAATTATGAATCGCCTGATATTGCGAATAACCCGAATATGAACTCCGTGAACCGATTCAAAGCCATATCTTTCAATAGATTGAGATACATGTTCTTCATGTGGCTGGCCAATGTCCTGCCTCTGCGGGGACACCAGAGATACCTATTTGTAAGGTGGGGGGGGGTAGCCGTTAAAGGCCCATGCTGGATCTATCGAAACGTCTATTTTGACAGCGTAGCACCCCATCTTATCACTATCGAGAAGAATGTCACGATAACACAGAACACGACAATACTGACTCACTACCTTGATCCCGGACACAAGGGGCGGTATTACCGTTTGGGCGAGGTACACATAGAGGAGGATGCCTTTATTGGTTGCAATGTGACCATTTGCAGTGCCGTAACCATAGGCTGCGGAGCTATCGTGGGAGCTGGTAGCGTGGTGACGAAGGATATTCCGCCCTATCAGTGCTGGGCAGGCAATCCGGCGCGCTTTATAAAGGAGCGTGCCCGTTAAAATAAAATGAAAAGAATAGCGATTCTGATTCCCTCATTGAAAACCGGCGGTGCCGAAAAGCAGGCTGCGATACTGGCGGATCTGCTGGGCAGACATTATCATGTAGATATCTATTTGCTGTATGGTCTCGATCAGGCGTCGCCGCAAAATATGGAACTACTGTCGAGATCGACTGTGCACGTAACCTCACTGCGCGGGAGTATCGTTTCGAAGATATTCCAGTTGCGTGCAGCGTTGAGGCGCAGCCGTACCGAAGTGCTGTTGAACTATCTTACCAGTTGCGATGTCATAGGTGCCGTCGCCGGTCGCATGGCGGGGGTTGAACGCATATATGGAGGCATACGTAATGCGCGCATCGGATGGCTGAAGATGGTGGCGGATCGGGCAGCCCACAATCTGCTGGCCTCGGGATCAATATATAACTGCTATTCCGGCGCTGAGTATTTTGCATCGAAAGGGTACAGAGCCGACAAGAACATAGTCATCCCCAACTGCTTCATGGATATCTCCGAACCTATAGTGCGCGCAGAGCGGGCGGTGAAGCATATCGTGACGGTCGGACGCTTCGTGCCGCAGAAGGACTACCGCACGATAGTGCGGACTATAGCCTGCCTGAAACGGCTGCGCGGCGATTTCGTAATGGATATCATAGGCTATGGCACTGAGGAGCGCAATATCCGTGAATGGATAGGAAAGTATGGAGTGGACGAATGCGTGAATATCCATATATGTCCCGACAACGTGCAGACCTTGGTGCGCGATGCCGACATATATTTGTCAGCGAGTTTGTTCGAGGGTACGAGCAACAGCATCATGGAGGCGCTGAACTGGAGTTTGCCGGTCGTGGCTACCGATGTAGGCGACAATGGCCGTTTGGTGATAAACGGATGCAACGGTATATTGCACTCTGTCGGCGATGCCGAGGGCATGGCGCGCTCTGTGGCTCTGCTGCTGGAGAGCGTTGAGTTGCGCAACAGATATGGAACTGCGGGTCACCGCCATTTGCGGGACAATTACTCGACAGAGATATTCGAATCGAAATATATAAATCTTATTGATGAAGGGAAGCTCGTTTGACACTCGTTGTCAAACGTTTTTTTGTTGCTGTGTGTGAGTGGCTTCCCTTTGGAAAAGTGTCCTGAAATTAAACAGATGAAGGTTGTTTTTGTTGGCGGACAAAGTGTCCCGGGGATCGGCGGCGTGGAGTCCTATATTTTTAATATCGCCAAGGCTCTGAATGCGTCGGGACACGAGGCGGTAATCGTGTGCAGCGATCGCACGAGCTTCGAGACGACGGTCGAGGGTGTAGAGATAGTGCATATAAAATGCCCGAAGTCGAATATGACGGCATTGCCGCTGCTTTTCATGAAGTCGCTGCGCTATATCTTCAAGAATCGCTGTGTTATTGATGTGGTAAATTTCCAATCTATATTTTTCGCGTTTCTGCCCGGATGGATTGCGGCGCTGTGCGGTTGCCACGTATGCTACACAATCCACAGCCTTGCCGAGGACAACCCCAAACACGGGTGGCCGGTGAGAGCGATCATGCGGTTGGCAGCCTTCGTGTCGATATGGTGCTGTGGGAGAAATATCCTCACAGTCAGTTGCTCGAAGGCTCGCGAGGTGAAGTCTCGGTATGGCAGGAACTGTTCGGTAATCCCCTGTGGTGTCGATATTCCCGTTTTGTCTGCAAACAGCGATATATTGAGGCGATTCAACCTCGCTGCGGGTGGCTACTACCTGACTATCGGTCGCATCGATCCCGTGAAGAATATAGACGTACTGATTGAGGCTTTCCGCCGGTGCGGGAAGCGGGAATATAAACTGGTTATCGCCGGAGATTATGCCAATAGCTATGGTAGCTCTCTGCTTGAGTTGGCGGGCGGCAGTGAAGATATCCTCTTTATTGGCAGTGTTATGGGCGAAGACAAGGATTGCCTGTTGAGAAACTGTTTCGCTAATTGTTTGGTCTCCTCGTCCGAGGGAATGCCTATATCGCTGCTGGAGGGCATGGCCTGCGGAAAACCCTCTATCGTCACGGATATTCCCGCTATTCACGAGGTTTTGCGTGAGGAGTGGGGCTGCTGGTGCAGTGTAGGCGATACGGAGTCTTTGGCTGCACAGATGGAGTATGTCGAGCGTAACCGTAGCGTTGTGACTGCGGCGTGCGCCTCTCACATGGCCGCCTATATCGCCGAGAATCATACGTGGGACAAAATAGCTACAAAATATTTGAATTATCTATACTCTTTGGGTATAAAATGACGAAGCTCTTTTTTGAATTGTTGCAGTAACACTCGGACATGAAAATACCCTTTTTCTCGATCCTTCTGACGATGAGTTGTGCGAGTTTGATGTGTTGTCCGGAAAGCAGGTGCAGACTCTGTGACCTTTGGGTTGTCGAAAAACTTTTTGATGGCCGGTGTCCGCTGCATTCGCTGCTGTAACAATGTGGGGTATCGGCGCTGAACTGGAAACTCCACAATGGCGTGACTCCGTACGTTCAATGTGGTTGGCCCTTTTGGAAAAATAATCTATTCCCCGTGTTAGTCCTGGCCGAAGAGGTATTTGAATTTTGGCTTATTGGGATCGTTTGTTCTTCCCGGCCTTGATTTTCCGGACACGTTCACCACCCGGTTTACTATGCGGTTGAGTATCGCATCGGCTGCAGTAGGATCTTCAATGGCGTCATACCAGTTGAAGACTGGGACCTGCGAAGTGATGATGATGGGTTTTTGCCATGTCTGTCTTCAATGATGTCCAGTAGGATAGGGCGTTCTTTGGCATCAGGCGGTACGGGGAAAAGATAGACCAAGATGAGGTGCGGGTATCGTCCGATTTTTTGAGTTCCGTTCCGATTGCGCCTTTTGCCTTCGCTACTTTCAGGAATCTCAGGGGACAATGGTAAAATGGTTGAAAGGATTAATCATATTTGGCGCACGGAGCGTGGATTTTCTACTATGGGTCAAACCCGAAGATACCGGAGAATTGTTAAGAGGATTGCAATGCTGTATGGATCATCACCGGGAGCTCATAGACCGGTGTTCCCGGGAAAACTACCGGATCGTTCTGGAGAATTACACATGGGACGCCGTTGCCGGGAAATATTTGGAATATCTGAAATCTATTGGGGTGAAATGACGGGAATCGTAAATCCGGACCGGATGCACATTGAAAGCGTGCGTCCGGTCCGTTTGTAGGCGGCTGCCTATTCCATCGGCCGTATGCGGACTTCGGTGATGCCGTCCAGTTCGCGCACGAGGCGGTCGATGTCGGTCCGCTCCTCGACCTGGCCGTAGTGGTAGGGGTAGAAGATCGCGGGTTGCAGAGCCTTGACCGCCTCGACGGCCTGCTCCACGGTCATCGTATAGGGTTGATTGACCGGCAGGAAGGCGATGTCGATGTCGCGCAGCGCCCTGAGTTCGGGAGTCGGCTCCGTGTCGCCGGCGATGTAGATGCGCGTGCCGCCGATCGTCAGCACGTAGCCGCAGTCCTCCCGGTCGCGGGGATGGAACTGACGGCGGTCGGGGGTGGTGTTATAGGCCGCCACGGCCTCGACCTTCAGCCAGTCGCACGGGGTGGCGACGCTGCCCGGACGCATCGTGTGGCAGTTCATTTCGAACATTTCGGCCGAGGTCCGGTCGCAGAGGATTTCGGTATCGGGCGTCAGCAGCTCCTCGGCTGCGGCGCGGTCCAGGTGATCGTAGTGCGAGTGCGTGATGAGCAGCACGTCGGCTTTCGGGAGCGACGCGTAGGCGGCATGGCCGCTCACCGGATCGACGTAGAGGTATTTTTCCCCGACGGAGACCGCCAGCGAGGCGTGGCTGAAAAAACGGATGGTGAATTGCGTTCCGTCACGTGCCGTGAGCGTGTCGGACGGGTATTCGGGGGCCTTCGCGCGGCCGCCGCCGAAGAGTGAAAGTATCGACATGGCGTTTTCGGTTTTGTGCGTTCGGTGAAAAACGCGGAATCTTCGGACTAAGATAGGGAAAAAATACGAATTATGCTTATCTTTGAAGCGAAATGCCGTGAAAACGGCGGTGTGCCGCGGAGGTCCGGTACGGTGACGGAGGCGCGGTGCGGCGGACGGGGAAATATTTTTTCCGGCGGCGTGCAGTAAAATGCGGCGGACGGCGTTTATAAAAGTGAATTTAACCTTATTGAGAAAAATGAATAAATTTTTAGCTATCGCGGCGCTCTCGGCGCTGGCTTTTACGGGCTGTATGGATGATGACAACGGGAAGTGGAAGGAGCAGCAGCAGGTGATGCCGGGCATGAGCATTTATAATTCGACGATGATGCAGCAGAACATCTCGATGCAGATGGCCGGTGCGGGTCTGCGGCTGGCGTCGCTGCTGGCGGAGGCAGAAAAGCAGAATCCCGGCAAGCCGCTGGCGGAGATCGAGCTGGACAAGATCAAGGTCAAACTCGACAAATCCGAATACACGCTGCAAATCCTGCTCTTCGGCCCCGGAACGAAAATTACGAAGTCGGGACCGGAGGGATGGCTGATCTCCTATGCCGAGGGAACCCAGCAGGCCGACGGCTATATTCTGGAGGGGTCGCTGAAGGTGAATACCGGCAATGCGGAGCAGTTGGCCGGTACTTCCTATCCGGATAACATGTGGTCGGTGGAGATGCAGCCGGATTTCGTAATCAAGGCGATTTCGAGGAATGCGGTAGGCAACAACGAACAGACGACGATTCAGATGAAGGACGGTAAGACGTCGCTTTTCCGCGATCCGAGCGGCACGGCCGCTTATGTCGTCACGTTGGAGAACATCCGGGCCAACTTCGAGACGACCTCCTCCGGCAAAGAGTACGTTTCGGCATGGAACGGACGGCTGACGCTGACACCCGAGGAGGACGAGAGCGTGGCTTTCTCGGATATCTGGGACGACGACCTCAAGGCCGACGGTGCGGCGCAGGGCCTTTCGATCTATGCCAACAGCACCGAGACCGCTCCGATGGGGCTGAGCTACAAGGTGCAGGGCGGAGTTTACAACTTCTTCTCGCGAGTGGCTTCGAACAGCGTGGGGGTCTATACCCAGATCGTGGAGGGATCGCAGATTTGCGAGTTCATGCAGGTCGGCGATTACGATCCGACGCTGTTCCCCTCCCCGAAGGTGGAGTGCAAATGGACGTACGAAGGCGGAAGGCTGAGTTATACGGTGTTCTACAACGGATTCTCCTATACGATCTGACGGACTACTGTCGGGAAATAGCAACACGGCGGCTTCTTGTGTGGAGGCCGCCGTTTTCGTATTACGGTATGTGCCGGGTTTCCGGCCGTCCGCCGTCGAGCCGCATGACGGAGGGGATGCAGAATGCAACGATGCCCAGCAGGCAGATGATCGCGCCCGAGAGGAGAAAGGTCGTCGTCAGTCCGACCTGACCGGCCAGGAATCCCGTGCCGAGCAGGCCGAGGGCCGAAGGCAGCAGACCGAAGCTGCGGTAGAGCGAGAGTACCCGCCCCAGCGCGCCGGGTTCGATGCGGGTTTGGACGACGGAGATGAACGAGGCGTTGAAGACGCTGCTCGAGACGCCGGCTGCGGTCGTGAAGACGGCGAACCAGACGAATCCCGAGGCGGGCAGCAGTCCCGAGAGCAGGAACGAAAGCCCTACGACCAGGTACATGAGATTGACCAGCACGATGCGGCTCACGTCGTAGGTCCGGGCGCCCATGAGGGCCCCGCCGACGAGCGCTCCGCCGCCCCAGACGATCTCGATGAGGCTCATTTCGAAGGCTCCGCCGCCGAAGTGCTGCAACGTCATGAGCGGGAAGAGCACGCCGACGGGCATGATGAAGAACCATACGGCGACCGAAAGGGCGAAGAACCAGCCCATGCCCGGCGTGGCGTGCATGGCGGCGAATCCTTCGCGGAACTCGCGCAGCAGGGCGGGTTTTCGTTCCGGGTCGCGGGCGGGGCGGGGAATCCGCACGAAGAGCAGCGAGATGCAGGCCGCCGCAGCGCCCGCGACGTCGAGCAGGAGGATGTCGCCGATCGGGGCGACGGTGAGCAGCAGGGCGCCGAGAGCCGGTCCGGCGATGTCCGAGAGCGAGGAGATCACCTGATTGACCCCGGCGATGCGCGTGAGCTGGGAGGCGGGGGCCAGCAGCGGGACGGAGGCCTGCATGGCGGGGGTGTGGAATGCCGATCCGACCGAGCGGCAGGCCAGCAGGATGTAGATATGCCACATTTGCGCGATGCCTAACCGGAACAGCAGGGCGAGGAGCAGCGTGCAGAGAGCGATGAACGAATCGGCGAGGATCATCGTGCGGCGGCGGTCCCAGCGATCGACATAGACGCCGACGACGGGGCCGAGCAGCGATTGGGGCAGGATCCCCGCGATCGCCGCGAGGGCCAGCACCTCGGCCGAGCCGGTTTCGAGGCTCATCCAGAAGATCACCGCATAGCCGACCACGGCGCTCGAGAGGATCGAGACCATCTGGCCGCTCCAGATGACGGCGAATGTTTTTTTCCAGTTTTCCATAGTCGCTCGGTTCGTGCGTCGGCGCCGCATGGCGGTCGGATATCGTGCGGCGGGGCGGAGCGTTTCCCGCCTCCTCCGGAAGTCCCGGGACCGGGGACACCTTCCGCAAATTTACAAAAAAGGCGGACACCGGAGTGTCCGCCTGCCGAATCCTTTCGTAAAAAGGATTTATTTAACTGCCTTAACTATTGCCTCGAATGCCTTCGGCTCGTTCATGGCCAGGTCGGCCAGAACCTTGCGGTTCAGGGCGATGCCTTTGGCGTTGAGCTTGCCGATGAATTGCGAATAGGTCATTCCCTGCGCGCGGACTGCGGCGTTGATACGCGTGATCCACAGCGAACGGAAGGTCCTCTTCTTGAGCTGGCGGTGCGCATATGCGAACTGCAAACCCTTTTCGACCGTATTTTTCGCAACGGTCCAAACGTTTCCCCTTGAACCAAAGTTACCCTTGGCAAGTTTCAAAACTTTCTTTCTGCGTGCGCGCGAAGCGACTGCATTGACTGAACGTGGCATAACGTAAAAGTTTTTGAAGAGCTGTCAGCGACGCGGTTCTCCCGCGTTCTTCGGGGCTGATTCGCTCCGGTTTCGGGTCCGGCCTGTTTCGTTTCTTTACGGGGACGCTCTCCTGCGACGGTAGCCGGGCCCTTGCCGGCGCTGGCGCGCCGTGCGCCGCATTCGATCGTCCTTCGTCCTCGCCCTTGCGGGCAGGGGCGGCTCCTGCGCGGATT
The DNA here is from genome assembly GCF_006542685.1 of Alistipes dispar. Classification (NCBI taxonomy): domain Bacteria; kingdom Pseudomonadati; phylum Bacteroidota; class Bacteroidia; order Bacteroidales; family Rikenellaceae; genus Alistipes; species Alistipes dispar. The sequence continues at coordinate 533,425 of NZ_AP019736.1, read as the reverse complement.
TACTTCACGAGCAGGTTCTTGATTTTGGCCTCGTCGGCCACAGAAACGATCCCCGAATAGCAGAGGTTGCGCTTCTGTTTCGTCGTCTTTTTGGTCAGGATGTGACTGTGATAAGCGTGCTTGCGCTTGATCTTTCCTGTGCCGGTGAAGGTAAAACGCTTCTTCGCAGCGGCATTGGTTTTCATTTTCGGCATTGTCGTAAACAGTTAATTAGTTAAACGTAGCCTGCAAAAGTACGAAAAATTTCGCATCGTACAACCTTTCCGCCCGAAAAACTTCGGGAATGCGGAGTTTTCGCTATATTTGCCATAGACTGCCGCCGGTCCGGCGTTTCGGACGACAAACGCCGCGGAGCGGCACGGATTTTTCAGCGAAACGGCATGATGGCAACGGAATGGGATTTCATCCTGCGGCTCTGCGTCGCGGGGTTGTGCGGGACGGCGATCGGACTCGACCGGGAGTACCGGGTGAAGGACGCCGGGTTCCGCACGCATTTTCTGGTGGCGCTCGGCAGCGCGTTGATGATGGTCGTGTCGCAGTACGGATTCGAGGGGTTCCTGGCCTCGCACGACGGACTGCGGCTCGATCCCAGCCGGATCGCGGCGCAGGTCGTGAGCGGTATCGGGTTCATCGGCGCCGGGACGATCATCATTCACCGGCAACTGGTGCGGGGACTGACCACGGCGGCGAGTCTCTGGGCCACGGCGGGTATCGGACTCGCCGCCGGAGCGCACATGTATACGGTTGCGGCCGCAGCCACGGTGCTGACCCTCTTCGGGCTGGAAGTGCTGACGCTCGTGTTCGGGGAACTGGGGCGGCGGCGGACGATGATCGTCTTCTCGGCGGCCGACCGGGGAGCGGTCGATGCGATGTTCGCCCGGCTCGAAAGCCGCGATTATTCGGTGATCTCCTACGAGGTGGAGGCGGCGCGTACGCCCGAAGGGGTCGTGCACCGGGCGACGCTGGTGATCCGCGCCAAGGGGACGGCCGCCGAGGATGGGTATATCGACCTGCTGCGGGCGAATCCCGACATCACGGTGGAGCGGATCGTCTGACCGCCTCTCCGTTTCAGAACCAGCGGCCGACCTCGTACAATTGCGGATCGTGCGCCATATCGTTCGGGTTGGTCCCCGGTTCGCCTTCAGGGATCGCTTCCCCGAGCCGTTCGAACAGTTCGGTCCAAAAGGCGGGCATCGAACCGTCCGCCGCCCGGAAATTCATCGGCCGGGCGGGGAAGCGCCGTCGTCCGTCCGGAGTGCGGTAGCTCTCCCAGACCAGCTCGCTGCAATAGAGTTTTCCGTTGTCCGGCCGGAAGGAACAGTCGTAGGGGAGGCCGAGAAACCCGAAGGCCCGGCGGAGCGAGGCCGCCAGCCCTGCCGTATCGCGCAACCGCATGGCGACCGCCGCCGGACGACCGCCGATGCGGGCCGATCCGTCGAGAAACTCCCGCAGCGGCGAGATCCGCACGCCGCCTTCCGGCGCGGCTTCCAGAACAGCGTCCGTGCCGTCGTACCGGACGAAAATCCCCACGTGCGAAAAACCGGGCGCTTCGATCCGCCCCGTTGCGGCGGTGATGGCCCCCGTCATCGCCGAATTCCGTCCCGCCCGGAACAGCAGATCGCCCGGATGCAGTTCCGGTGTCGGAGAAGTACAGGCTGCCGTGCAGAATATTATACCTATGTATATTATAAAACGCATGATACCGATGTCCGGATACGAGGACAAAGATACGGAAATATTCGGAACTAATTCGCTGTATAATAGATAAGTGCATATCCGGGCGCAAAAAAAACAGAAAAAAGTTCCCGGATTATTTGGAAGTTATCCCGAAAAGCCCTTATCTTTGCACCCGCTTCGAGAGAAAAACACCGCTTCGGGGCGAAAGAAAACGGTTCTGAGAAATTTTGAAAAAAGTTCCAAAATCTTTTGGAGATTCGGAAATTTGACTTACCTTTGCACCCGCTTCGAATAAGACAGGACGTCTGAAGCGATGCGAAAAAAGGTTCTGAAAAAATTCTGAAAAATCTTTCGAAAAGATTTGGTGGTTCGAAAAATAACACTTACCTTTGCACCACTTTCCCACCTCGAAAAACGGTGGCGGAACCGAGGGGAAAGCCGAAAGGCCAACCCCAAGAATAAGAAAGAAATTGTTCTTTATAGAAATATAAACGAGCAGCGTTCTTTGAAGTATTTGAGCAGCTATTAGTTTTTTCTACTCTTGCAAAAGAGTTGATTTCAAACAATACCTTTGAGATTAGAGCGAAAGATTTAAAACGAAACATTTTTTACAATGGAGAGTTTGATCCTGGCTCAGGATGAACGCTAGCGGCAGGCTTAACACATGCAAGTCGAGGGGCAGCATTCGGGTAGCAATACCTGAGATGGCGACCGGCGCACGGGTGCGTAACGCGTATGCAACCTACCCATAACAGGGGCATAACACTGAGAAATTGGTACTAATTCCCCATAACATTCGAAGAGGCATCTTTTCGGGTTGAAAACTCCGGTGGTTATGGATGGGCATGCGTTGTATTAGCTGGTTGGTGAGGTAACGGCTCACCAAGGCGACGATACATAGGGGGACTGAGAGGTTAACCCCCCACATTGGTACTGAGACACGGACCAAACTCCTACGGGAGGCAGCAGTGAGGAATATTGGTCAATGGACGCAAGTCTGAACCAGCCATGCCGCGTGCAGGAAGACGGCTCTATGAGTTGTAAACTGCTTTTGTACGAGGGTAAACTCAGATACGTGTATCTGACTGAAAGTATCGTACGAATAAGGATCGGCTAACTCCGTGCCAGCAGCCGCGGTAATACGGAGGATTCAAGCGTTATCCGGATTTATTGGGTTTAAAGGGTGCGTAGGCGGTCTGATAAGTTAGAGGTGAAATCCCGGGGCTTAACTCCGGAATTGCCTCTGATACTGTTGGGCTAGAGAGTAGTTGCGGTAGGCGGAATGTATGGTGTAGCGGTGAAATGCTTAGAGATCATACAGAACACCGATTGCGAAGGCAGCTTACCAAACTATATCTGACGTTGAGGCACGAAAGCGTGGGGAGCAAACAGGATTAGATACCCTGGTAGTCCACGCAGTAAACGATGATAACTCGCTGTCGGCGATACACAGTCGGTGGCTAAGCGAAAGCGATAAGTTATCCACCTGGGGAGTACGTTCGCAAGAATGAAACTCAAAGGAATTGACGGGGGCCCGCACAAGCGGAGGAACATGTGGTTTAATTCGATGATACGCGAGGAACCTTACCCGGGCTTGAAAGTTAGCGACGATTCTGGAAACAGGATTTCCCTTCGGGGCGCGAAACTAGGTGCTGCATGGTTGTCGTCAGCTCGTGCCGTGAGGTGTCGGGTTAAGTCCCATAACGAGCGCAACCCCTACCGTTAGTTGCCATCAGGTCAAGCTGGGC